>NZ_CAXSVO010000014.1:0-102701 GCF_964240875.1 Ruminococcus sp. 5_1_39BFAA | reverse complement strand
GCCTTCGATCGCAATATAACCGTCGTCCATAAAAATGATCCTGTCGGAGATATCTCTTGCAAAGCTCATCTCATGTGTTACGATCACCATGGTGATATGTTCTGCAGCCAAATCCCGGATAACCTTCAGGATTTCTCCTGTCAGCTCCGGATCCAGAGCGGAAGTAGGCTCGTCAAAAAACAGGATCTCCGGGTTCATGCAAAGTGCCCTGGCTATGGAAACCCTCTGCTGCTGCCCGCCGGAAAGCTGATAGGGATACGCATTCTCCTTGTCAGAAAGCCCCATTTTTTTCAGCAGTTCTCTTGCCTGGGAAAACACCTCGTCTTTATTTCGTTTCTGCACTTTAATGGGCGCATCCGTAATATTTTTCATGACGGAAAAGTGCGGAAACAGGTTGAAGTTCTGAAATACCAGCCCTACTTCTCCGTGCTTGATGATCTCTCCGGAATCTGCGGTTTCCAGTCCTGTGGCACAGCGCAGTAGGGTGGACTTTCCCGAACCGGAGGGACCAATAATGCTTAAGACCTCTCCCTGATCCACCTCCAGAGAAATGTCATGCAGCACGTCCAGCGCGCCGAAGCTTTTTTTGATGTGTTTCATCTCAAATAATTTCATAAAGAAAATCCTCTCTATAATAAACGATCTTAACGATAGTAATCCAGTTTTTTCTCCACCTTTTCCATCACGATCGCTACGATCAGGTTAAAGATATAGTAGAAAACTGCGGCGATCACAAATGGCATCATAGTTGTCTGGGAGCTGGCGATCTGCTTTGCTATGGTGAACATTTCCGCCACGGCTACCACAAATGCCAGGGAGGTATCTTTTACCAGGGTGATGACCTCATTCGTAACAGACGGTAGGATCCTCTTAATGACCTGCGGCAGAATAATACGGAAGAATGTCTGCGCTTTGCTGTAGCCCAGGATTTTTGCCGCCTCATACTGCCCCACAGACATGGATTCGATGCCGCCTCTGTAGATTTCTGCAAAATAGGCTGCATAATTGATGGTAAAGGCAATGAATACGGCGATCAGGCTGTACCCTCTGGAAATCCTGATCCCGAAAATAAAATATGGTCCGAAATATACGACCATCAACTGAAGCATCAGCGGCGTGCCGCGCATGATGGATATGTACGCCGATACAACGGCACGGATAACCGGATTCTTTGACATCCTCCCAAAACAGACAAGCAGACCCAAGGGAAGGGAGCAGATCAGCGTCACAAAGAAAATTTCCACTGTGATGATCATGCCGCTGGCAAGCTGTTGTAACATTACGCTTAGACTCATGTTATTTCTCCTTTTACATTCAAATGAGATTGCTCCTGCGGAACAAAGAGAAGAGGGTGCAAACTGTACCCTCTTCTCTTAAATTATTTTGTCTCAAATTATTCTGCTGCTTCCTCTTCTGCTGCTGTGTCCTCAGCCTCATCACCCAGGCAAAGCATATCTGCTACTTCGTACTGCTCAGCCAGCTTGTCAACCTCACCAGCCTCGTACAGCTTCATAACCTCTGCCCATACGGTGTCTTTCAGTTCTTCGTTGCCTTTCTTGAATCCGATGCCGTACTGCTCGCTCTGGATCGGCTCCTCAAGGATTACGTATTTGCCTTCTTCTCTCTGGGAAAGCTGATATTTTGCAACACCGATATCTACTGCAACTGCGTCTGCTGCGCCGGAATCAATGTTCATGAAAGCAGTATTGTAATCCGGATTTTCTGTAAGAGAGCCAAAGCTTTCTGTCAGCTCCTTATTATCATCGCTGTTCAGAGCATCCAGTGCCGCGGATGCAGCCTGAACTATAACATCCTTTCCTGCCAGATCAGCAAGAGTCTCAATGCCGGAATCTGCTGCTACCACCATAACCTGCTCGTTATTCAGATAAGCGTCAGACCAGGTGTAATCGTCCTCACGTCCGTTGATGGTAAAGCCGTTCCAGATACAATCGATATTTCCTGCGTTCAGCTCCATATCCTTGGAATCCCAGTTGATCGGGGTCTTTACCAGCTCCCAGCCCAGATTGTCACAAACCTTCTGTGCCAGGTCAAGGTCAAAGCCTACGTACTCACCATTATCATCCATGTAGCCAAACGGCGGATACTCTGCGTCAAAGCCAACAACCAGAGTCTTGCTGTCCGCATCTGCATAAACGGTCACGCCAGAAACCATTCCCACTGTCATTGCTGCTGCCAGAACAACGGCTAAAGTCTTTTTCTTCATCATATATTCTCCTCTTTCCAATTTTCCTTATTTATCACGTAGCCACTCTACCACGCAAAAGTATGTGCATATAGTAGCATAAGGATTTCTTGATGTCAAGAGAAAAAGGGGAATTTCTCCATAACCCGATTCATCTGCAGCATTTCCGAAACGATAAACTGGTTCTTGTCCATGGATGCAGCGCGATACATATCACTGTCTATCGCCATGTCTGCCAGAAACCAATCATACATTTTTGTCTCAAAAATCCGGTTGGCAATTGCCACAGTAACATTCCCTTCTTGTTCCCGATAATTTTTCATCCACAAGCTGGCACATCCGCGAAACCAGATATGGGTATCCTGGCGTTCACGACCCGGTACTTCTATGATAATCCCTGGTAAACTGCTCCAGCATTTCGTCCACGTGCTGGGAGTATACGGGAATCTCAGGCTTTTTGGCGAATTTCTCCAGGATGTTCGAAATCTCCGCCTTCTGCTCATCCGATACGGCGAGCTCTGTCAGCTTGCTCTCATACTCAATAGGGGTCTTGACGCTGCGGTACGCCAGCAAAAAGCACTTCAGCGCTTCCTCTGTTTTTCCCAGCTCATATGCTTTTTCAAAGCACTCCACAGCCTTTTCCATCTGGAAGAGATAGCTGTAGGCACAGCCCAGGTTATGGTAAATGCTTTCCGTCAGGCCTTCCTTTGCAGCCTCCAGCCCTTCTTTTTTCAGAAGGTTCTGGTAAACATGGATCGCATTCACGTACATACTGTTTTCCACCAGGGCATCGCCCTTCCGCTTCTCTCGCAGAAGAGGGGACTCCACATCCAGCCTTGCAAGCTTTCCGTTCAGCACCTTAAGCTCCTCATAGCTGAGATAATTGATCTCCTTAAATATCGGATACATCACATCCTCCATGCTGGCAAACTTACCAAGATGAGGCTTGATCTTTGCAGCCAGCCTGGGCAGCTCAAGCTCCTCCGAAATCCAAGTGCAAAGCCCTTCATTTATAATAGACCTGTCCACCAGATAGAGATTATGGTACAGGTAATAGCAAAGCTCCTCCAGAGAATAGATATTGGTGCTGATGTTCTCAATAAAATACGGGTTTTTCGCTTTTTTCGTCTGACACAAAATATATCCGCTCATTCACTTCGCCTCCTTTACCACTCCACAGCTTCCTTCCACACCTTCCCGCTGGACGGGAACATATCTCCAAAGCCCAGGTCTTCCACCCGGATCCTGCACTCCTTTGGCGAAACGTAAGCCAGCTCCAGCAAAAGCCTGGTGGTCTTATTGGGTCTTTTGGGCAGACCGGGCAGCGGCATCACAACGCGCTTCTTCTCAGACTCTCCAAACCGGTTCACCGCAAACACCAGCTCCTGGGTATCATCCAGGATCAGTTCACAGGAAGCCTTACACTCATACCAGTTCTTTCCTGCCTCAATGAGCGGATAATAGGTCGGGGAGCCCATCACACGCATATCCATCCCCACATCACAGAGTACCAGCGCAGGACTCATATAACGGTAGCCCTTCAGATTCTTGTCCTCCAGCTTTTCTTTTCCCGCTGCGCAGGCTCCCTTTGCAAACAGGTTATTTCCGTAAAAGACCTTCCGCCTCTGCTGGCAGAGAAGACCGATGGATTTTTTTGCCCATCGCTGTTCAAAACCGGGTCCGGTGATCTGGATGCTGGAATACAGCTCCGTTCCCAGGGTCTTCTGGACAAAGGCATAGAAATCCCCGTCTCTTTTTCCGTCATCCCCTTCCGTGCCCTGTCCTCCCGACGGAGTCAGCTCCGTTTCCTGCGGTCCCTCCAGACGCACAAGTATAGGCCGCGACCCGCCATTCATCACAAGACGCCGGAATGTCACTTTGTCCTGGTGAAACGCATACCAACCCACGCTTCTGTTCCAGGTTTCCCGCTTCTGTGTCAAAGCATAGTAATAGAAACTCTCACCGTAATCCAGCAGCATATATTTTCCCCTTGGAAATCCCAGAAGCTCGCACGCCTTTTCCAAGTTATACACCTGTATCTCCGAAAGGGATGGTGTGGTGATCACAAGGCATTTGGTGTTTTTTACCACCTCCATCACACCAAGGAATTTCAGCATTCCCTTCAGAAAAACAGCCAGAAGCTCCCACGGCTTTTTGCTCTCCCCCGCAACCTGCACAGCGTCTTCCTTCCCGCAGATCTCATAGAGGTTATCCACCAGCACGCCGCCCTTTTCCCTGGCAAAATACACGGCTTCCAGTCCAACGCAGTAATCGCCGTGCTCCGCTCTCCGGCAGATACAGGTAGGCGCTTCCAGTTCGTTTGTTCCCACCTTCATGGAAATTGAATGAGGTTCCTCCCCTTTTCGGTCATAATAGCAGATCTGGGAGTATTCCTTTCCAAAGTCTATTCCAACAATCAAGTCACGAATTTCATTCATATTTTAATCCTCTTTCTCGATGGCAAACATATCCTTTACGTACTGCTCCTGGCGGAGATACTGCTTCATCTTTGTAAGCACCTCTCCTTCCTTGTCCAGCCTTCTGGCAGAAAGGATCTGGTTGATCAACTGATACTTGCTGAAGGGCGTGCCCTCGATCTTATTCATGGTCAGCGCACGCTCAGAGGTGTTTTTCACCTTGCCGCCCTGCTCTATCCGGAAATAATAATGCAGCGTCTCCCCGTAGAAAAGAGTAAAGGTTTTCGTAAAAATCCCTTCGTATACATTGCGCAGCGGCTCACTTTTATATTCCAGCTCCATACCAAGCCCTGTATCAAGAGCATAAACGATGGTCACCTTTGCCTTCGGGCCTGCATGGTACTCCACGCAGGTCTTATCGTCCAATTGGTAAGGGCTTAAAAGCTGCGGGGAAAGCTTTCGGAAAAAGGCAAATTCCATTCCGCCCTCCACACATTCTTTCAAAAGCTCCTTTTCCATGTTCAGAAGAGACTCTTTTCTGCCCTTTTCTCTGGAAAGCGCCTTGAAGAGCGCCAGGTGGCACACCTGGTTCACAGACCATTTCTGCATGTAGGCGTTCACCAGACAATTCTTTATAAAGCTGCTCATGGCATATTCCTTCACGAAAATGCCATAGGAAACCTGGGTCAGATAAGCGCTCACAAGCCATTCCCGGCCCGACTGCCTGATATAGTCCTCCAGAACTGCCTCCCCTTCTTTTCTGTAATCCGATGTAAAGATCAAAAGCTGCAGGAGCTTCTCTTCCAGCTCATAAGTATCCATCTCAAAGCCCACAGCGCTTTTCCAAATGGAGAAAATCTCATCCAGCGGACCGAACCGGTAAAGCATCAGATATTTCAGGATCACCTCGTCATAAAATCCGCTTCTGTACACATCGCTTGCCAACGCAAGAAGCTCCTCATCCTCTGCCATATCGCAACGCACGATCATTCGGCTGGTAAGCTTCAGAAGGCTCCTCATATCCAGCCCCTCAAAGCCAAACTCCTCCACAACTCCGATCGCCTGGGTAAACAGTCCTCTGGAGATCAGCACTGACAAAAGTGTTTCCTTATCCACAAGGGCGTATTCCCGGTAATCCATCTTTTTCAGATAGTCGTCCAGATCCTCCCCATGAATATGACCAGCATAATAATCCAGCATCTTCCGGCGCACAGCCCGCTTATAATCATCTGCAAAAGCTTCGGATTCCACAAGCTTCTGGAAAATATCAAGATTCTCCCGGCAAAGAGGCACAGACTCGCAATAATGAAGCAAAACTCCCGGCTCCGTCACCCCAAGGCGCAGCACCTGCTCCACCTGGTCCTTGTCATCAAACATCTTTTTCAGGCTGTAATCCACCGTCGCAGAGTACCGTCTCTGCTTTTCATCCTGAAAGAGGATCACCGCGTCATCCGTATAGATCTTCGGATATGCCACTCCCTGCACGCAGGAATAGACCTCCTCCTGCTTTAGCTGGCTGTGCCGCACACTGACGTAACGAACTTTTTTATCGTCAAAGAAAAGTCTGTACGTAAAAAACTTTTTGGAAATGGCATCGCCGTCTGCTTTTTTCCTGGGATTCATGAGAAATTCCTGGTAAATAGCCGCATAATTCTCATTCATCTTGCCTTCTGCAAGCTTTTTCCTGGCAAAATCTGACATTCCCTGCATGTACCGCTCATAGGATACCGGATCCGTTTCCTTATTGGCGATCACACAGGCATACATATAGGCTTTCTTGGCATCCCCGATGGTATCGTTGTTATAAGAGAAATACATGAGAAGCGCCTTGGGAAGCTCCTTTACAGAAGATGTGTCCATAGTCTCCACATAATACTCATAAAGTCTTGTCAGCCGCAGTCCATGCTCCACTGCCATGGAAAACCAGCGGAAATATTCCGGTTTCCTGGGATTTCCCTTCATAATATATTTGCAAATCGCTTCCAGCGTGTCATCCGAAGGAAACTCCTCGTACCCCATCGCCATGGCACGGTAGATGCTCTCATTATAGTTTTTCTCATAGCCTGACAGATAAGCCAGACGCATGGTCAGCTCCTCTGTCAGCAGTTTTTTCCTGGAGGCAAAAAGGAACACCTGGCCCCAAAAGCTGTTCAGGCGGTGAAGCAGCGACATATCTTTGCATACCCTTTTCCATGCTTCCAGATAAAGGAAAGGACTTTTACATCCGCGCTCAAACTGCTCTTCCATTGCAAAAAGCGCTTTGGACGGAGACGCCGTATAGGACGGATCCATCTTCAGAAGGATCCACAGCAGCAGAAAGCTGTCTCCCTTTTGCATATAAAAATTCTGGATCCTGGAAAGAGCATTGGCCTTATCCCGGTAAATTCCGGTGAGGGTACACAGGTACAGATAGACCCCCGCAAACTCCAGGTCGTCCTTTGTAAAGGCTTTATCCTGATAGCGCTCCAGTATCTCTGCGGCCTGCTCATCGTTTTTTTCCAGATGACAAAGCATTGCCTCGTACATCTGGTATTCCGGATAAGTACAGCCTGCCTCATGGAGCTGATTCAGGACATAATGACTGCTTGCCGCCCAGGTCCCGAAATCCATATACACATCCGGCCTGTCTTTTTCCTCTTTTCCCGCATCTGCCGCGGCAAGGCTGCACAGATAATCCAGAGAATCCTTCAGCAGGGACAGGCGGTGCTGTTTTTCAACTACATTTACATTCACCTCAACCTTGGGGCTTGTTGTGGCAAGGATCTGGTAAAACAGCTCCTGATACGGGCTTTTCACCACGATCTGTCCAAACTGATTGCCTTCTCCCAGCTTTTCCCGGTGAATAAGATATTCTACCTCATAGTGGCTGCCGATGAAATCGTCATCCGTCACCACTTTTTTTGTCACTTCCAGGAAAGCGCCCCTTGTCTCAATGTCCAGACGCAGATGTCCCCATCCGCTTTTCTGAATATAAAAGGATTCCTGGGTGGAATCGGTCACTTTATAAAACTGATTTCCCTCATCATTCAGGGAAATGGTCACTCTCTCCTTCTGCTCCGCTGCGATGAGGAATTCCTCCAGGTGCTGGTAAGTCACCGGCTGCTGGGATAATCCCCCGTAAAGCGCCCTGATCTTTTTACTCTCATCCTTCAGGATCATGGGGAATCCTTTGTCCGTAAAAATACGGAAGGCTTCCCGGAAGTCACGTTTCGCAATCTGTGTAAAGGCTTCCACGCTCTCTACAATGCCTGCGGTGCTTAAGACCTCTTCCCTTTCAATCTGTATTTCAAAAGAAAGCCGATACTCACCGATGTTGGTGGTAAAGCAAAGCCATCCCTTCAGGCTGTCGCCCGGATTCAGCCCTGCTGCATCCACCCCGTATGGGATCCCCACTGTGGTGCCGGAAAACTTATCAACACCAGGGACGACGCGCCTGCTGGATGAGGTAACATAGCCCCGGATCTTCCGGTTATCCTCTGTCCCGATATAAACATCACACCTTCTGCTCTCCCCTGCCTTTAATGTCACGGAAATCTTTTCCTGGGAAAAGATAAGCTGCGGCTGTTCGTATTCAAACTTTCCATTTAAAAGCTGTTCAATCTTTTTTTTCAATGCGTTTCACCTTATGTCCTTAGTTTTTATGACCATCCTATTTTATCATATAAGTACGATACACCACAAACAGAGTCTGTGGTGTATCTCAGTTTAGTCCATTATAATAATTTTTGTCCCGTATTTCAATCTCCTTTCGGAATTTATTTCGTCTTTCATCAGCACATCTTTTCAACTTTAAAATCCTGTCATTGCTCTGATTTCCAACAATCATTACCTAAAATCCCATAACGCCCAAAAGGGCGCCGCACATGCGGCACCCTGCTTGTCAAAACTTGCTTATTATTTTGCTGCCAGCCAGGCATCTAACTGAGCCTGCTTTTCAGCGATAATGTCATTTACACCTGCGGTTTCCAGTCTTTCAAGGAACTGAGGAACTGCTTTTTCCGGATCAAGATCGCCATTGCTCAGTGCAGGTACCATTTCTGTGATAACAGAAGAGCAGTTTGCGATCTGAGTCTTTACGGCTGAGGAATCGAATACGAAGCCAGTCAGAGGAGATACGTCTGCTGTCTTATCAGCCTCGAATACCATAGACTGTGCCTTCTTCTGATTTTCACCGGATTCGTTCTGAGCATACAGCGCTCTTGTAAAGTCCGGGCTATAGGACTGTCCGATCTGCCATTCGTTGTAGTTAAAATTGTATTTTCCGTCAACCAGAGAGTAGTTGCCGTCTTCGTCGTAAACATAGTCTACCCCTTCTTCGCCCTGGGTGATCAGCATATACAGTTCGTCATCCGTATTCAAAAGCTCGATCAACTCCACTGCTTTTTCGATATTTTCAGACTGGGAATTCACAGCCACTGCAGCGTTTGGACCAGCGCCGTTTTTGATGACTGTTCTTGTATTGGATACAGCAACAGCGGGTGCAATGTCCTCTGTACACATACTCATTTTGGAAACATCGTAGTTGTCCGGGAAATCAACAGAATCCGGCCATCCATTACACATTTCAGCAACAAACTTACCAGCTTTTCTGTCATTTGAAGGATCCTTTACAGTTGCTCCGTCTTTTCTTCCATATCCCAGTACAGCGGCTGGTTGGCAAAGATGCTGCTGGTAGATAAGGAGGAGGTCTCCGGAGCCAGCTCCGGCAAAAGCTCTGTCAAACCTGCATAAGCACCCTTCCGTGCATTTTCATAAAAGTTAATACCGCCCCAGCTTGCTGTAAAGCATAAATCCCACGGGTCTTTTCCTCAATGATGGCAAATGTGCACCGCATGGATTTTTCGCCGGAACGTAGGGCGGATCCCGCATCCTTACTGTAATCGCTTTCCCCTTCACTCTATCATAACTTACTGTAAGCACAACTATGAAATAATATGGTTTTCTATTATTTTCAACGATCCAGTATTCGGAGATGCCTACGTTGTCCCGTATCTGGGTGATTCTGATTTCGTCGAGCTATATCCGAAAAACATTCTTTTGTTGGAAAAGCACGAAAGTCCGCTTCTTTTCATAAACTATATAGAAATCCCCTTTGAGGTGAAGATTTGAAAACCTTTTTAAAACCTTTGACGCTGGCCGAGGAGAAATTCTATCTTCAGCAATACCAGAGGGGCGATCTGGAAGCAAAGAATATTCTCATTGAGCGCAATCTGCGCCTTGTGGCCCATGTAGTAAAAAAGTACCAGGGGGCGGAGGTTGATCTTGACGATTTGATTTCCATAGGCACCATTGGGCTTATCAAAGCCATTTCCACCTTTGACTCCTGTAAATCCGTCCGCCTGTCCACCTACGCGGCCCGGTGCATTGATAACGAACTGCTGATGATGCTCCGCTCAAAGAAAAAATACTCCAAAGAAGTCTCACTGTATGAGCATATTGGAACGGATAAAGAGGGGAATGAGATCAGTCTTCTTGATGTGATTGAGAGTCCTCCCGTAGACATCGTGGAAGATTATTCCACCAGGGAGGATGTCCGTTACCTTTTGAATTCCATGGAAGCCGTTCTCACTCCCAAGGAATACCAGGTAATTGCCTGCCGTTTCGGCCTTTTCGGTGAGGAGGAGCAGACTCAGAAGGAAATAGCCAAACGTCTCCATATCAGCCGCTCCTACGTCTCACGAATTGAAAAAAATGCTTTGCTGAAGCTCAGGGAACTGTTTCCTGAGACTTAGTGCTTATGACCCCAGAAGCTGGCGGACGCTTTCGATATACTCCTGGATATCCTCATCCAGGGTAAAATCCGGAATATCCCTTGTCCGGTAAGCCAGTTCATCCGTGCCTTTTTCCACATTTTCCAGAATTACAGGCACCTCTGCCACAGCTTCCAGCAGGTATACTGTGGTATCGGCGCGGTTCGCCTGGCTTTCCACTTCGATAGCCTGGGCGAGACGCCGTACATACCGTTCGTAAGCTTCCATGTTATATTTTTGCAGACTCAGGGACTTCTTTTTATCGGAGATCATTTCTTCATAATCCCCTCTCTGATACGCTGTCACTGACAAAACATCATATACTTCAGCAATATATCTGTTCTGCTTTTGTATCTTTTTTGCCAGAGTCTCTGCTGTGTCTGCGTCATCCTCCCGCACAAGGGTTTCTACATTACTTTCCGTGTACAGCGGCAAAAGCCTTGAGCTTAATCCCGGATTTCCCACATATCTTGGGATCATGGCACAGCCGAAGTACAGCGCTGCTAACGCCAGTACCGCAGCACAGATACGGACTGCCGCAAAACCCGCAGCCCTCTGCTTTTCCGCACTAATCTGTACTTCTTTTCCGTGATCCACTTGCAAAAGAATGATGAGAAGATACCAGACGGATATAAATTCCAGGTCAAAATCCACCAGGAAATGAAGTCCTATCACGCCCAATATCAGCCGTTCCCAAAAAGAATGCCTTTTCGAAAAAATGTTTTTCAGATACATCACCGCAAAAAGGATACATGGAAGCACGCCCACATCCAGAGCAAGCTGTAAAAAGTCATTGTGGATAAAACGCACGCTGTAAAAAGCTGTCTGGATTTCCGGTTCCAGATAATAATATCCCAGATATCCCAATCCAAACGGGTGCGAAAGCAGCAGACTCAGACCATCCCTGGCATAAATAATACGTCCGATCAGGGTACTGGAGGAAAAAGACGCTGTCAGAAAACGCCCCACATTCTGGTAATTGCCGGACACAGCCACATAAGCCAGCGAAAGCACCAGAACCGCCGCAAGCCCGATCAACACGGGGATACGCATCTCTTTGCGCCGCACTGCGGCAACGACCGCAGCCCCAACCACCAGGAAAAAAACTGTCCTGCTTCCGGAAAGCATAATTCCGCTCATGAGAACGATCACTTGGAAAATGGTGAGCCACGTCTTTGGCACATGCTTTTCTTCTCTCTCTTTCGCCACGATCAGAATCCCGGTCAGGCAAAAAAGCGCATATACATTAGGGTACTGAAAAAAGCCGCCCAATCTGTCTGCCACATAGAAAAAATCCCTGATCGGTGCAAAAGGCTTTGACAGGATTCCAATGATCGTCATGCAGACTCCGATCCACGGAACCAGCGTAAGTAATCTGTTTCGCCCTTCCTCTGAAAGCTGCATGGCAAGCACCATGAAAAAAGCCACTCCCAGCATCCGCATTGCCCCGATCAGGCTCATGCCTTTGTCTATTCCGTAGAGGCAGCTTAAGAAATAAAAAGCTGTAATGATAAGAACGGACAGGCTTTCCTGATTCAGGTAAAATTTCCATTCTTTTTTCTTTCCTGTAAATACGAACAAGTACAGCCCCCAAAGTCCTGTGTACAGACACGCTGCGTATTCTTTAAACAAACCGAAGAAGAAAAAGCTGCTGAAAAAAAGCACTTTAAGCGGTGTGTCTTTTTGCAAACGCATAGGTTTATCTCCTCTGTTCCTGAATGGATATGGCTGGCACGGCAAATTACCGTACCAGCCAGTATCCCTCATAGTTTATTTTTTGATCTTTGCTTTTGAGCTCAGTCCTTTGTTTTTCAGAAGCTTCTTGTATGCGGAAAGCTTCTTGGACGGAACTTTTATGGTAGCTTTGGAGTAAATGCTCTTGAAAGCGCCTGATTTTACTGTTTTCAGCTTGGTTGACTTAATGGTAACAGAGGAAAGCTTGGTGCTGCTCTTCATAGCGTATTTGCCGATAGTTTTTACTGCAGTTCCCAGCGTCACCTTTTTCAGCTTCTTACAACTTGCAAAAGCATAATCGCCTATTGATGTCACCTTATTTCCTACTGTGATCTGCGTTACATAAGCGTTTTTATAAAGCGCTTTCTTTCCTACGGAAGTGATATTAAAGGTGATACCCTGATACTTCACAGTGGATCCGATTGATACTTTTGAGGTCTTTGCCTTTTTCAATCCTACAAACGCAACTGTATTAGTTCCGGTTACCTGATATTTGTAATTGCCGGATGTAAACTTGGTTCCCTTTTTCACCACAACAGGCGCTGGAGTCGGCGTTGCCGGAACCGGAGTTGGGGTTACGGTTCCAGGATTCGTGGTTCCGGGATTTGAAGGCGCCGGTGTTGGAGTTGCTGGTGTTGACGCTTTCGGTACTTCCAATGTCCGGCTTCCGAAATACTCACCCTTTCCACTGATCGTAATGCTTATCTTATCTCCATTCTCCGCATAGCTTACCGTGTAGTCCGTATCCTGAACAAGGGTCTTGTCCGCAAAAATTACTGTCACACTCGGACGTGATGTTGTTCCTGAACTGCTCGTATGAACTCCCGTAATCTCCGTGTTGCTTAAGTCCTTCTCATCCAGCAGTTCATAGGAGAATTCCCCGTTCTTTGCGTACCAATAGCCGCTTGTATTAAAGTAGCATTTAATAACAGGACCTTCTTCATTCTTGTTAAACGTAACGCTGTCATTATCATAATCAATTACCGCATGACTATAGCCAATGGCATGCTGACCGATATAGGTCACACTCTTTGGAATGGTAATGGTCTTCAGATTTCCGCAGGCAAAGAATGCCTCCTGGCCTATGGATTTCACACCCTCATTTAACACTGCATTTTCCAGCGCTGTGTCAGAATAAAATGCACAGTATTCAATATCCGTAACATTACCCGGAACATTTATTTCCGGAAGGTTGTCGCATTCTGCCATTCCGAATTCATCAATTTTTTTCAGATTCTGAAGGATCTTAACCTGTTTCAGTGTATCCTTATCCTGCATTGCACCGGATGCAAGAAGCTTTGCCTTTTCCGGGATCACGACTGCCTCATCGGTTCCCACATAGTCCAGTACAATGTTTCCGATCATGATAAAATCACCGCTCTGGTTGGAATAGAATGCCGTATTATAGAAAGCATTCGCTCCAATTTCTTCCAGGCTGTTGTCTTCCGGAAGATTTACGGTTACAAGGTTTACACAGTCTGCAAATGCTCGGGGCGGTATGGTTGTAACGGTAGAAGGAATCGTTACTTCTGTCAGACCAGTACAGTTTGCAAATTTGTAACTGTAAGTAGAACCAACATTGGTGATTCCCTCGCCGATCACAATTTTCTTAATGACTTTTTTATCTATAATGTGATATTCATAGTTGTCATATAAACCGCCAGTGCCTGAATAGGTCAGAATTCCGTTCTGATCCAGCGTAAAGGAGATTTTGTCATCCTTGTTGGCTAACACAATATCTTCTCCAAAGGATGCCTGCTCTGTCAAACTCAGGCTACATTTACTTCCGTCAAAATGCGCTTCTATTATAAAGAAATATTTCTTTCCTGCCCGCAGATAAGAACTGTCATTATCATTCACAGTATCAAACTGATCGATCAGATTCATATCTTCATCGTAAATTTCTGCGATGCAACCCATGTTCTCATCCATATGGTAGAAACCGTCAACGGAAGGGATGAAGGTAAATGTGGTTTCTTCTCCTTTCACCAACGCATATTCCTGACCTAATACCATATCATTATGCAGCTCGTCAAAGGTAATGCTGTAAGTAAATGATGTGTCGCTGCTGCTTTTTACCACTGCGAAATAATTTACACCAGCTTCCAGAGAGCAGTTTAACTTTCCGTCGCTGGAAACGGTTTGGTTCTTCAGCGGATCCCAGCTATCTTCCTCATAAATCTCTACGGTGGCAGAGCCGTTTATACCTGTCAGCGATAGTTCGTACATACCGCTCTTCTCCGGTGTAAAGTTATAATATCCGTAACCGGATGCTATATTTTCCGCACTCTGCCCTGTTTTTGCAGTGCCCAGGGTAAGTGTACTCACTTTACTTCCCACACGTGCCACATAAAACGGGAATTCCGCAACCGAACCCATATAGGAAAAAACGGTCTTATGCCAGCCTTCCTTCCAGTCGCCGTTTTCATCTTCTGTAACAATCGAGGTTTCAGGACAGTATGTGATATATTCTTCTGTACCGTCGCTATAGGTAACCTTAAACTTTTTGTTATAACCCAGGTACTCCGTAGAATTTCCGGTGTGCTCATAGATGTACCACTCTTTCAAATCAGGAGGAAGCTCCAGCTCTACCGCCTTCATTTCGCTGGCATCATGCAGCTCCAGGTAAAAAGTAACTCCTGTTCTATCATATTTGTCCTCTACCGCACATCTGTAATAAAGAACAGAGTCCTCATTCATGGTAAAGGTATAAGTACTTTCTGTAGCATCCGGAATCACCTGCCAATCCCCTTCTGTTTCTGCCTTATACCACGTATATGTCATTTCACTTGCACTGGATGCACTCGGATCAAGTGTCACCGTATCTCCTACCCATACATCCTTTTTGCCAGGCCACAAAACAGTCAGACCAGCACTTACCGAAAGTTCAAATGATTTGGTATCCGTATACTGTCCGTCCGTTACTACACACCGGTAGCATCCTGCGGAATCATCCGTCACAGTTTCAATCGTGTAAGTCGCATTGACAGCTCCTGCAATATCCTGCCACTCATCACCATCCGCTGAACTCTGCCACTGGTACTGAAGCTTATCAGCTCCCAGCGTACTGGTTGCTTCTGTTGTCATACTGACAGCGTTTCCCAAAATACCTGATGCCATACTGGTAGAATACATGGTGGAATCCACATACAGGCTACGGCGTTTTATAACCAGTGTTAGCTCAGTCTCTGCTGTTTCTTCACTCATCATGCTATAGTACCATGTTCTCCCATACTTTTCCACCGCTGTGCGCGTATTTCCATTCTGACCATTCCAGGCAGTACCGTCATTTTCATTAGCGCTGCTGTAACGACTCAGATACGCACTTCCCCCGGTTACAGTGAAATCATATTTTGCTTTTGCCGCTAAGGTATTCTTAAAATAAACTGTTTCACTTGGCTGCAAAGTAAATGTTTTTGTTACTTCATCTGCATCGCCCAAATCAAATGCCGTTTCAAAACTGGTGCCGTCCTGGGTACCCTCCTCTGCCTCATAAGGCACAGAAACTGTTTCCTCTGTCTCCTCCTGGTCTGCAAATTCCTCTGTTTCCTCTTCCATTTCGGAAGCAAAGTCAGATACAAAAGCGTCTTCCGGCTGGATTAGCTCAGTACCCCCCCCCTGTTCCAAAATCGTCATCTGAAAAAGCCTCATCCGTAAAGGCTTCCTCTGTGAATTCTTCAGCCATCACTGCGGAAACCGGACAGCTTCCTGCAACCATAGCCGCACTCAGGCAGAGTGCTAACATCCTTCTGTAGCTGAAATTCTTCATACGCTTTCTCCTCCTGTTATTTTTTAACCAACTCCCGTTTTCTCCGGAAAACACGGCAATATAGTTATAAAAAGTTTACCATAGCAAGAAAAAAATTCCAAGATATTTTTACAATTTAAACTATTAAATCGTCAAAACATCCTGGAATATAGTGAACATTCTCTTTTAATTTTTACTTCATTTCCCCGCGGCGCAGGATATCATACACCTGGATACCGCTTCCCAGGTCCACAAACAAGGTCTGCTGCGGATGAGGTGCGCTTTCTACAGAATTGCCTTCCTCATCATAAATAGCCTTTACCGTGACCGGAATGTTAGCCCCGTCCGGTTTCATGACCTCAATCGTCTCGCCCACTGTAAACTTATTTCTCTGCGTGATTTTTACAAATCCTCTGTCGTCAACAGCTTCTGCAAAACCAAGATAGGTGTATTCCTTCACATAGGTGTTGTTATCATAAATCTGGGTATTCTCATCCGGTTTTCCGTAGAAGAACCCGGTGGTAAACTGCCGATAGGTACAATTGGAAATCTGCTCCTGGTACCATGGCATATTTGCTCTGTATTTTTCCGGGCTTTCCAGGTAATCATCGATCGCTTTCCGGTAAGTACGCGCCACCGTTGCCACATAGAGGGCAGTCTTCATACGGCCTTCTATTTTCAGGCTGTCAATACCGCTGGTCATAATATCATCCATGTGCTCAATCATGCACAGATCCTTGGAATTGAAAATATAGGTTCCCCTCTCATTTTCAAAAACAGGCATGTATTCTCCCGGTCTTGTCTCCTCCACAATGGAATATTTCCAACGGCAGGGATGAGTGCAGGCACCGTGGTTTGCATCTCTTCCTACCAGGAAATTGCTGAGCAGACACCGTCCAGAATAAGAGATGCACATAGCACCGTGAATAAATGTCTCAATTTCCATATCCTCCGGGATATGACTCCTGATCTCACGGATTTCCTCCAATGAAAGCTCTCTGGCTGTCACCACTCGCTTTGCTCCCAACTGATACCAGAAACGGTATGTCTCATAATTTGTATTATTGGCCTGGGTACTGATATGACACTCGATCTCCGGACAGATCTCCCTGGCATACATAAAAATGCCAGGATCCGCAATGATCAGCGCATCCGGCTTTAATTCCTTCAGCTCTGCCAGATATTCCCTCACTCCCGGCAGATCATAGTTGTGTGCCAGAATGTTTACGGTCACATACACTTTCACGCCATGCTCATGGGCAAAGGCGATCCCTGCCGCCATATCCTCATGCGAAAAATTCTTTGCCTTTGCACGCAGTCCGAAGGCTTCTCCTCCGATGTAAACCGCATCCGCACCAAACATTACGGCGATCTTTAATACCTCCAGGCTGCTGGCAGGAACCAGCAATTCAGGCTTTCTCATGTCTTGGCACCTTCCTCTTTTTTTACGCTCACAGTTACCCCGTCTCCCAGTGGGATGATCGAGGTTTCCAAAAGCGGATTATGCTTTAATTCATACAAATATTCCCGCATCCGTTTATAAATGGTGCGGTTTCGCCGCTCCACAATGTAGTGGGATTCAATGATATCCCCTTCCTGGAGCACATTGTCAGAAACAAGAACGCTGCCTGGGTGCATCAGCCGAAGCACATCGGGCAGCCAATGGATATACTGCCCTTTGGCAGCATCCATAAAAATCAAATCAAATTTACAGTCAAGACCTGATAAAATCTCTCCCGCATCGCCTTCCAGAAGCGTGATCTGCTTTTCCCTTCCGGCTTTTCTGAAATTCTCCTTTGCCAGAGGAATACGCTTTTCATAATTCTCAATGGTGACGATTTCCAGATCTGACCGTCCGTATTCACACATCAGGAGTGTGGAAAAGCCCACTGCTGTCCCCACTTCCAGAATCCTTGCAGGGCGCAGTATCCCCAGAAGCACCTTCAGGAAGCTCTGCATCTCCTTACGGATAATGGGCACCCGGTCAAGAACAGCCTGCTGCTCCAGTTTTTCCAGAAAAGGGCTGTTTCCCATGTCCAGGGAATTGATATAGGTGCGCATTCTTTCATCCACGATCACGTGCTGCTGACTCCTTCCTGCTCCTCATCGCCCGCCAGGATTCCCATAATTCTGGTAGGTGTATAGGCGGTGCTCAAAAGATAAGTTCCCGGCTTTAGCTGTCCTTTATAATTGGAAAGCTTCTCCTGTATGTAAAACACCTTTGCATCCTCGATCAATCCTTTGCTTTCCAGAGTTTTGCCGATGTCATATACAGAAGCCCCCTCCTGAATGACCACCGTCACCTCCTGACCAGCCCCCGGACTCATAGCCTGCTGGTTAAATACATTGTATCCAAACTGATATGTAGTCTTTCCTATCCAGAAAATCAATACTGCCACGCAGATATACAGGGCGGTGCGGAATACGCCCCCGGCGATCACCAGCCCGGCCTTCCCCACCTGATCTCTTGTATTTCCCATATTTCCTCCTTTTTTTCCCTCACTATAACTCCGGAACGTGCATCTGCGTTCCTTCTGTCAGGCTTCTGCAGATTCTCTGCATCATCTTGCAAAGCGCCAGTTCAGCGTCAAGATAAGCATTTACCTCAGGGATTTTGCGAAGCTCCTTGGATTCTCTGGCAAGCTGCTCCACTACAGAGAACAGCTCGTCCCGGTTTGCTTCATTCTGCAGCTTAAAATTGCTGGATCGGAACTGGTCCACTCTTGCCATAAGCTCCGGATCCCTACCCAGTACTTCTTCCTGCTCCTTATAGGTCAGGTATTCCTCACTGCTTCTTACCGCAGCAAGGAGCTCATCAATGCATTTTTTGATTTCATCCATAGTATTCCTCCAAATGCGGCAAAAACAGAGCTACCGCCATTTCCTGCAGCATTCTCTGCCTTTGCCCTGAAACCAGCTTAAAAACTTACGCTTCCATAATAATAGGAAGTATCATAGGACTTCTCTTGGTGCGTTTCCACAGATAATCGCTGAGTGCATCCTTTACACTTGTCTTAATCTTTCCCCAGTCTGTGATATTTCGCTCCAGACATCCGTCCAGCGCATTTTCCACCACTTCTCTGGCATGATCCATCAGATCCTCTGATTCCCTCACATATACAAAACCGCGGGATACGATATCCGGCCCAGCAAGAACCACATTACTGTGACGCTCCAGGGTCATAACAACGATCATAATTCCATCCTCAGCAAGATGCTGACGGTCACGCAGCACGATATTTCCAACATCGCCCACGCCAAGACCATCCACAAGAATAGCCCCCGTATGGACTGATCCGGTAATCCCAGCACTCTGCTCGTCCATCTCCAGAACATTTCCGGATGCAAGCATGAAAATATTTTCGGAAGTATATCCCAGTTCCTCCACAATACGCTTCTGTGCGGTCAGATGACGGTACTCTCCATGAACCGGTATCGCATATTTCGGACGCACCAAGGAATACAGAAGCTTAATCTCCTCCTGACAAGCATGTCCGGAAACATGCGCATCCTGGAAAATAACCTTGGCACCCTTCATGGAAAGCTCATTGATAACCTTCGATACCGCCTTTTCATTTCCCGGAATCGGATGGGAACTGAAAATAATGGCATCGTTCGGCTTAATGGTGATTTTTTTATGAATATTAGCTGCCATACGGGAAAGAGCCGCCATGGACTCTCCCTGGCTTCCCGTGGTGATCAGGACAAGCTGCTCATCCGGATAATTTTTGACCTGATCAATATCGATCAGCGTCTGATCCGGTATGCGAAGATAGCCAAGCTCTGAAGCAGTGGTAATAACATTCACCATACTTCTGCCTTCCACAGCCACTTTTCTTCCAAAACGGTATGCCGTATTGATAATCTGCTGAACACGGTCCACATTTGATGCAAACGTTGCAATAATAATACGGGATGTCTTATTCTCATTAAATAAATTGTCAAAAACACGTCCCACCGTTCTCTCAGACATGGTAAAGCCCTGCCGCTCTGCATTGGTGGAGTCGCACATCAGAGCCAGAACACCTTTCCGTCCGATCTCTGCAAAACGCTGCAGATCTATAGCATCTCCGAATACAGGAGTGTAATCCACTTTAAAGTCTCCTGTGTGCACCACGATTCCCACCGGGGAATAGATTGCCAGCGCTGACGCATCCTGTATACTGTGGTTTGTCTTAATAAACTCAATCGAAAAATCGCCCAGATTGATCACCTGGCCATGCTTTACTTCTTTTAACTTGGTGGAGCGTGTAAGATTATGCTCCTTTAATTTATTTGCGATCAGGGCAAGGGTCAGCTTTGTGGAGTAGATCGGAACGTTTACATCCTTTAATACATAGGGCAGCGCTCCGATGTGATCCTCATGTCCATGGGTGATCACAAAGCCCTTTACCTTGGAAATATTCTCTTTTAAATAGGTTACATCGGGAATGACCAGATCGATTCCCAGCATATCGTCCTCCGGAAAGGAAAGTCCGCAGTCAACTACTACTATACTCTCTCCGTACTCGAAGGCTGTAATATTCATTCCGATCTGCTCCAGGCCGCCCAGCGGAATAATCTTCAGCTTTGAACCGTTTCCTTTCCGCGCGCGCTTTGCAACATTTTTCACCTGTGCTTTTACCTGATTTTTCACCTGGTTTTTCGTACTTTTTGCAGCCTTATCCTGAACAGGCTTACTGTTTCCTGCCTTTGACTGGTATTTATGCTTATAATTTTTCTGTTTTTTCGTTCCGCTCAAAGCAGCCGGATTCTGCCCGCTGCTGTTCTTATTATTATTTTCAGTTTTCAATAAATTCGTCCTCCAATTTTTTGCGCAGTTCACCCCTCAATTTCACGGCACCGGAATGAACCGACTTTTTTTCTTACATTTCAAGATCCACGTCTTCTAACATCTGCTCAAAAACCCTGGATACAGCCAGAAGTTCGTCCTCGTCCTCCACCATTTCGTAGCAGGCATCCTGACTTTCCTCTCCTGAGATGTCCTTTAAAATGTAGGCATTTGCCTCGTCCTCTTCTGAATCAGACACCAGCAGATACGTTGTCCCTGCAATCGTTGTCTGTTCCTCTACATAAAATTCTGTAATTCCATCCTCTGACTGAAATTCAATTTTTTCCATTTATGCTCTTCCTTATTCGTGCTCAATTTGCATTCCCAGGGAATCCAGATAGCCCTGCAAAATAAAGATGGCGGCCAGCTCATCCAGATACTGTTTACGGTTTTCCCGCCGTACCTTTGCCTCCATCAGTGTGCGGTTGGCCTCCACGGTAGTCAGCCTCTCATCCCACAGCACAACAGGCAGGCCTGTCCGCTTCTCCAGTTTTTCTTTGAACTCCAGAGACTTCAAGGCCCGCTCTCCAACGGTGTTATTCATGTTTTTCGGATACCCTACCACGATTCGCTCCACCTGGTATTCCGAAATCAGTTCTTCGATCCGCGCCAAGGTCTGGCGAAGCTTATTCTCCTGTTTGCGCCAGATCGTCTCCACGCCCTGGGCCGTCAATCCCAGCGGATCGCTTATAGCAACTCCAACTGTCTTTGAACCGTAATCCAATCCCAGAACTCTCATACTTAGCGTTCCCAGGATCTGTTCCGAATATACTCGGTCAGCAATTCTTCAACAAGTTCATCACGCTCAACCCTCATGATCATGCTTCTGGCTCCATTATGGCTGGTGATATAGGTGGGGTCACCGGACATAATATAGCCTACGATCTGATTCACAGGATTGTAGCCTTTCTCTGCCATTGCAGTGTAAACCAGATCCAGGATTTCCTTGACTTCAAGCTCCTGCTCCGGTTTTGCTCTGAAATATTGGGTATTTCCCAGATTATTCTCTGCCATTATCTCTCACGTCCTTATAATTACTTCTTCTCTATTCTAATATAATTCTCTGCAAATTACAATGAAAAGTTACTTTAGCTCTCCCAAAAGGGTATGCTGCTCCAGGAATCCCGCTGCACGCAGCCGTACCACCTGATTGACGCCGCAGCCTTCCTGTTTTTTCACAGCGGTTTTCACATATTCACGGCTGTGGCCCAGATAATACTGCTGCCCCTCTATGGTCACCTCTTCCTCTATGAGCACTTCCAGAGTCCTGCCCAGCATGGACTGCTCATACTCTGCCGCATGGCGGTGATGCAGCTCCAGCATTTTATCGCTTCTCTCGCCCTTAACAGCCTCCGTAAGCTGCCCTTCCATGGCGGCAGCCTTTGTACCCTGTCTTCTGGAATACTTAAAAATATGGGTTTCATAGAAATGAATGCTGTCCACAAAATCATAGGAAGCCTGGAATTCCTCCTGGCTTTCCATGGGAAAGCCCACAATCACATCCGTCGTCAGTGCCGGATTTTCATAATACTTCCGCAAAAATCCACACCTCTCCCTGTACTCCTCCGAACGGTATCTCCGGTTCATGCGGGCAAGTGTTTCATCGCAGCCGCTTTGCAGTGAAAGATGGAAATGGGGGCACACCTTGGGCAAAGCCGAAATTTCCCGTGCAAATTCCTCAGTCACAATGCCCGGTTCCAGGGAACCCAGGCGTATCCTTGTAATGCCCGGAATCTCATGGACAGCCCGGATCAGTGTCAAAAGATTTTCTTTTTTTTCAGGCGGGAAATCCACGCCGTAGGAGCTTAAATGGATTCCGGTAAGCACCACTTCCTTATATCCTGCTTCCGCCAGCGCACCTACTTCCTCCAGGATTTTGACAAGGCTGCGGCTCCTCACCCGGCCCCTGGCATAGGGAATGATGCAATATGTGCAGAACTGATTGCAGCCGTCCTGGACTTTAATGTAAGCCCGGACATGCTCCGCGGTCCGGCTGATGGACAGCTCCTCATATTCCTTTGTCTGATTGATTTTGATAATGCGGGATTGCCTGCAATGTTCCGCTTCATACTGCTCCAATGCTTCCACAATATTTTTCTTTTGGTTATTGCCCAAAACAAGATCCACCGCTTCATCCTTGTCAAGATGCCCCTGATCTGTCTGAACATAACAGCCTGTTGCCACTACAATGGCATCAGGATTCATTTTTTTTGCCTTATGCAGCATTTGCCGTGATTTCCGGTCAGCGATGTTTGTCACTGTGCAGGTATTGATGATGTAAACATCAGCGCCCGGTTCAAAAGGTACGATCTCGTAACCCCTCTGCTCCAAAAGCTGCTGCATTGCCTCTACCTCGTAGGCATTTACTTTGCATCCTAAGTTGTGTAATGCGACCTTCTTTTTCATGCTATCCTCTGCTTTTCGTATAATTTTTATACTTTTTCACTAATTCTTTAATCATTTTTTAACTCTTTTCACCTTGACTTTTACTATGCGGACAGGTAAGATTGGTACTGTAGAAAGAATAAGTAACTAATTCAAGGGAGGTTATCTTAATGAAAACAGCAAAAATCTCACTGAACTCTATCGATAAAGTGAAAGCATTTGTAAATGAAATCAGCAAATTCGACTGCGATTTTGATTTAGTATCCGGCAGATATGTCATTGATGCAAAATCCATCATGGGCATTTTCAGCTTAGATTTATCCAAACCGATCGACCTGAACATCCACGCTGACGGCTCTGCTCTTGACAGCGTTATGGAGATCATTCAGAAATACGTAGTTGAGTAATCGGTATAACCGGAGGAACTGCCAGGCAGTTCCTCTTTTTTACTGAATCTCAATCACTTCCGTGGTCTTCAGCGCCTCTTCCATCAACTCCCCAATCTTTTCCTCAAGCTTTTCCTCTGAATGACGGATAGCCTTCAGGTTCGGCTTTGTCACCGGATGCTTTGCCACAAAGATGGTACAGCAGTCCTCGTAAGGAAGAACTGAGGTGTCATATGTTCCGATCTCCCAGGAACGCTCCACGATCTCCTGCTTGTCAAAGCCAATGACCGGGCGGTAAACAGGAAGGGTACACACCTCGTTGGTAGCTGCAAGGCTCTGCAGTGTCTGGCTTGCCACCTGTCCGATGCTCTCACCTGTGATCAGTCCCAGACAGTTATCCTTTTTCGCAAAATGCTCTGCGATTCGCATCATATATCTTCTCATGATGATCGTCAGCTCATCATGCGGACACTGATCATAAATGTAAAGCTGGATATCTGTAAAGTTTACCACATGAAGCCTGATGGGGCCGCTGTATTTTGCAACCAGCTTTGCCAGATCCACCACCTTCTGCTTTGCACGCTCACTTGTGTACGGCGGCGCATGGAAGTATACAGCTTCGATCTTGACTCCTCGCTTCGCGATCATATAGCCTGCAACAGGACTGTCGATTCCGCCGGAAAGCAGCAGCATCGCCTTTCCGTTTGTACCTACCGGCATTCCGCCTGGTCCCTTAATGGACTTGGAATACACATAAATCTTTTCCCTGATCTCCACGGAAAGGGTCAGATCCGGGTTATGCACATCCACACCTGCATTCGGGAAGGCATCCAAAATCTTTTCTCCCAGCCGTGCACTCACTTCCATAGAAGTACCGGGATATGATTTTTTTGCCCTTCTGGTATATACCTTAAAGCTTCCGCTGTAATCCGGGTGTACGGCTTTCATGTAATCCACCACATCCACAGCCATCTGGTCAAAGCCCTGGTCTTCATAGATCACCACCGGACAGATGTACACAATGCCGAATACAGTTTTCAGCGCTCCTACCACTTCATCAAAATCATAGCTCTCCGGGCAGAATACGTAAACACGTCCCTGTTCCTTTACTACCCGGAATTCTCCTTCCACCTTGGAAAGAGCAATGTTCATCTGCTTTACAAGGGCATCCTCAAACAGATATCTGTTTTTGCCCTTGATCGCAATCTCTGCGTATTTGATCAAAAATGCGTGAAATATCATTTTGTTCTCCTTTTTAATGTCTGGCATATCTTCTTAACATTGGAAGCACTTCCTGCAATACCGCAAGGCAGTAATCCACCTCTTCAAATGTATTTTCCTCGGAAAAGCTGAACCGCAATGTACTCTCCTTCTGCTCCTTGGGCATCTCCATAGCGCTTAAAGTGCCGCTCGCCTTTCTTTTATGGCTGGAACAAGCACTTCCCGCAGATACATAAATTCCACGGTCCTCCAAAGTATGCAGCAGGACCTCGCTTCGGATTCCAATAAAGCTTGCGCTGAGAATCTGAGGCGCTCCCTCACGAAGCCCCATACCATTCAAAATCACATCCGGCAGCTTCAAAAGCCCGTCTGCCAGCCGCTCCTTTAACTGGTAAAGATGCTCTACCTTATTTTCAAAATCCTGGTAAATCATCTCTGCGGCAACTCCAAGTCCTGCGATTCCCGGTACATTGTCTGTTCCGGAACGCATACCGTTCTGCTGACCGCCGCCCAGGATCTGAGGCTGCACCTTTGCCTTTTCATTGATGTATAAAAACCCTGTGCCTTTTGGCCCATGGATCTTATGTCCGCTTACGGAAAGCAGGTCGATTCCCATCCGCTTTGGATAGATACGGTATTTTCCGAAAGCCTGGATCGCATCTACGTGAAACAGAGCGTTGGGACTTTTTTCATGGACAAGCCTTCCAATCTCCTCTACCGGCATCACGGCTCCCACTTCATTGTTTACGTACATCACGGAAACCAGAATAGTATCCAAACGAAGCGCTGTTTCCAGAACATCCATTTTTACCACACCCCTGCTGTCAACAGGCAGAACCGTCACCTCAAATCCCTGTTCCTGGAGGCGCTCCATGGGCTGTCCCACCGCAGCATGCTCTACAGATGTGGTGATAATATGGTTTCCTCTTCGCTTATTTGCCTGCGCTGCCCCGAAAAGAGCCAGATTATCGGATTCCGTCCCGCCGGAGGTAAACAGGATTTCCTTTGCATTTACCTTCATCAGACGTGCCAGCGTCTCGGCAGACCGTTTTACATACTGCTCTGCCTCCACGCCCTTTTTATGCATAGCAGAGGGATTTCCAAAATCCTCTGTCATGGCTTTCACCACAATCTCCGCTACCTCAGGATAGCATCTGGTCGTGGCAGAATTATCAAAATATGCTTCCATTTATATCTCCTCTTCCTCTGCCTCCAGATTAAACATCAGCACAGACAAAATGGCAAGCCCTGCTGTCTCTGTCCGCAGAATCCGTTTTCCCAGGGTAATTGGCTTTGCTCCTGTTTCCACAGCAGCAGCCACTTCATTCTCCTCGAATCCTCCCTCCGGTCCGATGAAAATACCGATGGATCTTCCCGGCGTGATCGTCCCGATGATTTCTCTCGTCTCCTTCATTCCCCTTGCAAATTCATAGGGAATCAGGCAGATGTCAAGCTCCTCTGCTGCTTTCAGAGCCTCCTTGAAGCTCATCACCGGTCTGACCTCCGGCACCAGCATGCGCTTGGACTGCTTCGCCGCGCTCTCGGAGATCTGCTGCCACCGTGCAACTTTTTTCTCTGCTTTTTTTGCATCCAGCTTCACGACACAGCGCTTCGTCTCCACAGGAATCACAGCGTATGCCCCAAGTTCCACTGCCTTCTGGATGATCAGCTCCATCTTGTCCCCTTTTGGAAGGCCCTGAAAGAGATAAATCCTGTTAGGCAGCTCATACTGTGCCTCCTGAACGTAGAGAATATGCAGCATAGCACCTTCTTCTCCGTAAGCTTCAATGGAACAATGGTACTCTTTTCCCTGCCCGTCGCTGATCCACACCTCTTCTCCCGGACGCATCCTGAGAACATTTTTCATGTGGTTTACATCCCCGCCTGTCACCAGGATCTGATGTTTCTCTTCCTCAATCTGATGAGGCTCTACAAAAAAGCGCTGCATCCTGTCAATCCTTTCTGGCGGTTACAGATACCCATTCTCCCTGCCGTGTCACTTCTACCAAAGTCAGTCCGGCATCCTTTACTGCCTGTACCACCACGTCTTCTTTTACATCCAGAATGCCGGAGGTAATATAAAGACCGCCTTTTTTCATCTGGTGTACAATGACCGGAGTCAGGGGCAAAAGCACATCTGCCAGGATGTTTGCTGTCACGATATCATATTTCTCATATCCAGCCATATCCTGAATGCTTTTATCATCAATGATATTTCCGATCACCATATCAAAATCTTTGTCCGCAATGCTGTTGGACTCTTTGTTTTCTCCAACTGCCGGAACTGCACATGGATCCAGATCCGTTCCTACCACATGTCCTGCCCCAAGCTTTAATGCCACAATGCCCAGAATTCCGCTTCCGGTTCCCACATCCAGCATCAGGTCGCCTTTTTTCACGTATTTCTTCAACTGCCGGATCACAAGCTGAGTCGTCTCGTGCATTCCTGTTCCAAAAGCTGTGCCTGGGTCAATGTGAAGAACCATCTTATCGCTGTCCTCCGCCTTCACCTCTTCCCAGGAAGGCACAATGAGAATATCGTCCACATAGAACTGATGGAAATATTCCTTCCAGTTATTGATCCAGTCCTTGTCCTCTGTCTGAGACTCCTGGATGGTTCCCTCTCCAATGTCCATGTAGCTTTTTACCTCATCGATTGCCTGGCGCACATCCTTCAGAATACTCTCCGTATCCGCATCCTCCTCCAGATAAAAGTTCAGATATGCGATCCCATCATCTTCCGGTCCCTCCGGCATGATATCCACAAACATCTGTGCCTTGTCCTCTTCCGTAAGAGGCTGCTTATCCTGGATTTCCACACCCTCAATCCCTACATCTGCCAGTGCGGAGATCAGCACATCCTCTGCCTCAGTTCTGGTCTTAATGGTAAAACGATTCCATTTCATAGCATTTCTCCCATCTATATTTTAAATATCATTTTATTCAGCTTCTCAAAAAAATTCTTCACTCCCTGATAATGGCTTTTCTTCCTGTAAAAGTACCATGCCAGCTCCACCAGCGCCACTCCCGCAACTGCATCCACAATATAATGCTGCTTCAGCACCTGAGTGGAAATGATCACCAGCACTGCAAACACCAGTGAAAAGTTCTGGTACCATTTTGGAATTTCCTTTGCACCTGCAATGCCCCGCCAGCACAGCCAGCTTACATAGCAGTGAATGGATGGAAATAAATTGTAAGGGCTGCTTCCTCCATCCATATCGTAGATAAGCTGCAACACCTTTTCCGAGATCGTTTCTCCTGCCAGTTCCGGCCTCACATTGGTAGTGGGTATAAGCAGAAACAGAATAAAACAGATCAGATGAACCGTCAGATCTGTGGCGACAAAACGGTAAAAGGTTTCTTTTCCCCGCTGCCCCGACAGGATATACCCTGCCACCCAAAAAAGATATGCGAGAATATAAATCCATACAAATTCCGGTATCAGCGGAACTGCCCTGTCGAAGTCCAGTGTAAAGTCATAATGGAATCTGTCCCCGGTAAACGCACTGCTGCCCCAGTATATCAAACAGTTTGCAGCCAGAATGGTAAGAAGCGGGATAATCTCCCATTTAGGAAGATATTTTTCCCAAAAACTCTTTTTTTGAAGATCCAACGAAAGCCTCCTTTATAATGCAAAGAACCTGCCGGTGCACACTGCGCCGGAATGCGGTTGCGTCAGCAGCCATCTTCCTTAACATAAAAAAGCAACTACCAGCGGAATTGTGATCAAAGACAGGATCGTGCTGAGGATAATACCCTTTGAAAGCATTTGTCCGTCTCCCCCAGTCTCTTCCACACGCATCAGAGGAAGGTTTGCCACAGGTACTGCTGCCATCAGAACCATCACACCGTAAATGTTTTCATCATGAACAAACAATTTAAGGATCATTCCAATGACCACAGGCACTGCAAGAAAGCGCAGTACAATAAACAGATACAGCTTTCCCTCGGTAAAAATCTCTTTCAGGTTACTTCCTGCCAGTGAAATTCCGATCACCACCATAGCCAGAAAGGTGGTGGTGTCTGCCATATAATTGATACTGGATGTGAGCACTTCCGGAATAGTCGGACGCAGCAGAAACAAAATCAGTGTTACTACTATAGAAAGGTTTCCCATATTAAGGAAGTTCTTCCATGAAAAATGGCTGTTTTCCTTGTCCGCAAGGTGGATTCCGTATGTATAAAAGATCAGGTTAAAATACGTGTTTACCACAGCCACGTAAATCACCGCCTGGTCTCCCAGAACTGCTGCAGTCAAAGGGATTCCTATAAATCCGGTATTTCCGAAAAGGCACATCATTGCATAGTGATTTTTCCATTTTTCTTCCACTTTTAAACATCTTGGAAAAATCCATGATACAGCCAGAAGGATGCAGTACATGACAGCGCCCGCAAGCACAGCCAAAAGAATCTTCTCATTTGTCACCGTGTCATCCACAGTAAAAACGCTTCGGATCAGAATTGCCGGATTGCAGATATTGACCACCAATGCAGAAATACCTTTCGATACTCCTGCAGGAATGATATTTTTCCTGCAGGCAGCATAGCCTGTCAAAATCAATATAAAAATTATCATCATCTGTTGAAGTACGATCCCTGCGCTCATCTGTTCCCTCTCTGTGTCATTGAATCATCACTGTTTTTTCCTGCAGTTTGCCACTATTCTCTAATATACAATAAGAAGCAAAAAAAGAAAAGAGGATATCTCCTCTTTTCTTATATTCTTTTTTTTCTTTTGCAGCCTATTCCTCGAAGGTTTCCTTCAGCTTATCCATAAAGCTTTTTTTCTTTTTCTCGGTTTTTTCTCCGTTTTCTCCCTTTCCGCTCTCAGACGGACGGTTGCCGCAGGCCTCATCAAACCGGCGGAGTGCTTCCTTTGCCTCCTCATTTAATCCGGTTGGAACCTGTACCACCAGGGTCACATAATGGTCGCCTCTGATATTTTTATTTCGAAGGGAAGGAACGCCTTTTCCTTTCAGGCGGATTCTGGTATCGGTCTGGGTGCCAGGCTTCACTTCGTATGCAACCTCACCGTCAACAGTGCTGATGCGTACCTCACCGCCCAATGCTGCCTGAGCAAAGGTAAGAGGTGCTGTGGAATAAATATTCATATCCTGTCTCTGGAAAATAGGATGGCGTGCAACATTTACCTCTACCAGCAGATCGCCTCTTGGTCCGCCGTTTGTGCCCGGCTCTCCTTTTTCCCTGATCCGTATACTCTGTCCGTTATCAATACCTGCCGGAACAGATACCTGGATTTTCTTTCTGCTGGAGGTATATCCGGTTCCCCGGCAGCTCGTACATTTATCCTTAATGATCTTTCCGGTTCCATAACAATCAGGGCAGGTCTGCACATTACGCACCATGCCAAACATAGACTGCTGTGTGTACACGATCTGGCCTTCGCCGTTGCACTTCGGACAGGTAACAGGAGAAGTTCCAGGTTTTGCCCCGGTTCCGTGACAAGTGCTGCACTCGTCCTTCAGGGTGATCTCCAGCTCTTTTTCGCAGCCGAAAACAGCCTCCTCAAAGGTAATATTTATGCGCGCGCGAAGATTAGCCCCTTTGGAGGGAGCATTATTAGGACGTCTGCGGCTTCCGCCGCCAAATAAATCGCCGAACAGGTCTCCGAAAATGTCTCCCATGTCGGCACCGGAAAAGTCAAAACCGCCGAAGCCGCCGGCTCCGCCCCCGCCATTTTCAAAGGCCGCATGACCGAACTGGTCATACTGTTTTCTCTTCTCAGGGTCGCTTAAAACACCGTAAGCCTCTGTAGCTTCCTTAAATTTCGCCTCTGCTTCTTTATCGCCTGGATTTACGTCCGGGTGGTATTTTTTGGCTAACTGGCGATATGCTTTTTTCAGCGCAGCATCGTCGGCGTTCTTGGGAACGCCCAGGACTTCATAGTAATCTCTTTTATCAGCCATGATTATGATTCCTATCTTTTTATGTTAATAGTAAGACTTCCAGCCGTCATGTCTTTGACGGCCGGAAATCCTGAGTTTCACATTTTAAAGATCAGCTTTATACCTCTTTATAATCAGCATCTACCACATCATCTCCGTAGCCTGCTTCATTTCCTCCCATGTTCGGGTCCGGGCCAGCCTGGCCTGCGCCGCCCTGCGGATTCTGTGCTTCATACATCTTTGCGAAAAGCTTCTGTGCGCTCTCCATCATCTTTTCCTGTGCTGCTTTGATCTCAGCAACCTGGGAATCAGTGAGGTCTTCTGCATTTGTGTATTTTGCAAGAAGGTCTTTTAATGCGTTCAGGTCACCCTCTACGGCAGCCTTATCACCAGCATCCAGCTTATCTCCGGCTTCCTTCAGTGCGTTCTCAACCTGGAATACCATGGAGTCAGCGTTGTTCTTGGTGTCGATTGCTTCTTTACGTTTCTTATCCTGTGCCTCAAACTCAGCAGCTTCTTTTACAGCCTTGTCAATCTCAGCATCGGACATGTTAGAACCTGCAGTGATGGTGATGTGCTGTTCTTTTCCTGTTCCAAGATCTTTTGCGGATACATTTACAATACCGTTTGCGTCGATATCGAAGGTAACCTCAATCTGCGGAACGCCACGACGTGCTGGCGGGATTCCATCCAGACGGAACTGTCCCAGAGACTTGTTGTCTCTTGCAAACTGACGCTCACCCTGTACTACGTTGATATCAACGGCTGTCTGATTGTCTGCTGCTGTGGAGAAGATCTGGCTCTTCTTAGTCGGAATAGTTGTATTTCTCTCGATCAGACGGGTTGCAATACCGCCCATTGTCTCGATGGACAGAGACAGCGGAGTAACATCCAGAAGAAGGATATCGCCTGCGCCAGCCTCGCCGGAAAGCTTGCCGCCCTGTACGGAAGCGCCAAGTGCAACGCACTCATCCGGATTCAGGGATTTGCTCGGCTCTTTGCCTGTAAGCTGTCTTACCTTATCCTGTACAGCCGGGATACGTGTGGAACCACCTACCAGAAGTACCTGGCCCAGCTCGGAAGCAGTCAGTCCTGCATCGGACAGCGCACGGCGAACCGGCTCTGCTGTTTTCTCTACCAGGTCATGTGTCAGCTCATCGAACTTTGCTCTGGTAAGGTTCATGTCAAAGTGCTTCGGTCCCTCAGCAGTAGCAGTGATGAATGGCAGGTTGATGTTTGTGGTGGTTGCGGAGGAAAGCTCTTTCTTTGCTTTCTCTGCTGCTTCTTTTAATCTCTGAAGCGCCATCTTGTCATTGCTTAAGTCAACGCCTTCTGTTCTCTTGAACTCAGAAAGCATGTAGTCTGTAATTCTCTGGTCAAAGTCATCGCCGCCCAGACGGTTGTTTCCGGCAGTAGCCAGAACCTCGATAACGCCGTCACCAATTTCAATAATGGAAACATCGAAGGTACCACCGCCAAGGTCGTATACCATGATCTTCTGCTCTTTTTCATTGTCAAGGCCGTATGCAAGGGCCGCTGCGGTAGGCTCGTTGATGATACGTTTTACATCAAGTCCAGCAATCTTTCCGGCATCCTTGGTAGCCTGACGCTGAGCATCATTGAAGTATGCAGGAACTGTGATAACAGCCTCTGTAACGGACTCGCCAAGATATCCTTCTGCGTCTTTTTTCAGCTTCTGCAGGATCATTGCGGAGATTTCCTGCGGAGAGTATTTTTTGTCGTCAATCTTTACGCGGTAGTCAGATCCCATCTCACGTTTAATGGAGGAGATGGTTTTGTCTGCGTTTGTAACTGCCTGACGTTTTGCAGGCTCACCTACCAGACGCTCTCCTGTCTTTGTGAAAGCGACAACAGACGGTGTTGTTCTGGAGCCTTCTGTATTTGCGATAACGGTGGGCTGTCCGCCCTCCATAACTGCCACACAACTGTTTGTAGTACCTAAGTCAATACCAATAATTTTTCCCATGATAAATTTCCTCCTATATTAATAAAACCTGTGATATATTTTAGATGATTCTTCGGAAGTCCGATTCACTAAACTCGCCTCTCCCTTCGGTCGGCCTCGTTAAGTTACTTTCGGTCAATTCGCAACCTTCACCATGCTGTGGCGGACTACGAAATCTTTGTAGGTGTAACCCTTCTGGAATTCCTCCACGATTACATTATCGCCTGCCTCTTCATCATCCACATGCATAACTGCATTGTGTAAGTTCGGGTCGAACTCTTTTCCCACTGCTTCGATCGGTTTCACACCCATCTCATCCAGTGCGGTCATAAGCTGTTTGTAGATCATCTTCATGCCGTCGGCAAATGCGTCTTCCTCCGGTGCCTGTGCAAGCCCTCTCTCAAAGCTGTCCACAACAGGAAGGATCTTCTCTACAATATCCTTAGCGCCAATGATATACATGCTGGCTTTTTCTTTCTCCGTACGTTTACGGAAATTATCGAATTCTGCCATGCTTCTTTTCAGCCTATCCGTAAGCTCTTCAATCTGCTGTTCAAATTTGTCTTTTTCTTTTTTCTTTTTGCCAAAGAAGGATGTTTTTGATTTTCCCTCTGGTGCCTTAGCTGAATCTTCTTCGGAATCCTTTTCAGACTCTTCGGCACTTTCTGCCGCATTTTCCTCAGAGCATTCTTCCTGAACCGGTTCCTTCATTGTGTCGGCCGTATTCGCTGCCTCGTCATCCTGTCCGTCAGATACCGGAATATCAACTGCCTCCTCCTGCACTTCAGGTTCTTTTTTTGTTTCTTCTGACACGCTTTCTACCGCCTTTCTATGTTTTCTTATTTACAATTTCATCAAGCTGGACCTTTAATTTCTTCAAACTGTCTACCACATTCTCATAATCCATTCTCTTTGGACCAATGATTCCGATAGTTCCGTGCATTCCCTCTCCCAATTCGTAGGTAGCGGTAACCACACTGCAGTCCTTCATAGTACGCACTGGAACTTCATCTCCAATGTAGACCTGGATCCCGGTATTTCCTGAGTCCGCCATTTCCTCGCGTACCATGTTTAAAAGTTCCTTCTTTTCCTCAAAAGTGGAAATCAGCTCGCTGGCTCTTGTTTTGTCTGCAAGCTCAGGATACTTGAAAATGTTAGTAGTACCTGACGTATATACTTCCATATCTTCCTCATCCACCTGAATGGTTGCCGCAACAGCGTCCAGAACCGTCGCAACCACACCGCTGTGGATTCCCGCCTGTTCCTTCAGTCTGGCGATCATGCCAAGATTGATATCCTGAATGGGAATGCCATTTAAGTTGGTATTCAGAAGAAGATTCAATTTCAGGATTGTCTGGTCGTCCATTTCCTCATCAAGATTGATAATCTGGTTACGGACAACGTTGCCTTCACAGACAACCACCGCTATAAGCTGCTGAGGGCTGACCCGTGAAAGCTGAATGAACTTCAGGCGGCTTCCGCTGTACTGAGGAACGGTGACCATGGTAGCATAATTCGTATTGGCTGCAAGCACTTTCGCAACCTGCTTTAATACCTTTTCCATTTTATCCGTTTTCTCAATCATCATGTCGCGGATCTCTGCGATTTCCGCTTCCTTTTCCCTGGTAAGCTCATCCACATAAAGGCGATAGCCTTTATCAGACGGAATTCTTCCAGCCGAAGTGTGAGGCTGCACAATGTAGCCCATGTCCGTCAGGTCGGACATTTCGTTTCGGATGGTTGCTGAGCTGACATTTAAATCCGGATACTTGGAAATCGTCCTGGAACCAACCGGCTCACCTGTCTCCATATAAGTTTTGATGATTGCTTTTAATATTTTCCTTTTGCGCTCATCTAATACTTCATCCATGAAATGTCTGCTCCTTTCTTTTAGAATTCCTTTTGTTAGCACTCATTTTATTGGAGTGCTAACATTTATGATGTTAAGATACACCTCTTCCATGGATTTGTCAATATTATTTACAATTTTTTTCTGTGAAATTTTCATGTTTTTACCAAAAAAGGAGTTCCAGATTAAAAAGTACAGGCTCTCTTCCGCTTTTTTAATCCACCGTCTCGGAAAACCTGTACTTTTTTACACACTATATTTATTCTTCTAATTCCGCAAGATTCTTCTTTAATTCTATCATCTTGTCTCGCAGCTCGGCTGCCTGCTCGAAATTCAGATCTGCAGCGGCAGCGCGCATCTGCTTTTCCACCTGTGAAATCAGTTTTGTAAGCTCCTTTTTGTCCATGGATTCCGGATCTTTTTTCAGCTTGATCTCAGTCTCCGCAACTGCCTTGGACACAGCGATCAGGTCACGCACTGCTTTTTTGATGGTGGTAGGAGTAATTCCATGTTCCTTATTATATGCTTCCTGAATGGCGCGGCGCCTGTTTGTCTCATCAATCGCATTTCTCATGGAATCTGTCATATTGTCGGCGTACATAATGACATGCCCCTCACTGTTTCTGGCCGCACGACCAATAGTCTGGATCAGGGATGTCTCCGAACGCAAAAAGCCTTCTTTATCTGCATCCAGAATCGCCACCAGCGTAATCTCCGGGATATCCAGACCTTCACGAAGCAGATTGATACCCACCAGCACATCAAATACATCCAACCGCATATCGCGGATGATTTCCGCACGTTCCAGCGTATCAATGTCTGAGTGAAGGTACCGCACACGAATGCCGATGTCCTTCATATATTCTGTCAGATCCTCTGCCATTCTCTTTGTGAGGGTGGTAATGAGAATCTTATGTTTCTTCTCCACCTCTTTATTTACTTCGCCCACTAAATCGTCAATCTGCCCTTCTACCGGACGCACCTCCACTTTTGGATCAAGTAGCCCGGTAGGACGGATGATCTGCTCCGCACGCAGAAGCTCATGGTCATGCTCATATTCACCCGGTGTGGCGGAAACAAAGAGTACCTGATCCAGCTTTTTTTCAAACTCCTCAAAGCTTAATGGACGGTTATCTTTTGCCGAAGGAAGACGGAAGCCGTAATCTACCAGCGTCTGCTTTCTGCTCTGGTCCCCGGCGTACATGCCGCCCACCTGAGGTACCGTCTTATGGGACTCGTCTATGATCAAAAGGAAATCATCTCCGAAATAATCAAGCAGCGTATACGGCGGCTGCCCCGGCTCCAACCCGGCCAGATGCCTGGAATAATTCTCAATGCCGGAGCAGAATCCTGTTTCCTTCATCATCTCAATGTCAAAATTAGTCCGCTCCGAAATCCTCTGTGCCTCCAGAAGCTTGTCCTCACTTTTAAAATATTCCACGCGCTCCTTTAACTCTTCCTCAATGGCCCCTGCTGCGCGGAGTATCTGGTCCATCGGCACAACATAATGGGATGCCGGAAATATGCCCACATGTGAAACCTCACATTTGATCTCGCCGGTAAGCACATCAATCTCTGTGAGCCTATCTATTTCGTCTCCGAAAAACTCCACCCGCACAGCGCAGTCCGTATAGTTGGCAGGATATATCTCCAGCGTATCTCCCCGCACACGGAAGGTACTTCTGTGGAAATCCATTTCATTTCGGGTGTACTGAATGTCAATAAGCTGCCGGATAACCTCATCCCGGTCCTTCTCCATTCCCGGCCGCAGGGAGATCATCATATCCTGGAATTCCTTCGGTGAACCCAAGCCATAGATGCAGGATACAGAGGACACGATGATCACGTCCTTTCGCTCCGACATAGCAGCCGTCGCGGAGAGACGCAGTTTGTCGATTTCATCATTGACGGCGGAATCCTTCGCGATATATGTGTCCGAGGAGGGGACGTAGGCTTCGGGTTGGTAGTAGTCGTAGTAGGACACAAAATACTCAACGGCATTCTCAGGGAAGTATTCTTTGAATTCGCTGTACAACTGCGCCGCCAGCGTCTTGTTATGTGCCAAAATCAATGTTGGTTTGTTCAACTGGGCGATGACATTCGCCATGGTGAAAGTCTTGCCAGAGCCCGTAACCCCTAGTAAAGTCTGGCATTGGTTGCCTTCCTGGAAGCCTTTGACGAGGGCCTCAATGGCCTGCGGCTGGTCGCCGGTAGGGACATATTCTGAGTGTAATTTGAATGTTTCCATAGTCAAATACTCCTTGTTATGATTAGTATTAACCTGAAAATTCGTGTAATTTTTGAGGAAAATTCGTGTAAAAGAGGCTCGCTCCTCTGGCAAAAATGGTCATTACACGAATTAAGTCATAATTTTCATTTTCATTGACACCGCAATATCCACGAATACGAAACAACACACGGGATCACGAAATGAATAAAAATAACTTTTATTTGCACAAAAGAACATTTGTTCTACTCACAATTCTATCAGATGTTATAATTGATTACAAGTACTAAATTGAGTTTCCGGTTCATTTTAACAGCTTTTCTTACAGTTGAAAAGGGATAGCAGCTATTGCCATCCCTTTCCTTGTATTTTCCTGTCTCCGTCATATCCTTGCGATAAGTTCCTTCGGTGTAAGCGCCATTACTTTACTTTTTCTAAAATCCCTGATGTTTCTGGTGATGATATATTCCGCATGAATGCGCTGTGCAATAGAACACTGTACCGCATCTTCAAAATCATCCCATTTCATTTCAGCCGCATGTGTAAGGTCTGTTGCGTTAAGATCTGCAAACTCAAAAATAAGGTTCAAAGCCCGCAATATATCTTCTATCTTTTCTGGTGTAAGTTCCTTTCTCATCACATAAACCAAATTTGCAAAGGTAAGTGTTGAAACATAGCCCTTAACCTGCTCAGTTTCGCAAAGTTTCCAAATCACCGTAGCTTCTCGATAATGAGGTTCTCTTTTTTGCAGTACATCCAGCAAAATATTCGCATCAATCAGTAATTTCATATTTTTCCTTCAACCTCTCTTCCCTTGCCTGTTCAATCTCATAATCACCTTTGAGTATACCGGTAAGCGAATCAGTAAGATAGGAAACGGTTGCATCTTTCGGAATAAACCGGCCAACTTCTTTGCCATTTTTTGTTACTATAACTTCTCTTCCTTCCATGACAATATTTAGGTATCTCCCGAAATTGTTTTGCATTTCAGTAGCTGTAGCCGTGGCCCCGATCATATAAAAGCCCCCTTTCTTTTAGCTAATTATATTATACCATATTTTAGCTAATTCACAACAATATTTTTCATAACAGACTGGTCAGGGCATTCCCTAAAGTAAAAAGAGGCAGTTTCTAAGCTGCCCCTTTTCCCATATGCCATTCTGCTATATCTTCCATCTCATCAACATCTGAATAATCATAAATAATAATTCCCGGAATATAATGAATACAGTTCATTTTTCTCTGCTGTTCTTTCAGCACAAGTTTTTCCTGGAACATATTCTCAAGCATTTGCTTGTCCGTAGCATCATAGGGATGCACTTCTGATATGAATTCCTGCATTGCTTCTACGCAATCTTCTATTATCATCTTCATATCAGTATAGGTATCCACAGTAATAATTGATTTTGAATGCCCTAACGCATTAGCAATAGCACGCTGGTTGATATCATTTTTCATCAAAATCGTTGTATAGGTATGCCTCAGATCATGAAAAGTTATATGGGGCACCCCGGCTTCTTTTATCAATTTTACATAATGCTCATAATGGTAAGATCTGCTGCGAGGTCTCCCATAACTGGAACAGCAAACGTAGTTCAGATCCTGGAACACCCACTTTCCATGCTGCCTTCTGCTCCTATTTTTCTCATATTTTTTTCGTTCCTCCAGCAAGGCACAATACACATAATCTGGTATGTCCAAATACCTGTAGCTCGCTTTTGTTTTGAGCGGAACCTCCTGCTTTGTTTTCATATTTGGGGCAATCGTTTCTTTGTCCGCATGAAGATCTTCCCCCAACTGACGCTGCAGACGCATTTTATGATGTACAAAGTCTATATCTGAATATTTTAATCCATTGATTTCACTGCACCGAAGCCCCATCAGCAGAGCCAATACCATTTGCATATAGATTTTGCTGCCCTTTGCAAGGCGCAGGATGGTTTTCACCTGTTCCAGAGTGTAGGTATTCGTTTCCTTAATTTTAAGTGTGTGATATTCATTCTTTTTTACATTTTTAGGAAGACCTACATCTTTACAAGGATTGTTGAGAATCAATCGTTTTCCCAGAGCATATGTCATTGCGGTATTCAGAATTGTTTTTGCAAGTCTCGGTATGGATACATATTCTGTAGCCAATTCCTTATAAAGCTTGCTCAAATGCCCCTGATTTAAAGACAACAGCCGCAAATTACCGATTTTGGGATTAATATGTTTATCAATACAATTTTTATAGGTATGATAACTATTTGCTTTGAATGTTTCCTCCGGTTTCATGACGTACTCCAGCCAATAAACAAGCAGCTCTTTCACCTTGACCTTATTGTGAACCACATACACTCCGCTATGTAATTGAGAAATGACGCTATTTTTCTCTGCGTTTGCGTCTGCTTTCTTTGTAAATCCCCCATGCTCCCTTATTTTCGTGCTTCCATCTGCATAAATAAGAGTCACACGGAAGCCAAGTTTATTTTTCAGTTCCATGATTTCCGAAACCTTATAATCCACATACGATTGCAGATCAAGCTCTTCTAATCCCATCATCGCCTCCTACACTACTTCCGGAACAAATTCCTTATTCATAAATTCCATCATCTTTGTATCTTCATCCATAATCTCCAGATAGAACTCAAATGTCGTATGCACAGAACTATGCCCCAACATCCCCGATATTTTGGCTATGCTAACACCTCGCTCCAATAATATTGTTGCAAACATATGCCTCAAGCCATGAACCGTAATATGTGGTAATAAATTAGCTTCACATATACGGTTTATTTCAGAATTCAATGAGCTAAGCCCCCGGCGAAGCCCATTCTTTTGGCAACTTACATAATCTGAATCACAATATTGTTCCCCCAGCATAGATTTATCAAGCTGTACCATCTGCCTTCTCTTTTCCAGCTCAACTAATACAATGTTGGGAACACGCAAGATGCGGTTACTTTTCTCCGTTTTGGGATCACGTTCTACTATATTATACTCTTCTATTCGGTATCCTCCTTTCTCCACCTTTACATCGGAAACCAGCTGCCTTTGTATATGAACAATCTTCTTTTCCATATCAAAATCCGAAAATTTCAGCCCCAGAATTTCCCCTTTTCTGAGTCCTAGATAAAGAGCCAGTATAATTTCAAGAAACCAATTCCGTGCTTTTGCCGCAAGTAGAAACCGTTTTGTCTGTTCTTTATTCAGGATCATTACGTTTGCCTTTTTTCTGGGATATTTTTTCGTACCGATTACAGGATTGTTCGGAATCATCCTCTCCACAACGGCATCCTTAAATGCAATGAACAATAACTCTCTGCTTTTATTACCTGCCGACTCACAGTATTTTGCAGCCGCTTTCAGCACAGCATTGATGTACTCTACATTAATCAACCTCAGTTTCATGTCATCATCTATGCTGGGTAATAAGAAAGAATACAGAACATAGGCCGACACATAACCTGTTGTGCTCTCAATCCGCTCCGAAAAAATACTTTCATACCAGTATACCAGATACTCTTTTACAGTAATATCCTTTCCCTGCGGTAAAAGCTTGACTTTCATTGTCCTGTCAAACTCCTCCATATGCTTATTATAAGCATCCTCCGCTTCCTTATCTGTTTTAAAACCTCCTATCTTCCCATACTTAACACTGTAATCTTCCTGCAGCACCTTTGTCCTGTGATACCATGAATTTCTCTCGAAAAAGGCATGTGGATATTTCTTTGATTTTTCTGCCATGTTCCTTATTCCTCCGCTTCACCTTCCAGCCATCTGTCAAATGATCCTTTCGGGATGCGGTAACACTTCCCGATTTTGAGTACCCGAAATGGCTCTTTTTTCTTGTACACTTCATCCAGGAATAAATACACTTTGCTCCTTCCAATTCCCAGAATCTGCTGTATTTCCTCCGCACCGTATACTTTCTTTTCAACATCCTTATCCGTCATCTCTCCTCCTTTCCTGTTTCCAGACTCCACCAATACAACAAAACATTTGTCCAACTGCACAAAAAAAGACACCAAAAAATCCGGCTGATTTTTCAGTGTCTTTGTATTATGCTTATCCAGAGCACTCTGGAATAAAATTTCCATTCTGAGCACATCAGAATAAAAGTTGTGCAGTCTTAGTTCTGCAAAATGTTTATCATAATATTAGCACAATATATAGTATTTGTCAATTTCTCAATCACTATATTTAGTATAATCCAGCCTGTAAACATAATATTTCATTTTCAATGTCCAAAATACTGCCGCCAATTTTTCCTACGCTTTATTCGCATACTCCAGCGGATCCATATAACACCGTTCCTCTTGGATCAAGGTGAACGGTAATGAATTTCTGAATTTCTTCCTTTAGATCTTCTTTGATAAAATCATCCGGATTCCCTAAAAACTCTAAAATGTCTTCTACATGGTTTCCTTTTGAAATTCCTGCAGCACCAATAATGGTACAGTAAATTCACATCCCATTGCGTCATACGGAAATTTCCTCTTTAGTTCCTCAAGCTGAAATAGATAATATTTTATAACAGCCTCTGCCAGCTTATCCTGCCCTGGCATATTGCTCTGCTTTTTTATCAGATCATCATATTTCTGTTTCGACTGCTCTATCTCTTTACGCAACTCCATTGCTTCACAACTACGATAACCCTTTTTACTCAGAAGTCTTAAAATGTCATCTATTCCATTTTTCTCTAAAATCATTCCATCCCCCTTTCCCCTGATTCTGCTGTTCCTCCATATCGCATCCTCTTTTTTACATCAACGTCTTCCATCCTTTCTCCTTTCCCATGCAATCAGCTCAAAGTACTCGGACACATGATTTTTATCCCTACACTAAGAAGAAGGGCTTAAAAATTTATTTCTGTAATATTTTCAAATTTTTTCCTAAAAAAATCTGGCAGGGAAGAATTTTCACTCATACCCTGCCAGGTCCAATATGAGAAACTTATTTTTTTAAAGACATATCACATAATCAACACTATCTTTACTACACCCGAATTCCGTAGATAATAAATCCCACACCTCTTCCATATTATCTGCTGTCACTTCTGTTTCATCATAACTATTAGAACAATGTCTTCTCCTGCCTCACGAATTGTCATTTTACCACTTCCTCCTCTCAAAACTATCTACGCCGCTAATGGTTCTGTTTCTGTTACTTCCATCAAATCTTCAGCCAGGACATCCGCAAGCAGCCTGCCATTAAAGTTTCCATGGAGACGCACCTGCTGTCTCCGAAGCTCTTCCATTTCCTTGATCCGAAGCTCTTTACTCCGCTTCGCAAGTTCAAAATCTTCCCGATGAAGCTTCATTTGGAGCTGCTTCTGCCATTTTTGCAAAAATCCCTCCGCCTCTTCAATATCCTCCAGCTGCCGGTTAAACAAAGTCCGCTTTTGCCGTACTGTACCATTGGGCTCAACCTCCAGGGTATAATACGGTACGGAATCCTCGTTCGTCTTACGCAGGAACAATATATAGGATTCTCTCTTATTCATGCGCTCAAAATACCGTTCGTTCTGATGGATACAATGCTGAAGCTTCTGTCCTTCAATAAGAATATCCTCTACCCTTTGCGGCGCAACAATCTTATACCGGGCGTTAGAATACTCATATTTTTTATCGTATAAGGAAATTTGATCCTGTTAATCACAGCGGTTGTCCATTTTTTGCAAAGATGGTCATAGCCAATAAAATCTTTCCCTTCCTTATCAATAAACAGGCTATACATTGGCTCTCTCGCGTTAAGCGCCATATGGTCTGTCAGAAACAGCGCAACCTTTAAAATTTTCTCTTCTACTTCAGCCATTATGTACAAACCATACTTATATATGTATTCCACATGTCCATAGCTCTGTTTCTGTACAGGGATATCCTCTTTTGCCAACCGCACCATTTCTTCCGTAGCCGTCATTTTTTTCAGCTTCAATAACTGCTTTTTCTTCATTTAAAATCTTCCTCCTAATAATCTGCGCCTTTCCAATCAAGCCGCCTCATCTGTCTTTTTATCAATAAACTGATAACCCGGCCCGTATTTTGTAGGCGTTGGTGTTATATATCCCCACGCCTCATAGCGGTCAAGCAAGTTCATAACAACGCCTTTTAAAATCACATTTTCAGCATCATCCACTGGCAGCTCACACCGAAACTTCTCACCTACCATACTATATATTTCCTGTTCTGACAGCCTGTAATCCTTTGCATTTTTAAAGCAATCCAGAATATAGTTTTCCATCAGTTCCTGACGCGCCCTCAAATAAAGAAGATATTCCTTTCCAGACATCATAATAGTTTCCATTCTTTTCCTCCTTTACTGAAAATGAGAAGGTTCTATACATTCAAACCCTTCATTCCTATTTTTGTTTTTAAAAATTTCTTTGTACCTGTTTGATTCTTCGCTTACACAATAAATAATTCGCCTCGATTCCTGCTGTATCTGTATACACTATCACTGAGCACTTCTTCAGCAGAAATTTCTTCTTCATTTACCTCATAAACCGTTTTCCGAAGCTGCTCCAGTTCTGCCTTATCTGCCGGCACCGCAATGACCTCATGGACACTGGCAGGCAATATATAGAGATCGCTTTCTAATTCATCCGCAAAATCTTTAAAAAAATCTTTATAAAGCATTACCGTAGCGCCATAAAAGTCGGATGGATTGGTAATAACCCACATAGGTATCATTCCTGGAATATCTATTCCTTCTGGTATTCCGAGCCTTCTACCCAAAAAAGAAAGTACCGGTTCTCCGCAAATGCCTTCATCCATCGTATTTTTCTTTGCAGCAGCATCCAGTTCCTCCTCACTGATGGAATATCTTTCACAGACAGTACGGTTTATCACTATACTTGTGCCTTCCGATTCTCCTTTTCTTAATATCCCCTTGTAAACTGCCGTAAGGTCAAGAACCTCCTTGTACGGAACCTCTTCAAGTAAATCTGGATTTCTTTCTTTGTTGATGAAATAGTATTTTACTTTTTCCAATATCGCTTCTTTACTAAGGCTGCTTATGTCCTTGAATTTTTCCAAGCCATCCCAAATCTTGTAAGCATTAACAATCCATAACGTCACTTCCTCTATACTGCTTTCTCCCCAGGCAATATCTTCCAGCAATTCATCAATATCAATGGACCAGGCAATCCCCATTTTGGGTTCATGGATCGTAATCGCCCGGCACCGCTTTCCATTATTCTTTTCCATTTTTTCAAAATATACTCTGCACTTGTCTCCCATTAGTTCCTTCACTGCATTTTCAATTCTGTCAAAAGTTGTCATATCGCTTCTCCTTTCAAAAAAAGAAAGACCTGCCAATACAGATCCTTCCTTACCACTTACCCTTCATCTTTAATTGCCCGCCACATCTCCAGCGCACGCCTCAGCCCTGGGCGTTCCATACTCTCCTTTTCTATTTCTTCCATAAGTTCCCGCTCATACCGCTGCGCATCTTCTTCCAGGCACCGTACAACTCCTCTGAGCCTGAAAATTTCCCTCTGACAGCTCAAAATTCTTTCCTCATCATCCATATTAGTCTTTCTCCTTCCCTCATGGTTATATCCACTTTCACACAACGCAAAAAAGGCACCAAAAACCATTGCAACATGATTTTTGATGCCTTACTAATTTTTAATTCAATACTGAATAAAACTCAGCTTCCGGATCTTACCGGAACAAAAACATTGCGATCCATGGAACTTCCATGCAAATTAATTACACTTAAACAATATCACAGGATTTCCATGCCGTCAACTTTTTCCTGCTGCTATACACAGCTTTCCGCCTTTTGCTCGTCAAAATAGCGGTCCGCAATATAACCAGCGGATTCAGCCCACAAAGCGTTTTCTGTATTCTGCAGAACCTTATATGTTTTAGAATGGTAAAACGCAACGGTTGCGTCTGGAAAATTCATTCCAGTCTCATTTTGAATAATATCAATTACATCACGAATCTGGATGCACATGTTCATAGTAATATCTTTTCCATTAAATAAATACTTTCCTTCAGCCATGAGTAACCTCCTTTCGACACTCAAAGCGCAATCGTTTCAAAGCCAGCGGCGTATGGAAAGATACTTGATTGTTTACTTTATTATATCGCAATCGTTCAACAGCCTCATCTCCTTTTAAAATACCAGACATATAAAGCTGAACTGTTTCCATCGTATTATCATCAGCCACAGGCCCGATCACAACATCATAGGAATGCTGAACTCCTCCTTTTATGCGGTTACATTTGATAAATTCCAACCATTCAATATCCAACGCATTAAAATGCTTTATCTTCAAATCATCCGTCTGGTGAAAAACATATTGATATACATATTCCCCACCGGAAAAATTCCGCATATACAAACGATGTGCCCACTCCTGTGCCTGCTTCTCCAATATCGTACAGTAGAACCCTCGTCCAAAATCCCTGCGATTATGTGATTTTGACAAATCTATGTGTTCAAAAGCAATATTTGTTCCATGATATAGAACTAAAACTGATGATTTTTGAGTCATAATATCCTCAACATACTTAACCGTTTCACTAAAATCCAGTTGGTGCAGATATTCATGCTGCAATATTAACTTTTCAAACACCTGATACTTATGAAATAAATCAACAGCATCGCTTTCAGACAAATGATGAGACCGAGCATAATCTTCAAGTACGCGAATCGACAGCATTTCCACATCAGATTGAATACTCATAGTGACCTACCTCCGTAAATATATTCCTATTATATCAGAAACTTTCCTTTCATCCAATAGGGAAAATCCATTGTCTTACAGTTCCATCCACATAGACAATGATAGTTGCCGGTTCTGCCCTGTACATTGTCTTTCCTGCTCTAAAATTGCGACTTTGTCAGCTCCGATTTTTTTATCCGCCATCCGTTGTTCCGCGTCATTTAAAGCGCCATAACCGCTTTTTGCAATTTTTCGTTCCAGACGTTCCAGCTGTTTTTGCTTATTCACCTTCTTCCGCTCTTTTTTGGCCTTTATCCTGTCTGATTCATGTACTACGGAAATCCCATTCCTGATATCTTCCAAATCCTGTTCCAAATCCCTGCACGCCCTGCGCTCTGCCCTGATATTCAAGATCTCAATCTTCAGGTCCGGATCATAAAGCTTTTGCATGGAATAGCCGTTCCACCATTCCCGGCGGAATATTTCCTCTTTTCCGCAAGCGGCGATCGCTCGGCAGATATCCATGGAAACCTGCCGTTCCAGAAATTTCCTACCTTTCACAACACTGATTATGGGCTGCCCGTCAAAAAATGTGCCATCCTTTCTCACTGTGGAAATACGGATATCATAGAATACATTTCCTTTTTCTTTTACTAACATACGGGAACGTACCGGGCAAAGGCCGTAGCTGCATCTGCCTATGCACTTTACCGGATCATACCGGAATTCCCACTCCTTGTCCTTCTCTTTATAGTACATATGGTTTCTGCAGATTCGTCCCGAATGTTCTTCCTTATACTGTTTATACAGACGCTCCTTTTCCTCATCCTGCTTCCGCAAAAGCTTTTCTACACTATTTTCATAGTCATAATGATCTGTCATATGGCAGGCACAAAAGCAAAATGCCGGCTTCATATCTGCCAGGACAGGATGGTTCCGTTCGCAGCCTTCTTTATGGTACGGGCATTTAATAAGTACGTTGTCATTTTCAAAACACCAGTTTATTCCCATATATCCCATACCACTGATACAGTTTCGTGCGGTGACACATAAGCCACAGCCGGTCTGAAAGAAATGCTTCTCCAGATAATTTCTCTGAAATTCAAACCCTCCATAGATATTATCCAGAGATTCCTCTCCAGATCCATAAGGCATTTTTACGTATTTCGGATATTCCTCCTTTGAATACCCGGAAAGAAGCAATTCTTCTGTCAATAAATTAAACTCATTTCCCATTACATTCCCTGGCAGGGCCGCATATCGAAGAATCTTTCCATCCTTGCCCTCAGTTCCTCCTTTCCCATCCCATACTCTGCCGCGATGCACGCCTCACATACCGGCAGCTTATATGCCAGTACCTTTGAGATACGTTTATCCCAGCTGCTCAATTCTTTAGAGCAGATATTACATTCTGCCTTTCCCATTCCTGTTTTCCTCCCGTAAAACAGCGGCCAGAAAACAATCTTCCCAGCCGCTGCAGCGTTTGTTATCCCGTTACGCCGCGTCCGGTATCTCCATCAGGTCAGACTCCAAAAGGTCTACCAGAAGCTGCCCTCCGTAAGTTCCCTGCGCGATCTTTACATTATCTTTGCGGAGTTTTTCGTATTCTTCCGTACGGAGTTCCCTGCTCCTCTTTGCCAGCGCAAGATCCGCTTTCGTCATCCGTTTCCTTACTACTTTCTGCCAGGTTTTCAAAAATTCCGCAGCTTCCGCGAATTGTCTGTTTTATTGACACAATGATGCAGGGTATCTCCTTCATGGAGCAGGTCCCCCACATTCTCCGGAACTACTACCGCGTATTTTTCATCCTGGTAACCATATTTTTCCTTCAAGGACGCGAGGATATGGTTCAGGTTCGGATACTGCTCCAGTATTTCCCGGACTCTGTACTCATTTTTCTGCTCCTCCATCCGACGTACCATCTCATCGTGCCTTTTCCATAAATCAGCAGCCCTGTAAATGATCGGATCATTCACATCAAACCTGCATTTTTCCGCCATGTTCAGATAATCTTTCCAGGCAGAGAGCACTTTGGAACAGGACTCACCCGTCCTTTTTTTCTGCTGCTTGATCAGATAATTCATTACCTGCCGCGGACTCATCCTGTCTCTGATAAAAGATATCTGCTGTACTTCAATCTCGTTTCCGATAAACCATGCGATAACCTCATCATCGATTTTCTTCTGACCTTGGCCTTCATACTGCAGCCACTTTAGGTATTCGGAACCTCCATTATTTGTCCGAAGCCTCTTTAACTGGTTCCTGTCAATATCAAGGCACTGGTGCAGCTTTCCGATATGGCTTAACCGGATATCCAAAGTGCTTTGTGCCAGATCAACCGCCAGCCGGCCCATGCCCGCCTTTGCGGCCTTTTCTATTACCGGCTTTTCCTTCACAGCCAATAAATAGATCTCCGGCGCGAATGATTCACCTGACCTCACCGCTTCCCAGATTCCTGTCCTGTTCAGCTCATTTTTAGAAAGATCGGGCAATGTCCTCTTATATACCATTCCTTTTTCCGTATAATGACGTGGATTACTATAATAATGCAGCGGTTCATACTGACATACATCCGTCTCAATCCAATGCCTCATCCTATCCTTATATTCGCCAAAATAATAGGCCTTCTCATTCCCATTCTGATCCAGAAGCAGCCGCCTATCTTCCCAAAAACTGATCTCCGGTTTGTCAAAACAGCCTTTCGGATAAAAAGCATACGTATGAAACTGGCGTGACACAACACCGCCATCCATTCTCTGCAAAATATGTGCGGTATAACGTTTTGTCCACATTCTTCCGCATTTCCCGGTAGACTTATATATCACCGGATGCCTGCAGTTTTTGCAGATACCCGTTTTATTATATTTCGGTTTATAAAGGATCTGCTCTTTTCCACAACGGCTGCATCTGCCGGTAATCTTTCCTCCCCTTTTATACTCATAAAACATATAGTGCTCAGAAATCACATGTTTTGCCAGCCATGTGCTCCAATCCTTTGGAAGTGGCGGTACCCTTTCCATTATGGCATCCCATTTTTCAGCTCTCCGTTTATAGGCGCTCAGCCGCTGCTCTTCCCTGAGCTTATACTGCCAATAATCCAGATCCCGAAAACTTTTCAGCCCGAGATAATCCACCACGCACGTTTCTTCTTCCCTCTCTAAATACAGCCGATCGTCCCAATTAGAGTAAGAACCCGGCCATTTTAAATTATCGATTCTTGAACTGGTCCACTTCTGTTTTTCCATATCAAAAGTAAGGAAATCATCCGCCTTTTTGTCAAAAAATATCCGGTAAGCCGGTCTCATACATCCACTGCGTATCCGATGCGTAAAATAAACTTCAATCCGCAGGATTTCTTTTTCTACCGCCGCCCGGAAATATGTGTTGTAGTTATAACGGATCTCGTTCGACCAATCACATTTTTTCTCAGGTTTCGCGCTTAACGCTTTCTTCCGCATCTTTTCTGTCAGCTCCAGAACCGGCATCTCCAATAATCTCTTTTTCTTCATGCTGCCTCCTCATCCATCCGCGTCCCTTTTACGTCATACCAAACATTTGGGAGATAAGTTTCACCATCAACCACAAACAGCGCCACTTCCTGTATCCCTTGTGTGTCAGGAATTTCCTTCGCAAGCGCGAGAATATCACCCAGTTTTCCGGACGCTCTGGGACATTTTCCACGGACAATGGTAAAACCATCCTTACTTTTTCCAGATTCCCTCTGGACGTATCCATTCCATTTGCGCCCCGGATACCGGACCATATACGCAAGGGCGTGGAGCAGAAGTTCCTGCATGGACAGTTTTTTCAGCAGTGTCATATGGGTACATGAGATTTTGCTGTCCATACCATCCTCGTCAATATCGCCTTCCGCCCTTACAACATAGTAAACAGAATCGCGCCAGTTATGGTAATAACACAAACAATCCAGCGGATTTTCCGCACAGTGGAATCCATTCTGCGCACAGTTCGCCTTTTCTGTCACGTTTATCCTGTCTTGAAAAAACTGGTATCCCCTACAGGTAAGGTCTTTTTCTAATCCTTTGTATGCGATCATATATCCTCCCGTTTTCCATTACTGTGGCAGATCAAATAATGACATCTGCCCGAATGGTTCCTTCTTCTCGTTTGCTTCCGGGGCGTTTTTCTGTCCTGTACCAGGTTCCTTATCCGCTTTTTTCTGCGGCTTTTTCGCTTTTCCGATTCCCTCTTTCTTTACTGACGCGGTTTTTCCAGCGGTCGTCACTTTTTTCTCTGCTGTTTCCCATGCGGCAAGAATATTCTTCTTTTCCTCTTCCGCCTTTTTCTCAGCCTCCGCTTCATCCGCACTGCGGTAATATTCCTCCGCCCACGGGAACACTTCTCTTTCGGTTATGGCAAGCCCCGTATTTTGCTGTACGCGTTCCAGCCCTTTTTGCTTCGCCTGCTCCGTCGCCATTTCGAACGCTTTACCTGTTATAAAGTCCAGGCAGCGCTGTAAAGACTTGTGCTTCTTTAAAACCTGAGCCGCTAATTCCTCATCATCCCTGCACTTATGGGTAATGTGCCATCCAACAATATCCGCGAAACACTTATCATCCAAAGCAAGCATTTCCTCCCGGAGTTTTTCAGAAGGCGTCCGGAAATCCTTATCCGCGATTGGAACCTCTGCCAGACGGTATCGTTTCCCACAAATAAAATCCTCTGTCTGTTTATAAGGTACCGCCCATGCCTTTGCGAGCCGCCAGAGCGCGTCCAGAGCCCCGCTCTGGCGGAGATGCGCTGCCGCAGCATTTAATTCTTCCACGCTTTTTACGATTTTTTCTAACATAGCTTTCCTCCTGTAGATGAAACAGGAGGGTTTTTCCCCCTCCTGCCGCTTATAATCAGGCTGCCTCCTGTTCTCCTGCCGCCTCTTCCATTTCCTTTTCCACTTCTTTCGCAATTCTCCGCCGTTCACGGTCATCATCTTCCAACAAGTTCACGACCTCCAAAATGACCCTGCGGTACCATAAATTGTTTTTCCTTTCCTTTACCATCCGGCCTGTTCGTTCTACAATGGTTTCCCAGTCCTCATCATTCAGGTCTTTTCCGCGGTACTCTTTATAAAAATCATAGATTTCCTTCATTGCCTGCGGAACCTCGATTTCTGCCGCCGCTTCCATATTCGTAAGAAGCCCCATCAGCATCGGATGGTTTTCATACTTTTCACATAAGGGACGTATCCCTATCGCTTTTTTCCCGGTATACAGATCCCGGAATTCTGTGAAAATATTTGCTATCATTTTTTGACTTACCATTCGTTTCCTCCTTCTCTTAAGATACCAGGTCATAGATACTCATCTGGCCTTCAACCTGCCAATCCTCTGTTTCCATCGGCGGTGTCTTCTCTTTTCGTTTTGTTTTTTGTTTTATCCCTGATTTTGCCGGAGCCATTTTTTTAACCTGCTCAGCCGTATCCGCCAGCAGCCTGTCAAACTGCCCTTCCTGACCGAACTCCCGCATCACAACATAATCTCCATTCTCAACCGCCTGCTTAAGATTCTGAATGCTGCCAAGTGCGGGCTGGATTTTGGTTCTCCGTTTCTGTGTGTCACTAAGACAGTGCTCCATATCGCACAGATATTGATAATCCTCTGATTCCAGATACTTTTTCAGGTTCTCTGTGGCCCGCTTCTGGATTGCTTCCGCATTCGCCATATAATTTGGCGGCATTTCTAAAGGAACCTCTGTTTCCTCTCCATAGGATAAAAGAATCTCTTTCATTTTCATAAGATCCCGCCTTATCAAATTCAATGAAACACCATCTGCCCACATCTTATCCGGATCGCCGTAATCATAGATTTTTTGCCAATGGCTCAAAGATGCCTGATATAGCGCCTTCCATTCCTTTTTCGATTTTCCTTCTATTTTCGTTTCTTCATTCACCACGTTCCTCCTTTCCGGCTGAAGATCCAGGGATAATTGCCCCGGCATCTGTTCCTCCGTTTTCTCACTACCATAGAGCCACCACTGATAAACGTCTTCCGCGTTCTTCCACCTTACGCCATATGCAGGATCCAACTCCCGTTCTTTCAGCATCCGGTCAAACGTCCTGAGGTATACCGCCTTAAACTTAGGATAACGCGCAAGCTCCCTTTCACGTTTCCGGACAGATACCAGCGGACAGCCAATACACCCCAGTCTGGAAAATCCATCATCATACAATTCACAATGCCTGTGGACGTACTGGTATATGAAATTCCATACTTCTGTATCCGTCCAATCAATGATCGGATTTAAAACCCGTTTCCCTTTTATCTGGCAGTCCTCGATCAGGCGCCGTTTTTCATCATTATCATTATTTAAAAGTATGACATCTGCGCTTTTCTTCCCTGTCACTTCCGCAAGGCCTCTTTTGCATCGCTTCTTACTCTCCGCCCAGCGTACACCGGTAATTACAAAACGCCCTTCGCCGCCTCTTTCTTTTAATTCAGAACAACAGTAACGAACCTTTCTGGTAGGTGGGAATCCTTTCTTTACAATCAGCTGCCACATGGACATCTTTGGCCGCTCCATCCGCACTTCCGGATATTCCTTTCGGATAAACCGTACCAGTTCCGGAGGGTCTACTGTCGTGATATGGTAGTGGGCTGTAAATTTTACCCCTGCCATACGCGCAAGCTGATAGATCACCTGGCTGTCCTTTCCTCCGCTGAACGCCAGATAGTATCCCTCCTCATTCATCCGAAGTGCTGTTTTTTCAAAAAGTTTTATAGTTTCGAGCGCACGTCCTATTTTTTCTTCTAAAGGAAATAAACTGATTTGCTCCATTTCTTCCCCGTCCTTTGCGTTTGATTTTGCTCATGGACGGAAAAGCCATGCTTCCCGGTGTGTCTTTTTACGCTGCCTGACCGATTCCTTTTATCAAAAGTGCTGCGCGCAATCACAGCCTTTCTAAGCAGCAACCCAGGCTGTCACCCGGGCCTTGAAGAAATAAAGCATTCTTATAAACCAATCTGGAAACTTGCATACGCAACCGGCCTCATCTCCAGAATTTTCGCATTGGAGATACTCCGGTAAGGTTTATGTACCGCAGGTAGCAATTTCATCAAAATGGACCATATCCGCAAACTTATGCAGGTGCATCCTCTTCCTCCTTTCCCTTCTCTCTTGTTTCCCTTACTCTACGCCTGACAGTCGATGGGAAACAGTGAAACGCTTCTGATACCGCGTCCACGCTGTATCCCTGACTTAGCAATTCTTTCATCACCTCACCGGATTTTCTCCTATCCAGTCTTTCCAGACCGGACATCCGTACCTTCCTGCGTAGCATCTTCTGACAAAGCGGATGCTCCGGGCCATACTGGTACATCTTTCTGGCTTCATCCGCATTCAGGTTGCACAAAATCGCAATCGCAAGACAGCAATATCCGGCATATTCTTCATCCCTCATGCAGCGCACCGCCTCTGTTTCGCGTATTCCTGAAAAGTCACGCTTCTTTCCTGTTCTTCCATTATCCAGTCTTCCTCCTTTCCCGCATCACTTTCACTTCCATATTTCTGATCTCGGGGCAAACCTTGACTGCCACGCCGCTAAAAGAATTGCCCAGCCGCTTTAAATGGCTTCTTTTACCCGATATCAACCTTTTTGCGACTCCAAAAGCCCTTCCTTCGCAGGATGCAATATAAAGCCTGCTTTTTTCGTCCAGCTCAAAATCAATCTTTTTTCCCTGTACGATCCCTTCCTTTGCGGCCATTAATACCTGTAATTTCATACTCTTCCTCCATCTCTTTATTCTCAAAACATAGGATAGCTGGTAAGTATCCGAAATCCCCAATCGGCGCCTTTGTCCTTTACCAGTACCAGACACGCCTTTTTCAGATTTTCCTGCAGTCGGTCTTCTCCCTTACGGAATCCATATCCTACGGTTAAATCCACCATTTCCTCTCCTTTCCGCTGATAACAGACGCCGGCATCCCAGTGTGCGGATACCAGATTCTCTACATAAGAAAAGAAGGAAACAATGTCCCTTCTCCCTTAAAAATTTCATATTATTTACATCTGTTATCCGCAAATATGTTCTTTTCTTTAATTTCCTGCTATTCTATTCGGATTATCACTGCCCTCCTTCTTTTTATTTGCATAAGTGCTCTTGCAAAAGCCCTACCTGCCACATTTTTCGGCACAAAAAAAGACACCAAAAACCCTTTACCAGATTTTTGATGTCATTCTATACTTAATAGGATTCCCTGAAATTATACTTCCGGCAAACTCACCGGAACCAAATTTTCTGCATAAAAGCCCTATGCACAAATATATAATCCACTTATAATTTATCACAATATCTTGTTTGTGTCAACTCAATACGTTCAATATATAGTATATTCTATTATTTCATGGACCAGTTTTTAATAGATACTGTGTTCTCTACACCGTCCACAGTCTGAACAACCGTTACATATCAGCCTGCTTCCACATTTCCCACAGTTTTTACGATAATGAGCAATATAGAGATTTTCTTTATGGATTTGTGTACCAAAACGATCCGTCAGCTTCCAATCTATTGGCCTTCCTTTATAATTCATTCCTGACTTGAAAGCCATCTCACTTTGCACCTGCTTTTTGGGGATATAATAGCGTTTCCTATCTTTGATGAAAAATGTCCCGGTTTCAATGAAACAGAATGTAATATTGTGAGTTACACATTCAGCTTGGAGAGTCTTCACCCAATCGAAATCACATGGTCTTGCGCCATCATAATTTTCGCCTCCGCATATTACCTGCTCAATTTGTCCAGCGGCAAGATATTTTTCTATACTCACTGCACCGATAAACGGTGCGCACATAATGCCTTTATGTTTAAACGGCAAATCAAGCAAAATGGGGATGCGCTCATCGGCCCTGCGTTGATTTTCACAGGTAACATTGAACATAATGTTTTCCCAACCATCGCCCCAGTCTTTGGGTAAACATTCAGCTACACGCTGTGGTCGCTTCGTCAGCAAAAAGAATTTTACGTCCGGACGCTGACGCATGATTTCCCACGCTTCGGCTCGCCACCCATCAGCTTCTTCCAAGAAGAAGTCAGAGGTCATACAAACACGAATCAATTCGCCACTTTGAATTTTATAACTGCCATTTCTGTTCTTTTGGAGGGGATAGTTAAATCCTGCTTTTGTCTTAAAAATATCAGTGCCATTACGATGTCGCAACCGATCAAGAAAATACATATAACAGTGTTGGCATCCTTCGCTGCACTTTACACAGCCATGCCAAGGATTCCATATATCGTGCATAAGACACCTCCCAAAGGTCAAAATAATAGCTGTATTAATAGCATATAACATACGGTTCCGCCAGCGATTGATAAAAGCATTTGCCGTTTCCAACAATGCAGTGCAATGACAATCACAATCGCAATAAGTTCCGGCAAGCCGTGACTGCCAGTGAACAGACTTACATTTTTCAGACAGTAAACGACCAATAAACCAAATACAGCCGCAGGTAAAACATTTCCAAGATATTGAATATATTTCGGTGTTGGTTTTCCTGCCGGGAACAGCATAAAGGGTAGGAATCGTGTCAACATGGTTCCGATCACTACCATAAGGATCGTAATAATTTGCTGTATTAGGGTCATGCCGTGTCACCGCCTTTCTCCATTGGTTTTCTCAAAAGTGTAAGCACTCCAAGAATTGCAATCATTGCAGGAATAATAAAATTATTGGCCCCAAAAGCAATCAGGCAAAGGGCTGAAAGTCCAAGACCTAAAAGGGCGCTGATATGACTTTTGTCCTTGAACCATTGCTCCATAAAAATCACCACGAACATGGCTGTCATTACGAAGTCAAGTCCCTCTGTATTAAAATGAATCAGAGAACCAAAGATACCACCCAGCGTTGCACCGGAAAACCAGTAAAAGTGATTCAATAAAGTGACAAAGAACATAAACCAGCCTTTGTCTACATCTTCTGGAATATCTGCGGTGAAAGTAATGGAAAAACTCTCGTCACACATTCCGAAAATAAGATAAAACTTTTTCCAACCAGTTCCTTTATATTTATCCAGCATGGAAATCCCATAAAACAGATGTCTTGCGTTAATCATCAGGGTCATAGCGAGAGCTTGTATTGGATTAAATGCTCCAAGCAGCATATTCACTGCTACAAATTCCACAGAACCCGCGAAGATGGTCAGGCTCATCAGCATCGGATACCAAAAACTGAACCCGGACACATTCATGTAGATACCATAGGTCAGTCCAAGAAACCAAAACCCAGCAAAGATCGGAATTGTATGTGGGAAAGCAGCTTTTAATGCCCGCAAATATTTTGTGTCCTTTTTAAGCACCTGCAAACTTACTCCCTCCTGTCTTTCGGTCTAATTCATCCAAAACTTTTCCGATGTCACCATTGAAATAAATAGCCTGCTGTTCAATTTCCTTCGGGCCAATCGCCTCGCCATCATTGACACAAGCATAAGTTATTTTCGGATTCTTCGCAGTCATCTGCCAAAAGGGATATTTAATAATGCCCGGTGTGTTATATCCCACGCCAAGCTCCAAAAAGAGCACTCGCATATTCTGATGTCTGCGGATAAACAGTTCATACCGCTCCGCCGCTTTATGCCATCCCTCGTCCTCTACAAACCTATTATCTGAGCGCAGATTCATTGTCAGCGGCTTTCCGCAATGCGGGCAGACAGGCAACAATGCCGATGGAATCCGCATATTCTGCTGCTGCTCCATCATGCTGCGAATGATTGCCTCATTCTCAAAGGTTTCATTACAGCAAGGTTCACTGCACTGAAACAGACCATAATCACCCTGTGTATAAAACAGTCTCTTTTTATCGAAACCAGCCTTTTGAAAACAGTGGTCTACATTGGTCGTGATAACAAAATAATCTTTATCTTTGACAAGCCCTAAGAGCTTATCATAAACAGGTTTTGGAGCATCCATATAGCGATTAACATAGATATACCGGCTCCAATAAGCCCAATGCTCCTCAAGTGTGCAATACGGATAAAAGCCACCGGAATACATATCGTGAAAACCGTATTTTTCCTCAAAATCTGAAAAATGCTGCTTGAACCGCTCTCCGTTATATACAAAACCTGCAGAGGTTGAAAGACCGGCGCCTGCTCCGATCACAACCGCATCGGTCATTTCAAGTTCCTTCTTCAACCTTTCAATTCGTTCCAAGTAAGTCCCTGTAGATTTTGTAGTCCACATCCTTGAAAACATTGAATATCACCTCCATTTTACTGTGTGTCTGCTGCCTGTACTCTTTTACTGTTTTAACAGCAATTTCTGCCGCCTTATCGTTTGGAAAATGAAACTCTCCTGTGGAAATACAGCAGAAAGCAATACTTTTTACATTATTTTTCTCTGCCAGATCCAAACAGGAACGATAACTGGATGCCAGCAGTTCCTTATCTTTTTTAGTAAGCCATCCTTGCACAATAGGGCCAACCGTGTGCAGAATATAGTTACAAGGCAAATTATAGGCCGGTGTGATTTTTGCCTCGCCCGTAGCTTCCTCATGCCCCTGTTTTTTTATCAGTTCTGCACAAGCTGCCCGAAGCTGAACGCCAGAGAAGGTATGGATTGCATTGTCGATACAGCCGTGACAAGGGCAAAAGCAGCCGAGCATCTGTGCATTTGCTGCATTAACAATAGCATCACAGCGCAGCGTGGTAATATCACCCTGCCAGAGATAGATGCCGTCTTGTATAGGCTTTAGGTTGGAAAGCTCAGTAATCCCTTTTTGCCTGATTTCTTCTTGCAGATAGGCGTTCTGTTCCTTCAAAAACGCTTCGCTCACAGGTTCCGGCATACGGATATTAAAAAGCGAACGAAGCAGGTTCTTTTGCCACTGTTCATCCGCCGGGATTATCATATCAGAATACTGTGGCTGCTCACTGAGCAATTCTTTTATGAGAAAAATTCTTCTTTCTGTCTGTGTCATGTCATCCCCGCTTTCTTACCGCCTTTACCGGACAGTTTTCATAACAATTACCGCAATGGAGACAATGCTCTTGCTGGATTATAAATGGCTGCCCTTCCGTAATACACCGCTGCGGGCAGTTCCTTTGGCATTTTCCGCATCCAATACAGCCCTCTGTAATCTGAAACCCTTTCGTCCAGACATTTCCATTGCCGATTGCATAAACCTCCCGGAAGATAGGATTTACTCCGAGATGAAAATATTCAATCACCGCATCCTTGATTTCAAATACAACGCCAATACTTCTCGTATTTCCCGGATACACATTGGAAAGATAGGGCTGCTCTGAAAAAATGATGTCGTTCCATTTCTGCTGCTCCGTCTGCGAAACAGGCACAGCCTTTGCCGCCAAACGAATCATTTCCTTATACTTGGTATATCCAAGTATCTGTACCCGGCCATCCGAAAGCAGCTCTTTACAGAAATCCTTTCCCCTTGCCGTAAAAAAGTACATGGCATCCGGCTCATAGTGAATCGCGCTGATATTCCGAACCTGCGGATTCCCGTATTCATCCACCGTTGCAAAGGCTAAAACGCCCACATACTGCAATTTCTGTAAACAAGTTTTTGCGTCCATTTCGGAATCCCCCTTCCTATTCTTTCGGTACTGTGTTATAAAAGCAGGTTTCTTCCAGCGGTTTTCTATGGCATCCTACTTTTGTATTCGGCACAAAATCCGTAGCAGGGTAGCCAATATAAAGCATACACACTGGCTGCCAGTTCTCCGGTAAACAAAGCAGTTCTCTTGCTTTTCCCTCATCAAAGTAGCTGATCCATACACTTCCAAGATCAAGGCTTGCCGCTTCCAACATCATGTGTGTAGCTACAATCGTAGCGTCTGTAGCTCCGCTGCTTTTACCACTCTGCGGATGCGTCCAGCATGCAGATTTATCATAGGTAACAAAAAGAACGAGTGGGGCACCATAGTAAAAGTTAATCTTCCCGTGTTCTTTATCATCACATTCCTTTGCTAAATCCACATACTTCTGGCTATATCCAAAGGAACAAAATTCTCTGACCTTTGCTAAACTTTCCAGTGTATTCAGCACAAGGATTCGCTGCGGCTGGGCATTGACCGCCGTAGGCGACCAGCGCCCGGCCTCCAAAATTTTCTGTATTTTTTCTTCCTCCACAGGTGTTTGTGCAAACTTCCGCACAGTAACACGTTTCTTTGAAATATCTATAAAATCCATGTGCAGCATTCCTCCTTTTGTCAGCTCTTCGTATAACGATGTATTTTGTGATTCTTATCCTTCTGCACGCCTCTTGCGTATTCAATTTCAGGATAACCAAATCCAACGATCAGTTTCATATAATGGTCTTGCGGAATGTTCAACATTGCTCTGGCTTTCGGCGCAAGCTCCTGTAATACTTCCGCTGGGTAACTCATAATGACTGTGCCGAGACCAAAAGCATTGGCAATAAGTTCAAAGTACGCAGTTGCAATATTGCAATTCACCTTAGAATCCTCTGCCCATTTGCCCGCGCATTTTTCATGGGCAATAAACAGATGCGGTGCTCCACAAAACAACAGATCATTTTTCCTAACCGTTTTTTCAGACTGCTTCATTTTGCCGTAATAAAAATCGCTGAAGCTGTTTGTGTAAATATGCTTTTTTGCATCCGCTTCCATTTTTGAATAAGCAAGCTGCCAAATTTCTTTTACCCTGTCCTTATCGTCAATGACGGTATATTCCACATTACAGGAGTTTCCCCCGGTCGGGGCCGCAGCCATAACACTTAAAATCCGGTTAATGATCTGCGGATCAACATTTTTATCCAGATACCTCCGGCAAGAACGACGATTGACAATAAGTTGTTCCATATAGCCTCCCATTTCAGGCGGGGGAGGTAACAGAGAATCTTCCGGCTTTTTATCAAAGATAGAAATTGCCCCCTGCGGACATACGGCCAAACAGTGCTGGCATTTCCAACAACCACGCCAGCCATACCGTTCAAACTCTTTCATTTCCGGGTAACCATCTTTACCAAAGACAATTACCATGCCAGAGCAAGTATTGATACACTTTCCACACTGAATACATTTTGATTTATCAACCCTGAAATGAGCTTTCTGTTCTGCTCCCATCGTATATTTCCCCCTCCTTAGCCAATAATCTTGTATCGCCCTTCTTTTCTGGGCTTTGCCTGCGGATAGTCACCATTACAATAACCAAGCAGTACAAAGCATCTGGCAATATAGTTTTGAGGGATTTCCCATTCTTCTAAAAATCGGCTGCCAATTTCATTGTCAAAGGTTTCCTCGCCTCTGGCAATGATGCAGGAAGAAATACCAAGTTCCGCCGCTTCCAGTACCATATTTTCAGCACAGCAAAATGCGTCGGGAATACTATACAAAAATTTCTTCGGGGCAAAAATCGCGCAAACCGTAGGCGCACCGTAAAATCCACTCTTGATTGCCGGATCGTCAATAATGCTGGGCTGATTCTTTGAAACATAGGAGCCGGCCAGTCTCGATCTGTCAAACCGGGCAAGATTGAGTTTTCCGATCTTCTCACACAAATCTTTATCATGAATGGCGCAGATGAATGTGCGCTGGCCACCTCCAGCATTAGGAGCGTACAGCCCTGCTTCAATAATTTTTTGCAAGGTATCACGGTCAATCTGTCTATTTTGATACTTGCGAATCGAACGACGGTATTTTATAAGTTCCAATAACTCCATCATCAGACCTCCTTCCAGCATTGCGGATCGGCTGCATAGAAGTTGCCGTTCTTGCCACTGGCGACAGCGGGACAGCCCCGGCACCATGCCAACAATTCACATTTTGCACATTTTTCAAATTTGGTATAGTCCCGGTAACTTTCCATCTGGCAGACCCACACATCGGCAATTCTATCCTCAAACACATTTGCGACTTTGCTGTTCTGTACCCGGCGACAGGCGAAAATATCGCCAGTAGGTAAAATAGTCAAGTGACAGTTGCCGCAGTTACAGCCGCCGTAAATCATACCTTCTTCCACTACTTTTGGAATTTTGAAAGCACCGGTTTCATATTCATACAGCGTCCAAAGATGATCTTTTTTGTTAAAATAAGTTTCACAGCCTGCCGCCTCATACTCCTTAAACTTCTGATCGCAGGTTTCCAACAGCTTCCGGTAGCGCATCGGATCAATGTCGGTATCCTTTTCCTCACTGGTTGGACAGTATCGGGCAAAGGCAAACACATCGACTTTGTGTGCCACTACCGTGTCGATGATGTCAGGAATCTCCTCAATGTTCGTGCCTGAAACGGTTGTCATAATGACACTACGAATACCAGCTTTCTTGATGCAGGCGATCTTTTCAAGGGTGATATCAAAGCTGCCCGGTTTACGGAACCAGTCATGTGTTTCCCGCATACCGTCAAGAGAAAGCTGATATTTCTGGCAGCCGTATTCTTTCAGTTTGCGGCACACTTCATCATTCAGATGGAAAGGATTGCCGAGAATGGTGAAAGGGATGTCGTTCTCTTTCATTAGCCTGAGCAACTTCCAAAAATCAGGGTGCAGGATGGGATCGCCGCCGGTAATATAGAAATACGGCAGGCGCTCATATACTTTGCAGAAGTCCAGACAGTTGTAAAAGGTATCCTGCATCTGCTCCCAACTCATAGCATCCAGATGCTTACAAGCATCTTCTGAAAAGATATAACAATGCTTACATCGCTGGTCACACTCATCAGTGATGTGCCATTGGAAAGAAAAATACTGTTTCATATCGAATTACCTCACTTATATATAAATCGGATTGACCGAGTAACATTTCAAATGTTCCCGACGAGAGCGTTCCCGCCGGGAACGGCTTTAGTGGAAATAGAACAATTTACTTGTCGCCAGCGCCACAAGCGGAGCCGCAAGCAGCAGGCTTTTCTTCCGGCTTATCAGCAGCACCACAGGCAGCAGGAGCTTCGGCAGGCTTATCGCCAGCACCGCAAGCGGAACCGCAGGCAGCAGGCTTTTCTTCCGGTTTATCGGAAGCGCCGCAGGCAGAACCACAAGCAGAAGCAGGAGCTGCCTCCATTTTCTTGTTCCATCCAGACAGGTTAGAAAGTGCCATTGTTTTGACCTCCAAGTAAGTATTCAGAGTGCTGTTTTGCTCTCTGTACTTACCATTTTACGAATTTTTCTCAGTCCCACAAGTACGCACCTTTTTATTGGGATACGCACCTTTTTGTAACTATTGAGCTTTCTCGGGCTTTTCGGCCAATAGGAAATTGTAAATTTTTCTTGAACATACCCGCAGACATTGATTTCAGAGACTGTCAATGCTATAATGAATGTAACATCAGAAATGAATGTAACATAAAATAATAATGTATTAACGATAATTTAAGAGAGGTGATAAAAGTGAAAGCTAAAGACGAATTACCTGCTTGCCCGGTGGCGACTACAGTGCAGCTTATAGGAAGTAAATGGAAGTTGCTGATTATGCGTAATCTACTTGTCCGACCGTGGCGCTTTAATGAACTGCAAAAAAATTTAGAAGGAATCAGCCAAAAGGTACTAACGGACAGTCTGCGTTTTATGGAAGCCGATGGAATTATCACTCGTACAGTTTATCCCGAAGTCCCACCGAGGGTAGAATATGCTTTAAGCGAATTAGGCGAATCTATGCGGCCAATTATAGGTGCCATGGAACAGTGGGGAATACAATATAAGAATACGATAAATAAGGAGTAATGAAAAAAGATCAGCAACGCTGGTCTTTTTTCGTTCCATTAACCTACTTTTTACAACATAATTAAGGACAAATCCGTTGCTTTATCCTCTCCTTTATGGATACACAGTATGGATGCGCAAAAATGCATAAAAAGTTGATGGAGGAACGTGGCTGGACGGATTACCGATTGGCAAAAGAAGCAAACCTCTCTCACTCCTCAGTTACAAATATGTTCAACAGAAAAAAGCACCCACGCTTCCCATCTTAGAAACAGTGTGTAAGGCATTCGGTATAATACTGGCACAGTTTATCACTTTTTACCGTCGATATCGAAACAATGCTTAATCCTATATCGGAATAATATAGACGGTCTGAAAAACAGAATTTTCTGCTCCAGACCGTTACTTTTACGCTTTTTATTCTTAGTCTCTCAATCGTAGTAAAATGTAGTACCCCATTAGTCCTATTGCGCCAATTTAGCCGACAGGCCATCTTTTCCTCAGCGCTGCCGTGCCATTTATACATCCTCTTTCATACTCTCAATCATTTTCTCTAACTCTTCCAGACATTCTGGTGATATCTCTGGTTTCGGCAGCTTTCCGTATGCGTATGCACAAAGTGCTCCTACTAAAGTAAGTATTACAAATCCCCATGCGGTCACATCTTCCCGCACATTTATTTTATAGCAGAATATCAAATAAAGATATACCAGAATATACGCTCCAAACGATGCAGCCAGTAATCGGATTGCCTTTTTATCCCTTTCTTTCGCTGTCATACGCTTTCCCCTTCTCTTTTCACACCACATGCCCCTTCTCCTTCATATACTACTTTTCCGTTCCGGAGCATATAGTATGAGTAATTCTATATGATCCTCCGTACCCTCTTTGTCCTCTATAATATCATAGGTAACGTAATAGTCTCTGATAAAATATCCTCTATACGGATCAGACAACGTATAAAGTTCTCTCGTTGAAAAATCTATCAGACAATACCCTGTTGTCGCAATCCTGTTATCATCTCCGGCTTTTTTCTGATCTTCATAAAACTCTGCCGCTTTATCTAAGCATTTCTGACAAACCATCTTGCGGACCTCCATAAAATCCAACTCATCTTTATCCTCATAGTACGCCTTCACATGCGTAAATCCCCGGTTTGGAGTGCCATTTACATAAACACTGCCATAACCATTTCCAAAAGAACAAGTACTCATACCGCTGCCATTCTGGCCGAACAATTCATTTCCCTCATCATCATAGGCTCTTGCATCCGAATCAATGATTTCCAGTTGGTTTCAGTGAACAATGCCGATCGAATCACGGCCTGCGTAATAGGGCATCAGACTTTCCTCTCTGTCCCCGCAAATATAACAGTCTTCTGGTTTTACCACAGAAGTAACCTCTATTTGAAACTCTTCCAATGATATCTTGGTCTCCGTTATTTCTGTCTGTGCCTTGCCACACCCGTAAAACAGGAAACAGCAAATTATCACAAAAGATGGAATCCCCCATTTTATTGCCAAGATTTCTCCTCCTGTCATCATTCCGTATTTCTTTTTATTTTTCACTCATAATAATGATATAGTGCGTACACGCACCATATCATTATAAAGAATTGACATTTAAAATGCAAGAGAAGGAAGTGAAATGGATGATAAAATATGACCGCCTGTGGATTACGATCAAGAAGAAAAATCTCAGCCAGTATAAGCTCATAAATGAATATGGCATTGATAAAGCACAGCTTCACAGATTAAGAAAAAATATGGTTGTCAAAACCATCATATTGAATAGACTCTGCCAGATTCTCGAATGTCAGATCGAAGATATCATGGAATATGTGCCAGACGATAAAGATAAATAGGACATTGTAAGCCTCTCAGTTTTACAATGCCCTTTTTTCTATTGCTTTTATGGTGTACACGCGCACCATATCTTTGTAGAACCCAGCCCTTTAAAATACAGTAATAAGGGGTGATAACCAAATGATAAAATATGACCGCCTATGGTCTACACTGAAAGAAAAAAATATCAGCCAATACAAGCTGATTAAAGATTACGGCATTGACAAAGCCCAGCTTCACAGGCTGCGGCACAATATGATAGTGAAAACCGTCACCTTGAATAATCTTTGCAAGATCCTTGACTGCCGCATAGAAGATATCATGGAATATGTGCCAGACGAGGCAAAAGAAAACTAGGGAACACCACCCAAACTGGCGTTCCCTGATTTTCCCTGATTCCTGCGGCGAAAAAGTTTCTATGCTGCGATCTCTCTCTTTTCTGTACACACCATCAGGAACTTATTTTTCCCGTATGTGCCTGAATCGCTCACTGTCGCCTCCCCGTAAAGGCTGTCCAGATACTGTTTCCCGTTTTTAGATGCGGAAATGTAAACATAATAATCCATAAGTTCATATTCCTTTGATGCCGCATACTTTTCGTAGCTTTTGCTGATCACCACACGGGCACGCATCCTTTTTGCTTTTTCACGCACCATCTGATATACACAGGATACCACCTCATTCTCCTGCTCTTCGCTGATTCCTCCAAAGTAGGGGCGTTCCAAGAATAATATCAGTTCTTCGATTCCCTCCATACTGCCGTTTTCCTTTGTCAGATCCACAAACTCTACCCGCTTCGCCCGAATTGGTTTTTCAGTTACAGATCCTTTTGTCAATCTGATCAGCGCACGGAATACAATCCGTCCATTCTTTTCAAGATAAATAACCTTTTTATTGGCGTCAAAACAGGATAATAAGCATTCTTTATTGACACCACCACGGTAAGAAATACAGGTATGTATTGGTATTTCCCCTATCTGCAGTACCGGGATAAACCTGTCCTCTTCCCAGATTCTGCAGTCATCTACACTCCTGGACAAATTATCCTTCCATGCGTCTTCTACTTCTACGGGTACCGGATAAGCGATCTCCCTTTCCAGATCTTCCTCATGATATTTCAATTTTTCAAATTCCCCCATCAGTTCCGCTGTCAGAAGCCGGCGTACCGTTTCCAGTTTATGCTCTGTTTCCATACAAAACTGGCGCACAATCTCCGCCTCGCCATTATACACAAACTGGCGGACTCTGCCCTCATAGCGTTTTACAAATTCGTCTGTAATTGATAGGTTTTCCTTAAGCCACAACCAAGTCTCGTCATCCTGAAGCATACTTTCCTGAAATTGATCCAGCGTTTCATATTTTGACAATATATCCCTGTTCCGTACCAGATAGATTGCCTGCCGCTCGTTATTAATGCCGGGAATAAATCTCTGGTAATCTTCCCAGTCTGTCAGAAGCTCTACAGAGACATGCGCGTCTAAATCCTTAACATGCCCTAATTCCTCCCGCATCCACACAGAAAGCGGCTTTTCGGACAACCGCCGCGCCAGATTTTTCAGCCCAGATTCATCTTCCTCTTTCGGATATGGCACACAGTCACGCTTTACAAGCTCCCTTAATATACGCATACGTTCATCACTTCTGTCATTTGTCAGGAATCCGTATAACTGATAATAATAAGGCTGCAATGGTGCAAGCATTTTCAGTTCCTCAAATGTATAGCTTTTCCTGTCCAGGTATTCCTTGCCTTTCTTATACGCTATTTTCAGGTCGTAGCTATCCCGAAGATTCTTCTCATTCAGCGTATTCAGATTCAGATAGTTCCTGTAAATATCTGGCTCCAATAAAAGCGAATCCCTTCTCACAGACAAAAAATCTTCGCTGTTTTCATCCACCAGTTTCAGGAAATGTCTTTTCCCCGTGACAATCGCATAAAGCAGCACATCCTCCTGCAGGTAACTCTGAAAGTATTCTTTCACCACTTCAAACATCGTTTGCAGATTATAAGTTCCATGTTCTCACGAAGCTGTTCTTCTGTAAAGAAATCCGAAAAATGCCGCAGCATTCTTCGGATTCCTCTTTCCTCATCTTTGACTATCCCTCATTTCCATCCCAGTTAACTTCTATCCATCAATTTGCATTTATTCCAGCGCTACTACTTATATAACATTTTTTGAACTTAAGAATAACATAACACATTTCCCATGATTTCTCCACTTTAACGTGCTTCTTTTTCTTTTTATACCTGTACCTCTTTTGGTAGGATATCCTCCCGGATACCCTTAAAAACCGGCTGTCGTAAAGAATTCTGGAGATTTGGCATAAACTCCACTGTACATACATAATTCAGCTTTACCCAGATGGCATCTTTGTTTTCCGATGGCAGTATGCGGAACGGATTCACCCTCGTAACCTCCAGCAGTGATACCACCTCTTTTGTCACACCGGACGTGACATGCCCTTTATAAAGCAGCATGTCCCCCTTGTATTTGCCTATGATTAGGCTGAAGGTATACCTGCCTTTCTGTATATATCCAGCCACCACATAATCTTCATCAGCCATACGCTTAAACTTAACCCAGTCCTTTGTCCGCTTTCCCATAAGGTATGGGCTATCCTTGCGTTTAGCCACGACCCCTTCCAGTTCTCTTGCCTCTGCCGCCTGATATAACGCCCTTCCCTGTCCTTCGACAAAGCGGGATACTGCAATTCTCGGACTTTCCACAACCAGTTGAGACAACTGTTCTTTTCTCTCCATCAAGGGTTCCCATATAAATTCTTGACCTTCTCTGTAAATGCAGTCAAATACCACGTAGGAAGCCGGATATCTGGCCGCCTCTAACTCAATCTTAAACCGGTCCGTCAGCATCGTCCTTTTCTGCAAGCGGTAAAAATCCGGTACTCCGTTTACAAGGACAGCTATTTCTCCGTCCAGAATACAACGCCCTTTCACGTTTTTATAAATATCCTTCAGTTCCGGAAATTTTGACAGCATCCGCATGTTCCGTTTATTCCGAAAATCCACCATAGTCTGATCTATATAGGACAGACACCGGAAACCATCCATCTTTAACTCATAAATCCAATCGCTATCATCGAATGCATCCATCTGCTGTGCGATCAGCATGGGACTTGCGCCGCGCGTATCAAACAGATCCATTATGCTGTCCCCGTCAGCTGCTTCCGGCTTTTTTCATCGGGTTCCTGTGATAACTCCAGACTCTTCTGAAGCGCTTCCATCAGGTCAATAACGTTCGACGGTCCGATGGTATCCACTGCCACAATCTCCTGTCCCTGTATTTTCTTCATAATGGCTTCCCGAAGCCTCGCCTGGTATTCATCCTGAAATTCTTCCGCCACAAAAGGTTTTGTCATGTTCTCAATCAGCATTTTCGCCATGTTCAGCTCATTTTCATCTAACTTCAGCTTTTGCACAGGTTTTGGCATAGCAACGATTTCATCCTGATAAAATAACGTCTTTACTATAATCCCATCCTTTGTCGGGTACAGTACCAGCAATTTCTCATTGGTGCCCATCACCGTTTTCGCAATCGCCACTTTCTTTTGCGATAATAATGCCTGACGCAACAGTTCGTATGCTTTCTCCGCCCCCACTTCCGGCACGGCATAGTAGTCTTTTTCATAGTAGATCATATTTACCTCAGACATCTTTGCAAACTGAATGATATGGATAGTCTTATCTTTTTTGGTCTTGATTTTCTCTAATTCCTCATCAGTCATAACCACATATTTATTTTTCTCGTATTCATATCCTTTAATAATGTCCGCACTGGTTACCTCTTTCCCACAATGAGAACAGTATTTCTTATATTTGATCCTGGCCTTGCTCTCCTTCTCAAGCTGGTTGAAATGGATATCATTATCCTGTGTGGTTTTATACATTCCAACAGGTATCAGGACAAGCCCCATGGAAATGCTCCCTTTATGCGCAACTGCCATATCATCACCTCAATTTCTTTTTAAGGTTAGTATCTACGATCCGAAATTTCCTATGCAGAGAAAAAACACTTCCCCTGCGAAACGAAAAAAAGCACTTGCTGCATTGGCATTTTTTCCAAAACAACAAGTGCCTTTATTCCCCCTCTATCATATATCCGGTTCCATATACATTCTGTATGTATAGAGGATTTTTGGTATCATCCCCCATCTTTTTTCGTATACGGTGGATATGCGCCATGATATTCATATCATCATGAAGGTATTCCTTTTCCCATACTGCCTCATAAAGTTCCTTATAAGAAACAGCCTTATTTAAATGAAAAATCAGGTAACTCAAAATGGCAAACTCTGTCTTTGTGAAAATAAATTCTAAGCCATCCACAGAAACTTTTCGTGTCTGTGGATTGATTTGAAGCTCTTTTCCACTAATCCTCAATGCATAAACTCTTTTCCAATGAGCCCTCCGCAATAAAGCTCTCACACTGGCTAAAATTTCTTCATTTGTCTGTGGATATGCCAGATATTCGTCTGCTCCGGAATCAATCGCATAGATTTTTTCCTCAATCTGCCTGGTTCGGTCCTCTTCTCGGGAAATGAAAAGAGTGTATCCTGAAAATGAATATAATTGAATCTGTCTGACTATTCTAGTGCTCTCGCTGAAACAGTTCTTTATTTCTATAATTACAAGCGTAACTCTATTGAGAACAGTCGGCAACAGCTTTTCCTTCTTGCTATCCCATTCATTTTTTCTATAAGTCTCTACTTCATACTCTGCTCCAAAATGATGTATAAGTAAATGATATAATTCTAACGTTTCTGAAAAAATTAAAAGTTTCTTACGTATAACCATGTCTCAAATCCAACATTTCATCAAAGACTTTATTCATAACTAGAAAAAAACCATTATTATGTTAATACATTCCTGAATGCTACTTATTTTCAGAATTTTTCCCCGGTACCCCCATGTGTTACATTCACGGCACAACCATTTCTTCCGTTTCTGCTGCTTCTATTGATAAATTAGGTGTGATTTTTATTGAAATCTAATGCTGTCGAGAATATTACTGCATTCATCGGTTTACCATGGAAAAAGCACAAAAACCATTTACGATTTTTGTGCTTTCTGCCAAATTCATTTACTTGGCGATATCTGGGTTACCCCATATCCTCAGTTCGGATACAACTGCGTCGTTCCTGCCGGCTGATCGGTACTGTTGGTCACATAAACATTCCCATTGTCATCTGCGTACACATAATCGTATGAGGTGGGTATCTTTACATGGTCATCATTGGACAGTGTATAATCGTTCTGTGAAAAAATATAATCCGTAAAACGTTCATCTGAATAAGAGGTATCCGGGCCTGCCGATGAACTAACACTGCTCTGACAGTAGTCACTGACATCATTCATGCTGGTACACCCTGACTGTGTCATTGTCTGGAGAATCTTATCCCTTGTCTGAATCAACGCAGCTGTAAACTGATCGCTGACCGTTGTATTCAATACAAACTGCTCATAGTTGGCGTAATTCCCGTCATATTCATCTGCCGGAGTCAGTATAAAAAAAGCACACGGAGATTCCCATGAAATAAAGGACTGTTTTACCGTAACATTGTATCCAAAATCCATGTAAGCAGACATCTGTACCCCCTGTGTGGCAACGGAAACGGTCAGCAAAAATGGAAAACCATTCAGCGTCACCGAATAAACCCTCTCCGTTGAGCCAAAATACGCATCATCCACACTGATGCCCGTTCCGGATACCAGCTGTCCCATCTGCTGATACAGTTCATATGCTAAAGCATCCATCCTGTTCTGATGCTCCGCTGTCACCTCTTCCTGACTCATAAACTGAAGCTGCTGGTTCGGAAGGATGGACTGCGCCAAATAATCACAGTAGGCATCTGCTGTCATAAACTGCAGCATAGGTGTCATATACTCCGTATCAAATACCCCGTCCTGATGCTGCTTATAAACAGATCCGCTGATACTGCTCTCCAGCAAATGCTCGTAGCCCACCTGGGAATAAAATCCCATCACCGTATTTCCATCCGGGCTTAATGCTGTCAGATAAACCTGTGCGGGCACCCCTGCGCTCTGCCATTTTCCGCACCAGATAGTCTCTTCGTTTATGGTGTAATCGGATGGCGCATAGCAGCGGGCAACCGTCATTCCGGTTTCCTTGTCCTGTACCTCTGTAATTTTGAAACCTGATACCTTGGATGTGGATTCCATGGTATCCGGCTGGCTGACCTGACTGTTTCCTATTCCGCCTGCCGTAAACCCGGCAAAAGAATTTCCGCCATCCATCTCCCACATTTTATTTTCAAGGGAAGAACTTTCTTCTCCTATCATGTCCCCGACACCGGCTGCCGCCTTTGATGCTCCTATATCAAAATCACCATGCACACCGTATCCCGATAACTCTTCTGCCGTTACTGTTTTCGCTTCCATACCGGAAATCAGTCCGGCACACAAAGTCAATCCTATTCCGGAGACTGTTATATATTTTACAATCTGTTTCCATACTGCCCTTCTCATCCTTACCTCCTGGCGTTCAAATCAATAAATACGGTCAATTGTTCGGACTCAGGGAACAGAGGATTGCAGCCAACGTATCCACATCGGCAGAATAAGATCCGGCAATTACCACAAAGACATAATCCGTGCTCTGAGGGTGGAAAAACATCAAACCGCTCATATTGTCTGTTGTATTGCTGTAAGAAATGCATTCTATTCCATTGACCAGAACCTTGTCATCCACGGAATACCCTGCTGCTGTCAGATCTGCAGCCAGCTCATCCAGCGTGGTATACCCCTGGCTGTTCGCCCAGTCCACTTCAATATAAGGCGAGCTTTCCAAAGACGCATCATAGGCTAAATAGAGTGCTCCTGCATTCTTCTGCTCATCTGTAATAGGATACTGCGTCCAGTTCTTCGGCAGGTACAGCTTAAATCCGTCCTGAAACTCCACCCATGTTCCCGTAAAATTTGCCACGGATTCATCAAACGTAATGCTTCCTGCTGCTTCCTCTATCTGAGTATTATCTGCAATACCTCCGACACTTCCTGCATTCCCGCCAACCGTATCTTTGCCTTCAGATGCGTCATCGCTGTCTCTCTCAAGAACAATATCCCCAAGTCCTCCCAGATTCGTTACCGGCATACTCTGCCCGGTCACGCTGCGGCTGCTGTCCACATGTTTGTCATAATCACTGTCACCGCCTGCAAGAGGCGCAAAACCGCCTGCCACCTGTTCCAAATAGCCGGTGCCTACCAGATAGTTCAGCGCTGGAATCTCTTTTGAGCCAAACATATAGGTGCTGCCGTTCCAACCCAGAAAGAGACGGGTATCCGTTACCGTATATCCGCTGACTGTGTACTCATAAACGATCCTGCTGAAAGTATTGCCGTTAATTACAGTCGGAGCGGCTTCTTCCACTACCCTGAGATCTTCATAACATCCGGACATATAAACAGTGAAGGCATCTGCGAAATCATCGGAAGCGCTATCATATCTTCCGATGATCACATAAGGTATGGAGTCATCCTCTGCCGTATAAATATAGACAAATCCATCTGATTGCCTGATCGCCATATAATCTGAAGCAACAATGGATATTCCCAAATCATCCAGCGCAACGATATCTCCTGAGGATGTTAAAGCACTCTGCGGCGCAGTAATCTGATTGCTCTCCTCCCCGATTTCCCCAAAAATGCTGAGTCCTGATTCCGCAGAGACCGTGCTGGCCGTCAGCATAGCCGCCAGCATAAAAGCTATTCCCATTTTTCCTGTTTTTTTCATTATATTTTTCTCCTTTCAAATTTTCTGTTTAAAATCCTGCCTGCTCACATACCATATGGATCATCCCCATCCATTTCACATCCATCTGCATAATCTCTGCAGCAAATACAAGCGCATGGTGTACTTCACGGAATCCGGAATATGGCGTCAAAAGATTGATCACTTCTTTCCACAGACAGAACGCATCCTGTAGCTCCATTCCCTGCGCACAGAGCTGCCATGCCAAATGTGCTACCAGAGAGCTGTTTACATGAACGCCTCCGAAATCATCATCCAGAGTCGGATTGTCCGACATCTCCTGATAGAAATCTCCGCCGACTGTTGCCGGCTGACGGTAAAGCCACGGGAAACTCATGCTCCGGATCGTTCTGCCGGAATTCTCGGCCAGAAGCCATTGTCTGTCACCTGTTTCTCCCATCATCATCTCGCACAGATTTCCAAGGATATCGCTGAGCGCCTCATTCACTGCCCCTGGTTCATTCTCATACAGATCTCCCGCCAACGTGTAGGACGTGATTCCATGGGTGAACTCATGGGCGATCACATCGATGCTCTCTCCAAAATCATTCACCGCGCTGGCAGCAAACAGCGCCCAACCCGCATTTTGCCCCAGATAGCAGGCGTTATCAATGGGAACTCCTATGTCATTACAGTAATCTGTAAGAATCAAAATCGGCATTCCGAATCCATCCACAGAGGTCATACCAAAACTGTTAAAAAAATCAAAGACCTTTATGTAGCTTTCATAGGTCAGGAGATAGTGTTCCGACCATCCAGTATTCTCCCTGGATGTGAAGGGCTGATACTGCATCTGTGTTTTATAAATATAATAATCTGTCAAAAGGATATGCCGTTTTGCATCTGCCAGATAATAGGTTCCTTCGGAATCTCTGACCACCGGAACTGTAATCTCTTTCCTGCTTCCGTCGTGCAGAGTAACGGTACCCGTGTATGTATCTGCCATTTTTCCTTCAAACCAGGAAAGTGCCAACTCCTCCTGCACATTATCTCCCAGAACCAATTCCTCCGGAGAACTCACCGCCATGTAGGTCAGGTAAGAACCGTCAAAAGCAATCAGATGTTCCAAATATCCCCGTCCCTCCAGAGGACCTGCCTCCGGCGGATAATTTGTAAAGATCGCCCAGGCGTGGTATGCGATTCCATCAATGGTCACAGATGTCTGTCTGGCCGCCGCCGGATAAAATTGAAACGAGTATTCCGGATATCTGGTTTTTACGATTTCCTCCGCTCCTTCCGGCGTGATTGAAGACTGGGTTTTCGGTGCAAAACCGATATTCGGTGTAAATGAACAGATCAGCCCGGCAGTGTAACCCTTCGGATCCACCACGATCTTCAGAACCGCATTCTGCAGGGTCAGTTCTCCATACCGTTGTTTATAGATATAGTATGTATAACCATACTGGTTTGTCTCCGAATATACACCAAAGAATTCAGCTCCCCTGGTAAGCCCCAGAAGCTCAGCCATGCCTAGCAGCGACTCAATCCCTTCTTCCACGTTCGTTACTTTTTCCTCATAATATTTCCCTCTTAGAAATGTCAGGTAGCCTTCCTCGGAAAACAGCATCGTCACATCTCCATCATTCATCCTCTCAATGTCGTCAGCAGTCAGCTGAATAGGCGCATTCTCCGGGTTTTGTGTAGTTTCATTTGAATCCTTATCGGATGAATTCTCTGACTCTGAGCCATAACGATTGGCAATCTTCTGTTTCCAGATATCACTTAGTCCGCTGCCCGCCGGACGTCCACTTTGCTCTGCATCCGCCGCATAACTCTCCTTTGTACAGCAAAGAATGCCTACAATCAAAAGGAACAGAATCGAAAAACCTGTCCATTTCACTTTCACGCCAACTCTCCCCCATCCCCTTTATTCTGGTTTTTCATTTGCAGAAACAGCTCCTCTTCAGTCTACCCATCTCACAGAATGCAGAATTGACTCTGTATAAACGTGATTGGAAAGGTCATCTGCAACAACTATCACCGCGTGATAAACCGTTTCATCCTCACTTAAAAACATTACAAGTGTACCGGAGTCTTGCATATCCATGACTGCACAGGGAATATTATTGACGGTAATCATTTCGCATCCATCTTCCCCCAGTCCTTCCTGAATTAATTCCAGCATAGTATACCCGCTTGTTCTAAGTTCCTCCAGCTCCTCTGCGTCTAATTCTTTCAGGAATTCTTCCAGAGAGATACCCATAGCAACAAAACTTGTACTTTCATCCTCTGAAGCTGCCATATACATATACTCATAATCTGCCACGTCTTCTTCTGTTACATTTAAAACATTCCAGTCTGATGGAAGATACACCTGATAGCCACCTTTCATGTCCACCCAGGTTCCCTCATATCCTGCCTGTGTCTCATCAAAATGGTATTCCAATAGTTCTGCCGTATCTGTGGTTTCCGGGATTTCCGTTATCTCTGTATTAGCGGTATCTCCGACTTTTCCTAAAATAAGATTCTCTATATCGTTGATTTCTTCGGTAACACTGTCCTGTATAGCTTCGTCTGCTGCAGTAGCTTCCTGCGTACCAAGTATATAAGCATGCTCTTTTACAAAATCAATCTCTGCGCTCATCTGCTGAAATTCTTCCGCAATAGCGCTGTCTTCCATATAAGCCTGCGCATCTGTGGGGACTGTAAGGTAATAGTTAAAGACACTCTCCTCACTGAAGCCGATATAATAAAAATCCGGTAAATCCTGAAAATCGTGATTCACAGAATAGGACAGGGCAAAAAGCTTCCCACCGATGCTGCCATAATTTTCCATCCATTTTTCCCGGCTCGCCTTATGATAGAAGATTGCAGAATTTCCTTCCACTTCAATACTGTATTTTCCCTTCCAGTCTGCAGGAAGTGTCACTGCCACTTCCTCAAAATAGTAGACGGAAGAGCCATCTGCCAGCAGATTATCCGTAAAATCCAATGGATTCTGCATGCTGTCTCCCGCATACACCGTGCTGCACATTACCATAATCCCTGCACATACAGCTAACATGAATCTTTTCATATGATACCTCCCTAATCTGTTTTATTTTTCTCTCATCCGTTATCCATAATAGGCAGCCTGACATTTTCCAATGCATACCTGAGTTTTGGATGATGGATCACAAAATGGATCGCAGGCGCCCTGTTCTTAGATACCATGCACCATTTTCCCTCATAGCAGGTGATTTGAATATTGCGAAAGCCTTTCACCTTTGTGAGTCTGAACTGATAATTTTCATGTTCCGTATCATAGAGTTCGGCTGCCTTCACACAAGCACAGTATTCTTCGTAGGAAAGCAGGACATCCTTTTCCAGAAAACATTCCGGCATGGATAGGTTCATGGGATGTCCCACATATTCTTTTTCGCTAATCAGCGACAGCTCATCTATCACCGTGCTGTGGCAAAGTATCTTTTCCATCCTGTTCCTCTGCATTTTCTGATAGTTCAGAAGCTGCTGCTGTTCGTTTTCCGTGACCTGATTCCGTTTCAGGATCACTGACAGCAGTTTTTCCGATACAGCAAACAGCGGAGGAGCAGCCAAAATCCTCCTCCCTCTCCCCACACTTTCCGCCTCCTCATCCAAAAAATCCCACAATTCCTTTTTTCGTTCTTCGCGGTAGATATCCATCAAAGGTCTGGCCTTTTTCAGCAGAAACTCCATGTTTTTTCGGCAGACCACCGCCTCTTCCCTGTTATTGGTCAGGTAATAATGTGCATGATCATGGTGTCCGGAAATACAGTTGCCGGTCATCGCAACTGTGCCGGAGGAATAGTGCAGATGGGAATACACCCTGTTCTGAATTCCTTTCAGATAATAGGGATGGATCTGTCCGGTCATATACAGCGGAATCCAGTTTTCCAGTCCCAGCATCATATCCTTCACAGGACGCTCAACATCATGGACGATATGGATATGAATCCCTTTTTTCAGCACCATTGCCAGTCCAAACATATATTTTTTTGAGAAATCCTCATCCGCCGCCATATCCTCCACCGGCATATCACTGCACATATATAACGGCTCCATAGACTTTGCGAGCACCGTATTTTTCAAAAATTCAAGCTCTCCCTCGCGCATTTCCTTTAATCCGTAATAATGTTTGGAAATCGGAAGCTGAAACGGAACCTTTGGCACCTTCAATGTGTCAAAATGAATAGCTCTGATATAATGATTCAGGTCAAACTCGTCCATCTTTTTCAGAAAACCAGAAACATAATCCGGTTTTGCCAAAGTTCCGGAACACAACCAGCCCTTTAATTTTTCCAGATAATCTTCCTTTTCTTCCAGTTCCTTCTCGCCAACGCCTATGATAGATGCAACGTTTTCCCGTCCTCTTTCATCCGAAAAATGGGAAATGATATAGCCGCATATTCCCTTCGCAAACGCCTCCGGATTTGATGGAATTCTTCTTCCTGTACGAACTTTGGATATATAGGAAGCATCATAATGCAGGGACGCCGCCATTTTTGAAACATTAATGTCCAGTTCTCTTATCATCTGATCCAGTTTTTCATGAAAAACAATTTCTGTATGTTCCTCCTGTACCAATGCTTCATATAATATCTGAAAGACCTCTCTTTTATTCAGATTCTGTATTCCTTTGTCTCTGGCCGTCCACACAATTCCTTCTGCCAGTTTCTTAAGCTGAATGCTGTCTGGAGATGGAACTCTCTCTCCTTTTCGATATCTGCTGATGACAGCCTCAGAAAGGCCGGAATTCTGCGCAAGTTCCTTTCCTGTGCATGAGAGTTCTTCTATATATTCGCTTAACTTTTCACAAAAAATCATATTTTCACCTACCCTGCCGTTTTCTGATACGCAATTTTCCAAAAATCAACAATACCCTCCAACTCATAAATGTAGAATTTGTCATTCTTTTTCCATTCCAGATTTGCATCATTAAGTTGGAGTTCAACCTTTTCTCCATCATCAAAAACAAAACTTATAGAGTTATACCGATCTGTTACACAAATATCCGTCTTTTCCCCTATACGGATATCCATAAACGATTGTGCAGCCGCTTCTATCTCTCCTGTTTCTGTCAATTCTGCAATCTCCTGCCATCCGTTATCATCCCTCACTACACATATTTTGACGGGAAGCTCTTCTTTCATCCCTGCCAGCTTATCATTTCCTAACGCTTCATATAAAAAATCCCCCTTGTCAAAGCTTATATCATCTTCCTGTTTTCCAAGAGGATTTTGGCAAAACATCAAAGCGGCTATTATCAAAGTAACGACTGTTTTCATCTTCCCTCCGTATTTATCTGTCATATTCATTTTAATATTTCTATCCTAAGTATAAAAAACATAAAAATTGCCACACATGTCTATGACAAATGTGGCAATTTTTATGTTTTTTAGATAATCTCTTGTCTGTTTCTGTATCCCCTTTATTCTCCTTCCACCATATATCCGGAAAAAGTTTCTTCCAGAAATCCTAAGCTCCAAATCCGCTTTCCATTGAAATCGTCTCAAAAGTGCTTTTACACTTGCAATAATTTCTTCATTTGTCTGCCCTATGTCCAAGGTATTCATCAACACCAGAATCTATCGCACATATTTTTTCCTCAATCTGTTTGTCCCTTTCTTTCGTAGTAGAAATTAGTAAAATGAATCCAGTATATGCACATAACCTAAATCTCCTAGCTAAATTTAATGCTTCTATGAAACTGCATTCCACTTCTATTATAAGAAGTTCCGGTCCTTTATCCAGAATTGTCAAAATTTCTTCCCTTTCTTGCCTATATCCAAATCTGTCCACCTCATATTCGGAACCAAAATATCTTATAAGTAAATAATACAACTCCAATCGTTTTGAAAACAGTGTAATCGTTTTATGTATAACTATACCTCCCAAAGTGATTCCTTAGAATTTCCCACCACCGCCTCCATGCCTTGTACCAGAGGACGATTTATGGGTACTGCTTCCAGAACTGTTATTTTTTGATTTTTCTGTACGGTCAACTTTATGATAGAGGAACAGATCTCTGCTTTCCGTCACATTCATGCTGCCTTCCCGAACATAGCTGCTTGCTGCTGCCTGGGCGCGAACCGTCTTCAGCTGACTTTTCATGGAACCCACTATAATCTTTGCAACTCCAAAGCCAATCGCAAGGGAAATTGCAATCCAAATCGCAGACAATGGTTTCTTAGGCAGATCAGATTTGTCAAAAGGATCGCCATCTCTTGCCTGAGTAACGAATTGATTACCAAACCGGACAAACGTGCGGAAAGCTTCTGCATAATTCTCAGCTGACAAATCATCACCTATCTGTTCCCCAATATATGTAATCCCGGCATCTGTAAAAGCCGTAATGCCATATCCGCAAGTTGAAATATACCAGTCCCGCTCCTCCATACTGATCAACAGCAGAGCGCCATCTTTATTGCTTCCATAGCCGAACTCGCAGTAATCATACCAATCATCCGCATAATCCTGAACGGTACAACCTTCCAGATTGTCCACTGTCGCAATAACGAGGTCAAATTTTAAACGCACACTCATTTCGTCAAGCAGCTTTTGAATCTCGCTAACCTCTTCCTCTGTTAAAACGTCGGCAAGATCCTGCAAACGATAATACTCATCCGTAAATCCGTCCGTATCCTCTGCACCACCAGCTGTAAAAGTCGGTACTGCCATGCTGAAACAAAGAATGAGTAGCACTAAAATCATAGATATTCTCTTTTTCATCTGTCTGCCCTCCTTATATAATGCCTGCAAAATGCAGCAGCCAGGCAATACCATAAGTCGCAGCACTGCACAAGGCCGTAAGACCTATGGTCCATTTCCGCGCTACGTTGTTATCGATGGGAAGATCGCCCACCAGCTTTCCTGTCTGACCATTCATGGCAAATGTATATTTTTGTCCGTTCCATGTGGTATTTAGCAGCCACACCGGATAGAGCGCATACTTTGCTTTTCCACCGTGCAGCTTTACGCTGCTTGTTTCCGGAACCACACTGGTGTAACCCTGTACCGTAGAAGCAAAGGCTTCCTCAGCACTCCGTTTGATCCGCTCATTGGCCCGTTCAATACTCTGCTCGGCATCTACATCGTACTTATCCGCCAGATACCCCGCCAAATATGCTGTTCTGAAATCTACCGCATCGGAAAACCGGAATGGTTCAATAGACTCCATCAGATCATCCGGCATTTTGGACGAGCCATCCACCGGGACTCGTTCAAAACCAACTACGCCGCCCCGGCTGACCGCAAAGAAACTGGTTTCCGTGTAATTATAATTGCTGTCGCTCCAGGTGCGGACACGGGTCGCTTTATAACGGATGCTTGCCTCTGCATCTGCATCAAACAACCAGAAGGGAACATACACTCCCTTGATCTCATCAATGTGATTCTGATCCTTGAAAATTTTCGGAAGAAGCCGCTTGCCGCCATAATGCTTTTGAAGCGCTGCCTTTGCAGCCTTTTTATCCAACTTGAAGGGGATAATATAATCCGGTTTCAGAGTACCGGAAAATTGCCCCATCATGACCACCGGATTTCCGCAGAAGGGGCATGAAGTTGCAGCAGTATTTTCATCGCCAACAATCTCTCCGCCGCAGGACTTACACACAAAGGAGCGAAGTCCATCTGCTTCGCCTTCCTGCCATTCTCCACCGGCGGCTGTTTCCCAATTCATGTCATCTGTCTGACTGGAAGTGAGTTCGCTGTCATAGGCCGCCAGAGCTTCCATTTCAAATTCCGTATCACAAAATGGGCATTTCATTTTCTGTATCCCGCTGTCAAAGGCTATCGCGCCGCCGCAGCATGGGCATTTGTATTCCTGTAAAAGACTCATGTGTCATTCCTCCCTGTTTCAGAAACGGCGACGGTACTTCCGCCATCCGCTTCTTCCAATTTGGTACCAACGTTGCCAAGGGCAGCCTCCGTCGGTTTGAGTGAAAACAGGGTTGCTGCGGCGCAGCAGCCCTGTTCATAAATGCTTTAAATGTGCCCGCGAGGGAGCGGGCGCAATACACGAGAAGCTTTCTGCTTACCAGAGGCCGTTTATGACATTTTCGCTCATATTACAAGAGATGTACCACTCCTCGCCGTCCTCCAGCTCGAATGAGAACAGATAAAAACTTCCTCATGACCAGATTGCTTTCTTTTTATGTAATGTGATTTATTTGACCCACTGGAGGCTGCCGAGGATGCTCTGTACCTCATCACTTCCAAAATCGCACTTGTAGCCCTTTACCATAAACACTTTTTCGTCAATCTGTGCGACAGCTGCATTTTCAGCCAGGTACCATGTACCGTTGGTCAGCTCTTTTTCCCCCGCGTAGTTTCCATAGGGATTGCCGGATTCCTGAACCGCCTTTGCACCGTCCAGATCCTGGGGATATTCTTCAACCTGCAGATAGGGGTCGCCAGTCTGATAATCCTCGGTATGGCAGATAACATCCGCCGTGTCAGTTCCGAACATGTCGGTGCCGGTAACCAGGCTCCAGCCGGAAGGAAGTTCCACCGTTACCATGTCGCCGGAAGCCGTTGTCGTTTTGGGCGCGCTGTTGCCGTTGTTTCCGCCGCAGGCAGCCAGAGCGAATACCATTGTAAGTACCAGAAGAATAGCTAAAATCTTGTTCGTTTTTTTCATAATAATCTTTTCTTTCAAAAGTGGTTATAATGTACTACCAGTTATCCATTTACATTGGACTTCGTTTTCAGCGCACCGTAGACATACAGACCAGGCACCAGCAAATTGAGCACCAGATTCGTGATATTGAAGTCTCCGCCGCCAATCAGACCGATCACCATGGAGATAATGCTTAGGACCGCGATCACGATGCCCCAGGTCACGCACTTCCCGGCGGTCTCAGGAACCTTGCACGCCTTGAGACCTTTTGCGCCGGCGATGATCTGAATTACCGAGGAAATCGTCACAAGGATGGAGCTGGCGTAGAGGAGGCCAGTCCCCTCTGCGCTCCCCGCGAGCGCCGCCAGGGCGCTGACGCCGAGGATCGCGATTACCCCGGCGATAACAGCGATGATGCCGCCTACGATCATCAAAATAGAAGTGATCTTCAAAAATTTCTGTCCGTTGTTAGTCATTGTAATTTCCTCCGTTTTTGTTGTATAGGACACTGTTCCTTCTCAGCATCCTTGGTTATTTCTCTTGTTTTTTGAATTCGACGGTTTTGCTGTTGTCCGCAAGGTCAATCTCCACGATCAGTCTGCCGCTGGTATCTTCCTCAGAGACTTCATGGTAAAAGGAAGTGATTTCTCCCGCAGGAGATCCATCTTCCTTCTGCAATATACAGGAGTCCAATGAAAGCTCCGTAGACCGGATGATCCCCGGCTGAAGATAAACAAATTGGATATGATCCTCCAACAACGGCTCACCATCCAGCCAAAGTATAATGCGATAGTCGCTATCCAGCTTTATGGTATAGTGCCCGTCCTCGCTTGACCAGGTGCCCGTAATCACTTGAAGAAGCTTTTCATTATCGACGTATGTATGATCGCCATCCAGTATAGGGACGGCATCTGTTCCATCCATATAGTCCGGATTCATCATGCCGCCCTTATCCATGATCTGGTCAGCAACAAAATGGCGAAACAGAAGAACCCCGGTCACGCACAAAACTGTCAAGGCAAGCAGTACAATCAAAAGCACGGTTAGAACCTTTTTCATGTCTCTACGGTCTTTTTGCCCCACAGTTCTCACAGAATTTCCCCTGATTTGCCGCACCGCAGAAAGGGCAACTCCAGCTTTGCGCGACAGCACTGTTCTGGACGGAAGTATCGGTCGGCATAGCGGTATTGCTTGGCGCAACACCTTCTTCCATTGCAGCGGCAAATGCCAAATTTTTAAGGTTTGTCAGTACTTTTTCGTCCGAGAAGGGTGCTCCACATTGCTGACAGGTAAGGGTGTTGTTGTTCGGACAACCGCAGGACGCACATCTCCATGTGGTGATTCTAAACACTTCCTCAACCGCTTTTTTCGCCGCGGGTGAAGAAGAAAGCCCGGGAATAAGCGATTCAATGGAAAAATTGCTCTGTGCGGTCGCACCTACCTGCTGTCCGCTCACCGCACCGCTGCGGATCTGCTCAAGCAGGCTGCAAATCTCGTCGCACGCTTCCCTAAAACCGCGGTAGCAGGGATCATACAGAGGCTCTTCATGGCGATCCTGAAGGAAGCTGCTGCCGGTCCACCTGATTGTCGTAGGCTGGAAAGGAATGTGTACACAGCTGTCATTCAGCTTAAATTTCATCTCACTGAAATAGGGCACATTCACGGAAATGATAATATAAAAATCATAGTCATATTCGTACCGTGGCGGGTTGTAGCTTTTGCGGACGATTTTTCCGTCTTGGTCCTTCGTCTCGATTTTCAGCTCGGTGCGACTCTCGTCGATATCCGTGCGGCAGCCAGTGATGGCCGAAATGTCCAGCACGTCAGCATTGTCCGTGGCAGGATTGCTCTCGCGCGTCACGGCAAACCACCGGTGCTGTTCATCCAGCAAGAGCTTTGTTCTCTCGCCGAATGTACGGGTGGTGCGGAACTGCGCGGTGCGCTCGCGGTTCGCCTCACGCCAGTCAAGCTGCTCCCTGATCTCTGCCACGGTACTGCTGCGCCGCTCACTGAACCATGGCGAGAGCTTTTTGGCGCAATCCTTACAGAGGTTGCCGTCTTCCAGCTTACGATTTCCCAATAGGCCGATTTTTTCTCCACAAATATCACAGTATTTTTTGTCAAATAGTCCCATATTAGCATTTCTCCTTTCCTGGTTACTTCATGTCGTTGTCATCAAAAACATCACCGCATTCTGGGCAGAATTTCGGGGGATGTGCCGGATCCTCTGGCTCCCAACCACACTTGTCACACCGATACATTGGTACACCCGCCGGTTTCTTCGCTCCACAATTCTGACAGAACTTCCCTTTATTTACCGTTCCGCAGGAACAGGTCCATCCGTCCGCATCCGCAGGCTTCGGAGAGCCGCACTCCGGACAGAACTTCCCTGTCGCCGTGGCTCCACATTTACATTTCCAGGCACCTGCCTGCACCGGCTCCGGTTTCTTTGCACCACATTCCGGGCAGAATTTCCCGGTCGCTGTAGCTCCGCAGGAGCATTTCCAGCTATTTTGCGCAGGCGCCGGGGACGGAGCTGTCTGCTGCGCTGCCTGTTGCTGCTGCCCCATGGCAAACAAACTCTGTGCGTTCATGCCTCCTGCCTGTGCTGCCATTCCCATTCCCATAAAGCCCATCATAGCTCCATTTTCATTGGATGCCGCCATTTTCATGGCATCCGCCTGTGCTCCTGTAAGGGTAGCCGCAGCCATTGACGGGTCACGCATAATCGCCGTGCGTTGTGCCTGCTTGATCATTTCCGAATCTTCCGGCGGCAATGTCACCTGGTTTACCCCGACAGAAACTATTTCTAATCCACGAAGCTGTGACCACTTTTTTGTCAGTGCTTCATTCATGGCATCCGCCAGCTCCAACACATGTCCCGGAATTGCGCTTGGCCGTATCTGAAGTTCAGATATTTTTGCAAAAGCTGGCTGAAGCGCAGTTAAAAACTCTGCTTTCAGCTGGCTGTCGATTTCTTCTCTTCGATACTCTGATGCCACATTACCGCAGACATTTGTGTAAAACAAAATTGGGTCTGCAATCCGGTAAGAATAACTTCCATTACAGCGCACGGATACATCTACATCCAGTCCAATATTGGTATCCACAACCCGAAATGGAATCGGTGTAGCAGTTCCGAACTTATTATCCACTAATTCTTTCGTATTAAAATAATAAACCCGCTGGTCTTTTCCAGTATCACCGCCAAAGGTGAACCGCTTTCCAATGGCCTCAAACGTCCGGTCAATTCCCTCATCCAGATTCCCCGCAAAAATACTGGGTTCTGTGGAGGTGTCAAACACAAACTCGCCGGGTTCCGCGCAAACCTCTACGACCTTTCCCTGTTCCACGATCATCATGCATTGTCCATCTGCTACCGCGACCACAGAGCCGTTTGAAATAATATTCTCATCTCCCTTTGTATTGGAAGATCGTTTTCCAGTTCGTTTACTTCCTTTTTTTACAAGAACATCCTTGTCCATTGATTCGCAGTAAAAAAATTCCTTCCACTGATCCGCCAATACACCGCCGGCGGCTCCGATTCCCGCTTTGATTAAACCCATGTTTTTCTTCCTCCCTACTTTATTGTCCACTCAAAGGTGCTCTGCAAAAAGTACATCCATCTCATTCCTGTTCTCCCCCATTACATTCCGACAGGTGTCCCCGTTTCATTCAGCCGTGCGGCACAGTCTCTGCACATTTCAATTTCCTCACAGAGCAAAAAACAGTTATCACATACAAGATGACCGCAGATCGGACATCTACTGAATACCTCTTTTGCTTCTTTTGCTGCCAGAGAGAAAGCTTCCGCTTTCTCTTTCTGATACAACGTCTGATAAATAATTCTTTTTCCTTCTGTAGAAGGAGTTATGCAGGCCTGAGAGAACAGTCTTGACTTGCTTTTCCATATTTTCCCACAACTCTCACAACGAATCTGATACTGAAATTCTTTCTGTGTCGAGCAGTCTTCCAGATATTCATCTATGTTCTGTTTCACTTGTCTCCACACCGCCTCTCAAATAATATAAAAACTGTCCATTTCACTACTGACGCATATTATAATTATCCCACTTGGGAGTATATTCCTGTTCTTCATCGTAATAACTGATCGTCAGGATCGGATCCACACCCGGAACGATGGAATAATCATAGGTAAATTCATAATCCCCGTCCTTCAGAACTGCCGTTCCTTCTGTATCAGAAGTTTCTGTCAATATCACGGAATCTGCCGTATACTGGTGCTCATAATCCATGAAATCTGCCATTGCCGCAATGACGTCCGGCACATTACTGAGATCTTCCTTCACAGTATATGTGTTCCACCTTTCCACATACTCAGCTCCTTCATAAACCTGTTCAAAACCATATTCCTCATCGTAAACCCATTTAATATTAACAAAGTTATCTGCAGTGACCTCATAGGTTCCCTCAATATGCTCCGCCTCTGAATACTCATCGCCCGGTCTGTCAGCCGTAAACGTTCCGTTCCCCTCGTCCACAGCGATTTCATACTCGCTTCCGAAACTGTAGCTCTTCATATAGGCAGCAATCACAGCTTCTGTATTCGGTGCTTCCGGATGATAGACATAGGGATTCTCTTTCGGCGTATTTGCCTTTTCCTCATTCTCTTCATCATCCATCGCCTCCATCAGCGCATCCCAGTCCAGATCTTCCTGGATCAATTCACGCCCTAAAGCAAACCAGGTATCATCTCCCATATCCACCAGAACTTCACCGTCCACGTCATCTAAGGTTGTCTCTGAACCATCCTCTGCTTTTAAAACTATTTTTTCATCCGTAAGTTCCCAGGTAAATGCGATGTGCTCAGCTTCCTCTTCCCCGGCATCCTCAAGGCCGAAATAAGCAACCGATCCGGTTCCGTCTTCATTCAGGGTAAATAAATAGGAACCACCCATAATACCTGCCAAATTCATTCTCATTCCATTCTGCCCGTCCATCATGTAGTTTGCATACCATTCTCCCATGTAATCGCCTGGATCTGTGATCTCCGCATCTACATTCACTGCACATAACATAACCGATGCCGCTAAAACAGCTGTTGATGCAATAATTCTCTTTTTCATTTTCATAATCCATTTCTCCTTTTTGTTTTATTGTGCTGCGCACTATCTGATACTCCCTTTATAACATTCTTATTACGGAAAAAATATGGCACTCGCACCACTTTTCTGCAAAAGTAGCGCAAGTATACCATGCTAAAACCTTTACTGATGTTTGCTTTTCCGGTATACTCACATCACTTTTGTCAAACAGTAGTGTAAGTGCCATATATTTTAATTATCTGTCCAACAAATCATCCAGGCGGTTGCACCGTCTAAACAGTTCTATATATAGCATCAGTTCGTCCTTAGATGCTACATCTAATTTTCTGTATATATTCCCGCTATGCTTCCGGACCGTACTCATACTGATAAATGCTTTTTCCGCAATCTCTGCTGCATCGCACCCCTCTATGTAATATTTCAAAATTCCCTTCTCTGCTGTAGTAAGATCTTGGGAACGGGAAGCAAAATTTGTAAACAGTTCTTCGATATCCGGAGGCAGTGCAGTTCCATTTACTGGCTGTACATCAGACTTTGTCAGTAGAAAATTCACAAGCATATCTACTTCTGAAATTCCTGACTGCTGTCCCTTATACAGTTCTTCCGATTGGACCGCCATCAGACTTTTAGAAATAGGCGCCACAAACCGCCAGGTCAGATAAACGGAAAGTACCAGCATAAGCACCAGGAAAATCAGAAAAAAAGACGCTATTTTCAGCTTGGCCGAGAAAGCAGCCGACCGAAAACTACTTTCCGGAATCAGCAAAGCAACCCCCATGTGCCTCCCATCTGTTGTTTTTGCCCGAAGCTGCTTGTGCATTCCCACATAAGTCTCATTCTCGCTCTTATATCGGGAAAAATAATGGTTTTCTTTTTTTATCTCCAGGAAAGTTGACTGTTCTAAATAAGCATCACTTACAGCCATCCCTTTCCCCAATTCCATATTATTTTCTCCAACGGGGGCAAATATCAATATCATCGTTCCAAACTTACTATCCGGGGCAGGATAAGAAAGGTCAAAATAGATAGAGCTGATTTCCACACCGCAAATACCACAGACGTTACCCTGCCCATCAAGAACAGGAACACCAAGAAGCATGACATTTTCCCATGTTTGTGTGAGAGGAAAACTTTTTGTCCAGTATCCTGACTCTGCCAGACGGTTCACGCCGTTATTCATCAGTTCCTCATACCCCGGGAAAAGTGAAGTATCAAATTCTAACTCCCATCGGTTATGCAATTCCAGCTGTTCGTTCCTTGCAATAGCAGGAATACCCCGAAAATATACCACATCCTTGCCGGATGTATTTCTGTCATTCAGATTTGCAAACCGCAGATACATGCCGCTTCTTGAGTGTCCGGCATTTTCTGCTTCCGTATTGACCGTAGCATCCAGCAGAAAATAAGCGCCGCTGCATTCACAAACCTGCAGAGTGGTATAGAGCTTTTCATACATAGCAAACTGCAGCTTCTCCAGCAGTTCCGGTTGGTTATCAAGCTCCGATACCGTCATTCCGTTTACTTCCAGAAGCTGCGTAATCTCATTGCTCAACTGTTTTGACAGCGTAATACTTTGGGCAGTCAGATCATCCAGCTGACGTGACAGGGAAACATCCAAATACTCCAACTGATATTCCAGACACTCCTGCAGTCTCCGTTCCTGATTAGAGAAAGCCCCTGTAAAACTGAGAATAAAGAGCATCATAAAGCCAACTGTTAAAATCATAACCGTCCAATATACCATAAGCTTGCGCTGCATACTGACACTTTTACTCTCTGCCAGCTTTGTCATCCGCAGCAAATCCTTTATTTTCAATCTCATACTGGCTCACCATTATCCATATCGTTTCTTTAGCTGCTCCAGAACTTCACAGCTTTTTCCTGCCAGATCGATTTCCTTCATCCCCTGTGCCAGCAAAGAATTTCTTCCAGCTCTCAGCAACAGTCTTACATTTTCTTCAAAGTCCATTTCCAGTTCAAGATAAGTGGTTAGCTGCGGTGGTGTATAAAACTCATATTCCCGCTGTGTCTCCTGAAATGCCTGATATAACTCCTTATACTTTGGATCTTCCAGATTTTCTACAGCCTCTGGCAGATATGTATCAAAAGCTTCCTGAGTCACCGGCATATAGCCGGCCTGTGTAACAAATTCTACATTTTTTTCCGGTTCTGTCAGCCATTTTAAAAATTTACAGGCGGCTTTTTCTTTCTCCTGAGTCGATTTCACGGTACAGATTCCAGCGCCTCTTTGCATGACAAGCTTTTCGCCGTCTCTAAAAACAGGACATGGCCTTGCAATGATTTCGATTTGTTCCGAATTATTATCCGGATACGTCACCACATCCGAATAGTAAAGAATGCTGGCTGAAGAGGCAACCGAAACGATGGCATCCCCTGTTCTTAAAGCCTCTGTTGCATAACCATTTTCAAGCCACACTGCCCCATGAAGCGCCGCATTTGCATAGGCCTCCCATGCCTGTTCAAATTTTTCTCCGAATGCGATGGTATTTCCATCAAAAAAATCTTCTCCTAACGACTCTGTCCCCACCTGAAAATAATTGAAATGATAGTCATGGACAAAGAACGGCTTTCCGTCATTTGGAACATCAGGGGTCTGAGCGTCTGTCCATGCCGTATATTTTTCAGCGGTCTCATACAACCCTTCCCAGGTGTTTAAGTCCTCCAGCCCACTACCGGTTTCGTCTGCAAAACGGTCAAACGCAGTTTTATTGATGTACATGATTTCCGTGGATTTTGCCACCGGAAGAATCATTTGCTTACCATTTATATTGCCTTCCTCTAAAAACCCGGGAAGATACATCTCCAATTCCTCTTCACTAAAATAATCCCGATAATCTACCAAAATATTTTCATCTGGCATTGCAAGTACTGTTTTTGGGTAAGACACAAACAGATCCGGCAGTTTTGCCGCGCCTGGGTCCTGATTTGCCGCAGCCAGCACATCTTCATGGATGGTATTCGTGTTGGTAACAGAGGCAACCTGAACGTAAATCCCTTCCTCTTTTCCTATCGTCTGATTAAATTCGTCAATCATATCATTCAGTGGAGAATCCGTCTGTCCGCCGTACACATGCCAAATGGTCAGAGTGACCGGCTCTTTCTGCCCTCTATTCGTTCCGCAAGCCGTCAAAACCAGCATCCATGCAAGAGCCATAAGCCATGCCATGCTAATACAGATTTTTCTTTTTTTCCTCATCTCTTCACTCCTCACTGCAGCCATTTACATGGTATCAATCAATGCGGACAAATCCAACTATCTATATGGATAGAACCTCAATGTTTCTGTTGAATTGAAAGTAAACGGCCAGAATGCATCACCGGACACTTCTGTAATTGTCATCGTATTGTCTTCCAATGCAACATATATTTCTCCATAGCGTTGCCCGTCCGGTGTATCAAGGAAATACATATACATCCCACAGGTATATTCCGCGGGATTATAAGCAAAATACGTTCCATACCAGGTGGAAACACCGTCTGACCATGGATCATCGAAGGAAAAAGTCAATTCTCCCTCCACTCCGCTCTCATCAGTCAAAAATTGAAGCGTGTAAACCATATCTGTCCCATTTTCCTGTACAAGAACATCTGTCTCCCATTCTCCTTCCATTCCAAAGAGATAACCATTCTCACTCTTCGGGTGCTCAGAGCCTGCTTCCCCTTGCGGAGAGGGAAGTTCTTTCAGATAATTTCCATGCACATACCCACTCAGTCCGTTGTATTCGACATAATAGAATTCCTCTGAAGCTCTAAAGCAATTCCGTAAAATTGCCCCCAGCGGCACCATATCCAAACGTGCTGAATTCACATCCGGTTCCTGCCGCAGTGAAACCCATTCCTGGCAATTTACTACCTGCATAACGCTCAGGCCGAAATTTCCCTCCATACACCAATTATCCTGATTTCTGTATGTCATATCATAAACGTAAGGTTCTTCCCATGGCACATCTACACTTCCATCGTTGAGGTTGATCCCTGGCTGCCATACCAACACATTTCTCTGAGAATCCACGATCGTGATTTCGGTGTCTCTTATGATATCACTTGCGTTGCAGCGAAGAATAATCGGATCTCCATATTCGCTCCGATACAATACATTACCTGTTCTTCCAAGGTAATCATCCGGTCCATCATAAACATATTCATTCACTGCCACAGAAGCACTCTGATCATAAGGGAAAATACAATAAAGCTCACTTCCATATTCATTTTCCACGATACGTTCATCCGGAATGTCTGACAAAAACGGGAACTCATCCATATTACCTCTGTCATATAAAACCTGTTTCAGACAGCTTCTGTCATCCGCACTTCCATCTACATAGCCAAGAAAAATCACACCGCAGATACTATTTGTGTCCAGAAGTGTCTGCCTGTGCATGGCGAGATTATCGCAGGCATCTTCGCCAGATACAGTCTTCTCATTTACCAGCATTACATTTTCCGATTCAGGCCCTACTCCCAGATCAGTCTTTTTTACCGATCCGATCGCTGCTTCCGGTTCGGACTTTGTTATCGGTTTTGTCCCATTCTCCGGAATCTCTCGTGAGAAATTCACCTTCACACCATCTTCTTCCAGACACAGTTCCCCGCTGTCTGTCAAGGCACCCTGCATGGTATCAATATATGCAATGCCATTCGAGAACGACCACACAGACATATCTGCCGCTTCGCCATCAAACATCTCCGCCGTGCCATCGGCATTCAGGGTAAGCTGCATCGTCATGCCGAATTCTTCCAAACCGATGACCTCGCCCTCCATTTCCATCGTCTTGCCGTACCATGTGCCAAAGAAGGCTGCGCCCTCTTCTCCGATTGGTACGGCAATCGGTTCCGTTTCCGGTTCCGGTGCCGGGATGGGATCACTCTTGACTGCCGCCAGCAGGGCGTCCACATCAGGCATCTGGTCCGGAGAGGTAAGGCAGTCCTCCAACGCAAATACGATACTTCCATCTTCATTTTGGAAAGCGGATTCACTCACCTCTTCCACGTATTCTCCCAGATAAACCGTTTCCAGGCTCGGGCAGCCCCTGAAAACATAATTTTCCAGATTACGTACGCCATTCACGAAGATCACTTCTCGCAAATTGGTACAGTTGTGGAAAGTTCCTTCCCGGAGATTTTCAACAGGTGCATAGCAGATCACTGTTTCCAGTGTCTCACAATTTTCAAAAACATAGGAAGGAAGCTCTGTGTAGGTCTCCGGGATAACCAGTGAACGTACCGGAAGCTCCATCTCATAATTATCGCCATAAGATGCTCTGTTCATCATACCGCCGCCAACCATTGTAAGCGGTACACCGTCAATTTCACGTGGTAATACCAGATTCACTTCATATCCTTCATAACTATCCAGACGATTATATTCTTCATCATACCAGAAGTCCTCTCCGGGAAGAGGCTCATACGGCATCACCTGTACTTCATGGGGCGCTTCACCCGTACGTGTAACCGGATGATACCATGGGCGTCCAGCCAATGTACCGAGTAAATCTATCTGTTCATCTGACGCATCCGAAGCGGCATAAATTTCCTCAAGGCCGGTACAATCAGCCAGAAAATCCAAAGGAAGGATGGACGGATCACAAAGAACCGTCAGTTTCCGAAGATTCATGCATCCCGCTAATACACCTTTCCCGATGCTAGTCACAGATGCAGGAATCGTCAGCTCTGTCATATTCCCGCAGTTTTGAAATGCTCCGTCTCCGATCGTTGTGATGGAACCGAACAGTTCCACATATTCCACCGAGCTGTCAGCAAAAGCCTCTTTGCCTATCGTGGTAAACCAACCGCAATGGTGGGGATAGAAAGACCGTATGCTCTTGTTTCCTTTAAACAATGCATCGCCAAGTGCAGTCACCTCTATATCATTATAGGCCACCCAGATAGTCAGATCTGCGGTCTCACCCGAATAGGCCGCCCACACGCCGTCTGTGATCGTCACCGCTTCTAAGTCAGGATATTCCGCAACACCCCCGCTGACAGGATTGTTGATCCATACCGTACAATCCGGACATTGTTCTTTCAGCATCGCCGCATAGGCATCCCTGTTTTCAAAACTGCTGTCCCATGGCAGATCCAGATCTTCAATGTAGTTATCCGCAAAGGCATCCGGTGCAATGTCGACCGGTTCATAAAGGTCAAATACCATGTAATACAGCGATGTTCCCGCAAAGGCCCTGGAATCAATTTTTTCCAGGTCACCGCTCAGATACAGTTCCGAACATCTGGAATTTTCAAAAGCGCTCTCCCCGATATTCCTGACCGTAGATGGAAGCGTCAGAACCGTTTCATGATCATAACAGAATGCACGGGGACCGATCTCCTCCAGACCTTCCCTCCATTCAATGTTCCCTATCTGCGCATTGCAAAACGCTTCCTCCCCGATTGTCTTCAGCGTTGAAGGAAAACTGACATATCCCAGATTACATGCCTGACGGAAGCTGCGGGTCCCGATCGTCTCCACGCCTTCCGGAATGGTAACATAATAGATATAATAACAGCTGTAAAAAGCTTCATCACCGATGGCTCTCACCGGCACGCCGTCAATTTCTGACGGAACTTCCAGACGGGCAGAGGAACCAGTATAACCAGTAATCGTACCATTAGCGGGATCAAACTCAAAATCCTCCTCCGGAGCAGTAAAATCCACTGTGACAGCATTTTTTCCACTGGGCTGCAGCCTGTCAGCAGCGTTGTTAGCATCAGCAAGAGCTTCCGCATAAACATCAAACTGATCATCCGGGACATAAATCACGCATTCATCCGGCAGACCATCAAAATTCCAGTCATTTCCCCCAAATATGGGACATACACCCTCAAAACGTATTTCTTTTAGGTTTTCACAGCAGCAGAAAGAACTCTCAATATAACTCACCGATGCAGGAACTGTTACACTGGTCAATGCGGGGCAGTCGCTGAAATTCCCGCTTTCTATAGTCGTCAGATTCTCCGAAAGCTGAACCTTTTCCAAACCATCCATAAAACAGATACTCCCGCTCTGCAAAGCCTCTATACTGCTCGGAAACGTTATAGAAGTCACGCTGTGCTGATCATTAAAAGAACCAGATCCAAGCGCTGTCACTTCATGTCCATCTATTACAGAGGGAACCTCCACATCACCGCTCACTTCCCCTTCCCGCTCCAGACGCATATTCAAATCATCGTATTTCCAGACGGTGTTTTCTTCTGCCCGGACAGATACGGCAGGTACACAAAGCAGCAATAAACCCAACATATAAAATGATTTCTTCATAAGCATTATCCTCCCTTATCCTTTCAAATATCTTCCGTTTTTACAACAAGACAAAGCTTCTCCTTCCAATAAGTTACAGGCTCTCTAAAATAGCAATCATATAACTGGCAGAAATGGTATTATAAATAAAATTGTCAATCAGACCTGTTTTCTTACATTCCACAACTTTTCTGGCCGTTTCACTGTCTGATTTTTCATCTACAGTGAATATGATTTTACAGTGCGGAACATATCTTTGTACCTCCCGGCAAATTGCAAGACGTTCACTCAGCGACCAGGGAGCATGAACAGCAATTTCCATCATTAAAATATGCGGCTGTACAATCCTGCAAAGGTCTGCAGTCTTATCCGGCGCTTCCGACATCTCTGTAAAAAAATCAGAATCATACGCCTGAAGCACTCTGGCTATTGCATCTGAGAATAAATGATTCTGCATATCAATGACTACTCTTCGCATGATCTGTTTCCTCCCTGTTGTTATGAAATACACTTTCAGCCTTTATATGATAAAATTATATCGTTTTTCAAAAATTCACACACTCCCCATATGGGTGGGATGGAACAAATCACACATCTTGCGGGACTTTTGTATCATAAGAAAATGGGGAGCAATTTTCTATGATGACGCAAAAAAATCCTGCCGCCCTCTGTGAAAGAAAGCGACAGGATTTTCTAAAATCCATTAATTATTAAGTTTTTCTTTGTAACTGCTACTGCCAGTTTTGTTTTTGAGTCAAAGTTCGTTTTCTGAAGCATATTTTTGATATGCCATTTTACCGTTTCCGGCGATATAGACAGAGTTTCCGCAATTTTTTTATAGGACTGTCCTTCTACTACGAGCCGGAGGACATCTATTTCTGCCGGGGTAAATTCACAGCTTTTTGCTGTTCCTATCATCACTTCCGGAGGAGCATCCGGATAAATACTCTCCCCCTGCATTGTACGGTCCATAACCTCTAACAGTTCCTCTTTACCGGCATCCTTATACCAGAAGCTGTCTGCACCTGCCCTGTGCGCCCGGTCAATAAAACTGCATTCTGCCATGGAAGTAACAATGATTACTTTTGTCTGAGGCATTGCTCTTTTGATCTTCTCTGCAGCAATCAGACCGCTTGCGTCGTTTTCCGTGCAGATATCCATCAGAACAAGATCACATCCACTCCGGCGACATACGGTTTCCGCCATAGCTGCATTCGTGATAGAAGCTGCCAGGGAATATCTACCGCTTGACTGAATATAGTTTTCCATATCCTCACGCGCCATACGTTGGTCTTCCACAATGAGTACGCTGATCATACATGCTCCTCCTTTTTCGGTATATTTATTGTCAGGGAATATTCCGGAAAGGAACGGATACTGACAGTACCATTACAATTTTCCACCTTTTCCCGTATTGCAGACAGGCCGCCTCCTTCCTCAATCTCTTTGTCCGGCTTCCTGCCATTATTTGTGATCACAAACACCCACTCATGAATCCCGCTGCTTATGTTTACATAAAGTTCCGTTGCCCCGGCATGGCGTACACTATTTGAAAGCGCCTCCAAAAAAATCACATCCATCAGTTCAGCCGCCCCCGGATCATCCGGGATTTCTCCTGTATAAAAGACTTTCAATCCAAGAGCATCGGCTCTTTCCTGCACCATCTGATGAAGCGTCTCTGCCGCAGGCTCATTGTCTTTTCTCAATAAGCTCAAAATCCTGTTCCATTGTGAAAGGAACGCCTCTCTGGTTTCTTCAGAATCCTGTAACAGCATACGATGTGCTGCCAGTACACTGTATCCAAGATCATCATGCACCCGCATTTTCATGGCCAGCGTCTCTTCCTCCCTGGTCAGTATCACAATATTTTTGGAAAGCTCTTTCATAGCCACAGACATTTCCTGAAGCTTCCTGTTTTCTTTTTCCAGAAGCTGCTTGTTCTGATATAATTCAGATACTTCTGAAGCCAGAAATTGCAGGAACCGTTCTCCATTTTCTGCAACTATGAAATCTTCTGAAAATTTCCATACACTTCCATCTGGAAAACAATATACCTGAAAATCCGGATCGTAAGACACACTGCCTTCCAGAGGATGTTCCAATGCTTCCCGAAGCTCTGCTACACTTTGAATATCCCGCCCTGTTAAGTATCTGCAGATTCTGTACATCTGTCGATTAATCAGTACAGGCATCCCCTGTTCATCAAAAAATCCCGCTCCACTGGGTAAGTTATCCAGACTTTCCTGAATCGCATTTCCCTGTAAATGATTTTTCCCTTGTCTGAAAGCATCCCTAATCTGCATTGCTGCGAATACGATTCCGCAAATTCCGGCAGCAACATAAACAACATAAGGAATTTTAAAAAGTATAAATGAATTTTGTTCCCAATCATAAAAAAGATATCTCACGCTTAAACATGAAGCTGTGAGAAAAGTCACCGTAAACACTGCCATATTTATTATAATCCGCTTCCATTTCTGTTTCCAGGTAATTTCATATATGATCAATAGAAAATATGTCAAAGCTGTCATCAGGAAAAAAACAACCAAAACCATTTGAAATTCCAGGGAATTGTTTCCAAAAGATTTCATCACCTGCTTTCCCCTCCTTTCACAGAGAAAGAAAGTAACCATGCACCATCAAAATCCTGTTCAACTTCTGCACCATAGCGTCCGGCTATTTCCGTCAGGTTCGCTTCACATTCTGCACTTATGGATAACACCAGCTTTTCATTTTTCTGTTTCAGTGTTACTGAGAGTGCGGATAAACTATCCAGTGATTCTTCAATGACCGCTTCAGAAAAATCATAAATTCGCATCGCTGCTTCACTTGAGATCATTTTCCCAGTCATTTGTGATAAAGGACAGTGAGAACTTTCCTTTATCACAAGAAAGCCTGCGGCTACACCACTCAATTCCAGATTTCTTATGGTTTCTTCAAAACATAATTCCAGTTCTCTTACCGATATGATAGAATTATGTTCTGCAATAAATATAAGATTGCTGCGCCTTTTTATATATGCACCGATGACAACAACCTTTCCCAGTATCTTTTTTCTTTGCTGCTCATTTTCCGCCAGAGAATACTCATCGATCAACCTGGTCAGAAGAATAATCTGCCTGGAAGTCTGTTTCTGCATTTTATCATAAAGCTGATTCTTTACAGACAGTTTTGCCATCTGTTTTTTGGCTTTCAGGTTTTCTTCCTCTATCACATTTGCATCTTTCAATTCTTCTTTCATGTCAGCTAATTCTTGTAATATGTCCTGCAGCTCTGACAGATTTTCTTTCCACAGCACATAACCGCCCCGGATCGGCGCTCCCGATAAGCGAATTCCATTTTCCATCATCACTGGTCTCTCCAGCGCACGATGTACGGTTTCCGCTTTGATTTCCCCGGAATCCTTTGAACGATAACATACATTTCCGTCCGTATCTGTGATCTGTGCAGCAATAGCAGAGGACTCGAACAACTGCGCATAGCTTGTATTAGAGGGAATCAGGCCGCACTGAATACAGCTCTCGATAATCGCGGCAAACAGAAGACAGAAAGCAGCCGTCATATCCCTTGTGAGCATTCTCCAGAAAGGCAAATCCAGACAATAAGTAATCCCATATATTACAGCCAGTCCATACGCACTGAATGGAAACCAGAGCAGCTTCTTATTCCTTACCACCCGGCATTTAAACAAAATCATACAAACAGCCGCCAGTGCACAACCGATATCCCATGTGATAATCAAATAATACACTGGTCCATACCCATATACGCCCACTTCATAAGATGCTGCTTCTCCCAGTTTTCCCTCCGGGAAAGAGAACACAAGTTGATGCAGATCGTTTGTTAATACCAGTCCTATCAGAATCAACGCAGTCAGAAACAGCCAGTGTGTCCATCGTGGAAGCCGGTAATTTTCCGGCTGCCGCATGTGAAATGCCAGATAAAGGCTGGCGGTTGGAATCAACTGCATGGGAATATAGTAGAGATACCAGCCATAGCGTAAAGCTATCGGCAATTCATATGGCATCTGGTATTTGCACATACGGACAAACATCCAGAAAATCATCAGAGCTGCAATTAAGATCAGACAACGGCGTGTATTTGTTTGAATAATCCTCTTCTGAAAGGAAAATGCCCAAGTCGAATACAGTCCTATGTAAATAAACGGTCTTAAAAAGCAACATATGGCATCAAGGTAAGGATTTGTAAAAGATAAGTTTCGGATTACTGCTGCGGTAATCACACATAAAATTACTGCACTTCCTGCGCATAATGTGAATTTCTTTTGCACTGTTCTCCTCCACCTTCATGTCAAATATTTTTTCGAATTACTTTAAGACATTCTCCTCAATGTGTATTGCGATATTTTTCTAAGAGCGATAATTAATTTGATTGTATCATACACTTCTTCCTCTTGCAATGAAGGAACTGTTACATCCACAGCACAGCCATTCCTTCCGTTTCTGCTGCTTCTATTGATAAATTAGGTACTGTTGGTCACATAAACATTCCCATTGTCATCCGCATACACATGATCGCATGAGGTAGGTACCTTTACATGGTCGCCATTGAACAGTGTATAATCGTTCTGTGAAAAAATTTAATCTGTAAAACGTTCATCTAAATAAGAGGTATCCGAGCCTGCCGATGAACTGACACTGCTCCGATAGTAGTCACTGACATCATTCATGCTGGTGCATCCTGACTATGTCATTGTCTGGAGAAAACGGCTATTATCAAAGTAACGACTGTTTTCATCTTCCTCGTATTTATCTGTCATATTCATTTTAATATTTCTATCCTTAGTATAAAAGACTAACATAAGTCTGTACAAAAAAGCACTTGCTGCATTAGCCTTTTACCAAAACAGCAAGCGCTTTTTATTGCGCTTTTTATTGCGCTTTTTATTGCGCTTTTTATTGCGCTTTTTATACGAGATTATTTTTTTCCTGTTTTTATTTACCCGCAAATCATAATTTTTGCACAGAAAATGCCAGCTTGATAAGAGAATGTGCTCGCGCCACCGGATTTCTCCGCGATGTGACGAACAGACTGAAGTCCGACACCATTTCCTTTTCGCTTGGAGGACTGAAATACTCCGTCCTTTTCTTTGATTACTCCGTCATATGTATTTTCAACCTGAATCAGGAGCAACCTGCTGGCATGCAGATAGGAAGTCACCTTGATTTGCTGCCGGGAGGGAGCCGCCTGTAGACTGGCCTCCAGTGCATTTTCCAGCAGATTGGAGAGGACAAGACACATGTCGATTTCATTGACAGGAATCTTTTCGGGTAGATCAAGTTGCGCGTAGAATGGGATACCTTCCCGCTTTGCAAGAGCACAGTAATAACTGACCACACTGTCCGCCGCCCGGTTTTCACAGAGGCGCATATCAAGGCTAGGAATTCTGGAAACAGCACCGGCAAGATATACTTTGAGTTTATCAAGATTCCCCTCTTCGGCAAGTGCAGAAAGCTGATTCAGGTGATGCCGCATATCGTGCCGTGCCTGCCGGGCTTCCTCAATGGCGGTTTTGAGATTTTCGTATCGCTGCTGTTGCATGAAAAGGAGCTGGTTTTCCTGCTGTAGTCTGGCATTCCGGTTCAAGCTGTTTGCCATCATCAAAAAAATAGCGTAAAACAAGAGCAGCAGGATCAGCAGTGCAATGCTGATGACGATATAACCCTGTAAGACCCGTCCGGTATAGAGCGTATCTTGATACTTCGGAATCATAAACAAATTCAGCGCAATAAACACAAGCGGCAAAACCCAGAACACATACCAGGTCTGCGCGAAATTCTCGTCTTCCACCATCTTTCGTGCCGCGTGTGTCGCGGGATAATACGCGATGACGGCAAACAGCCAGCAAAGCACATTGTAGCAAACGACCGCCCGAAGGCAAAGCCATGGCTCGGCCTCCGTCAAGCGCATATCGATCAGCATGGCGGCATTGATGGCTCTTGAAAGGCTATTGATGCAGGCAAATACAGCACAAACAGATAAAGCCACCGTTCCGGATTTCCACATGGAACCCCGGAGCGTTTTTATATATATGGTAACTGCAATCAACACGATAGATGTAAGCGCTGGTTCCGCGGAAATATGGTATTGATAACATACCGCTCCCCCAACAGCAGAAAGAAACAGGAGCAGCGGCACGATCCACGTAATGAGTTTCAGCAGCGGCTGTCTCAAATAGGATTTCACTGGGAAATACGCGAGCAAAAGCCCCGGTAGCACAACACAAAGCTCAAAAACAGGACGCAGTGCATCTGTCACGACATATACCCCCTTTGCAGCAAATACTCCATAAAAGCCTGTCGGGCGCTTTTCAACAGTTCCTGACTGACAAACACGCGACTCCCATCATCCATGCGAAAAGCTGCATCTTCAAAATCAACAGTATGCTCCAGATTGACGATCACACCGCGTCCGCACACAAAAAAGCGTGGCTCATCCTTGAGCGGCGCTATGAACGCCTTGAAGGGTTGGCGCGTGGCAAGCGTCCTTTTTGCGGTAGTGTGGACATAGATCATGTGGGCGAAATGCTCCGCATAGACGATATTCTGATAGCACAGGCGAATCTCACTTCCGCCTACTTTCAGTTCCATATATTTGTCCGGGCGAGGAATTCTTGAAAGAAGCTCGTCTGTTAAACGGTCAATATCTTCCTCAGTAAAGGGTTTTACAAGATAATGCATAGCACGCACCTGAAAACCCTCCAACGCATGATCGGTCGAGGCCGTGGTGAAGACCAGCAGGCAGTCGGTGTCCCGCTTGCGCAGTTCCTTCGCTGTTTCAATTCCGTTTGCTCCAGCCATATAGATGTCCAAAAATGCGACAGTGAAATGCTGTGCCTCTTCTGCTTCCAAAAATTCTTCGCCGCTTGTATATTCAAATAAGCTTGCCTGCACATTCCGACTCCGCAGTTGCCGTTCCAACCGGTTTCTCAGCAATGTCCGTTCATCAGCAAGATCATCAACAATTGCGATTCTCATGGTTAAGTAGCTCCCTATATGATACTCCAAAATAATTATATCACATTTCCTTTGGAGCGACTATGGTCCAGACTCAGAATTCATGCCATTATTGGGGCTTTCGTGACACCCCGCTTGAAATAGTCGGACAGCTTTTTATACTAAAAACAAGCAAGGCATGTAATTGGATTTAGGAAGGAGGGGAATCTGTGTACCACATTGCCGTGCTGGCAGAAAAAGAAATGGAGGGCCAGTATTATGCAGAGCAAATTGCCCGGTTTTGCAGCGAGAAAGGCATGTTCCCTCAAATTGTGCAATACCAAGATCAGGAACTCTTTTTTGAAAATGTGCAGAAAATTGCACCGACCAATGTGGTCATTGCATTTTCCGGCGTGGCAGGGCTAAATGCGGCAAAACACCTTCGCTCCATTTATCCCATATGTGGGATCATATGGTGTAGCGTTCTGGATTTTTCGCTCCATGCATTTATGCTGAGAGTGGACTACTTCCTGCCAAAACTGATTGCCGAAGAAGCATTCAAACAAGGTTTGATCATTTGGTTTGAAAGAGCAAATAGCTGATCGATTCAAAACAAACGATAAGAAATTACGGAGGATTTGTCTATGAAAATGAAAAAGAAAAAAACACTTCATTCCGCACTGTCTTTGATGTTGGCAGCTGCGATATGCCTGACGATGTCTGCTTACAGTGCAAAGCAGACATTAGCTTCCGAGACGCTGCCACCGGATACAGCCACTTATCATACGGCAACCGCCGATTTGCCGGTGAAAGCGTTGCATGCAAAACGGGTAGACGAAAACCCTTATATGGCGAAGAGCGACGCAAATATTCATCACGATGGATATAACACCGATTCCACGAATGAGATTCTGCCACTTGGCATCTATCCGGAAATCAATGTCTCTTATGAGAAAACCAACGCGAACGCCTCGCCCGCCATTTATTTTGACAGTTACGGACACGCGGTGGTTCCGCTGCTCGGCGGCATCGCCATCCGTGATCTGAACGCCAAAGAAACGAAGACGCTTGGCTATTTTTCTCCGAAACAGCATGACGGCGGTGGTTATGTGATCCAGAGTTCCTATACATTTCTGGATTCCGAGAATCGCGTTGTCTGCCCCACCAGCAATAACCATGTGCTGATGCTACGGGCGACTGATGAAGAAGGAAACGTCCTGCCTGAATTTGAAAAGGTGTTGGATATTGACATCAAAGCAGCCGCAGAGGCTGCGCTTGGCAAGACGTTGGAGCAGAATCTTCTGTCCGTGGTTTTTGACTACGAGGGAAATCTCTGGTTTGCCACGGGTGGTTTCCGTATCTATCCCGACCGGGCGCAGCAGGGTGTGATCGGCTATATTGCGCGTTCGGCGATCGATGCGATTCTGAGCGGTGAGCAGACGGATCTTTCCAATGCAGTCTTCGTCTATGACCTGGCGCCCGGTGAAGGTGCGGAAAATGGCATCGCCGCCTCCAAGGATGGCGCGGTGATCCTGACAAACCAGAATTGCTATCTGCTCCGTGCTGATAGCAGCGTGAAGGTTGTCTGGTGTACGCCGTATGAGAGCGTCGGCGCAAAGGTCAGCGGCGAGGGCGACAAGACTACCGGTGGCGGCCTTGCATGGGGTGGCGGCTGCTCTCCGTCACTGACACCCGATCTTGTCCTGTTCACCGACAATCAGGATCCTGTCAATCTGCTGGCGCTCGATATGAAGACCGGCAAGGTCGTTGCCAGCCTACCGGTGCTGGACGACCTGCCCGAGGGCTATCAGGTGGCCGTCGAAAACTCTGCAATCGTCTATGACGACGGTGCAGGCAACGTCAGCACAATCGTGTGCAACTGGTTCGGCGCAGGCAACGCAGCTCTGTCGAACCCCGACAGCGACTCTTCTATCCAGAGCTATGCCAATATCTATGATATGAACTGGCTGACAAAGGGTAACGTCATGATCGCGCCCGGCGTGGAGCGTGTTGACACGGTCAAAACCGATACCGGCTATGAGATGAGAAGTGTTTGGTGCAGAAACGACCTGAGTGACACGTCGATCATGAAGCTCTCTACTGCAACTGGTTATATTTACGGCTATGTGCAGGATCTGGAGAGCGGCATGTGGCAGTACATCATTCTGGACTTTGAAACAGGTGAGACCGTCTTTACTATGGATGTGTCGAATAAATACGGTTATAACAATATGGCCATCGGTATATACGCTGGAAACAGCGGCAACGCACTCTACTGCCCGACGGGCTATCTGGAGCTTCTTCGCTTGCAGGATCGGTTCGTGTATCTGCCTGAAATGCCGTACCGCGAGGTCGATCTGGACAAGGCCGCAAGGAATGTGCTGACTCAGGAGCAGTTTACCGAAGATGGCGGAGAAGGCAGTGTTGCCAGCTGGGGTTACACCGTAAGCGCAGAAAACGTCCACCCCAAAACTACCGTCGCGCTACGGATGAACAACCTATCTGGCAATGCCTCCGACCTAAAGCTCTATGCTTACGGTGCTGATGGCAAGTTGACGGAGGTCTCCAAAGAACTGTGGTCGTTCACGGATGAAACCGGTGCGGCTGCCAATATGCTGTCCGATGGGACACTGTATGAGCTTCGCATGAGCGTCGCAGACGGCGGCGAACTTGATCTAAGCGAGACAGAAAAGGAGATCAGAATTTCCGTCGTACTCGGAAAATAAGTCAATTCAGGCAAACTTAAGGAGGAATCTCTGATGAAAGGTGTTATTTCGGCAGTTCTTGCATTTCGAGGATGAACAGGAACGTGAGTTTGCTAACCGGGGGCTGATCACAGCACCGGAATCACTTGTCATCATGACTTCTATATTGAGAGATAGGCAATATGGGAACAAACTGTAAAAAAAGAGTTACCGGCTTGCCCGGTTGAAACAACCTTAACGCTCATTGGTGATAAGTGGAAGGTGTTGATTCTTCGGGATTTGCTTCCCGGTACAAAACGTTTTGGAGAACTGAAGAAGTCCATTGGTAGTGTATCGCAAAAGGTATTAACGGCGCAGCTTCGGGATATGGAAGAAAGCGGACTCATAAACCGCAAGATGTATGCGGAGGTTCCTCCGAGAGTGGAATATTCTCTGACAGACCTTGGGCGGAGTTTGAAACCCATTCTTGACGCTATGTGGAATTGGGGAGAAGGATATAAAGAAACATATAAATCATAAATGAGGCTGTAAAAAATCTTGTGTCTTTGGAAAGTGAATCTTTCTGATAAGAAATAGATATGTAAGGTTTTGCTGTCG
>NZ_CAXSVO010000013.1:0-109645 GCF_964240875.1 Ruminococcus sp. 5_1_39BFAA | reverse complement strand
CCAGACTGCGCGGTCGATTATTTGAAAAGCGGAAAAATAATTTGCCGTTTGCGTCTCTCTCAATTCGCTGTCCAACAATACCGGCAAAGCGGGACATGGTAGCGTTACGGCTGCCTTCCGGGATCACTACATCCTTTTCATGACCTCCGGGCAGGCCTGCATCGAACTCGTCATCATTCAAAAATTCCGTAAGATTCATGCGACCGGGATAGAGTTCCACGTTTGGCTCCTGTGTTCCGAAGAAGAAGCGAGCAGCATCCAGCGCATTCGTATCGAAATACGGAAAGATACAATTGACCAGCTTCTTCATATCGCTGTAGAGGGTAGCATCCGTCACGCGCTCGATGGGAAAGAGCACATGGAACTTTGGCCTTGCGGGCTTACCATTTTTCTCGCGCTGGTTGAAACGGCTGTAGTGGATAGCAATGCTGACGCCGGGAAAAGCCTCCAGCACATCTGCCGGTGTGATCCAATCCTTTGGATCTTCAGAGTGGTCATTGTCGCAGTCCACGGGAAGGCAGTCGGCAGAGAGAAAATTGGCACCGTTGCGGTAATGGTGTTTATATTCAGCGCATACATAGTCGTGGCCGACCGCAGCCTTTAAGCTGTCCGTATCCATGACCACGGTCTTATGAGGATAGGAGCAGTTTCCGGGATTGCCGATAAAATCAGCACTATAAAGCGTAAACATCAGTCATACACCTCCTCAGATTCTTCTTCCAGCACCTTCGTGATAAATTTCAGAGCGCGGATCATGGTCTCCAGCTCGCAGTCGCCGCCGAGGGTAACCTCGAATCCATCACAGCCGTATTTGCTGAGGATGGGCTTTATCTCCATATCCGTGCTGGCCTCGTCCTGAATGCGGAAATAGGTACGACCACCATGACCGGTGTCGCCGCCCTTATATCCGGTTGTTCCGGCCTCGACCTGCAGGATATTGCAGCTGATCACATCGCGGGTGTATGTGGTGATCTCGGTGCCATCATCGAGTTTTCTGCGTTTTTCTGTTACTTCATACATAGCGTTAAACCTCCTGACATTCTTCTGTGAAATAGCGCAAGCGATAGTCCTTCCACTTGGCGCGTTTGATTTCTGCTTCCATACCGGATGAGATACGGCTGCCGAATACCCAGACCTCGGCGCATTTGCTCATGAGGGCATTTCCAAAGAACAAACCGAGCTCACGTTCTGTTGGATTGTTATCATCAAGGAACTGCGGAAACAGCAGGTGCGGTGCGATAGGGATATATCCCTTGTCTACGGCAAAGCGGCTGTAGCGTCTGGCATTGGCCACGTTTGCATCCACATCTCCGGAAAACGGAGAGCAGATGTAGACGATAGGACGGAAAGCGCGTAGGGACTGCTTTTCGTTTACGGCAATCCGGGAGAGCGCTTCACCGGCAGTCGGGTCAGGATAGCCCTCGCTGTTGTGATAATCGTTACTCACTGGGGAGTCCTCCTTTCCGGGCAGACTTAAAGGCGTCCACCTCCAATTTCCACTGGAGATGAACGCCTGATTTGAGCGGACGATTTTTAATCTTTTTTGTAGAAGGGTGTGATATAACCGTCGGCGCGTAGCTTCAGGCCTTTTGCCCACGGCGGAGTTCTGCTCATCTGTTCACAGAGCACATCAAGAGACATACGCGGGTCGGCTTCAATGACCAGCTCATCATGGATATGCATAACGATGGAGCAACAGCGCAGCGTCTTCATGGCGTAGCAGAGAATGTCGCGGGAGGTCGCCTGCACGATGTTTTCCACAAATTTCGGCCCGTATGAATCGAGCCTATCCCATTTTTTCGTGCTGCCGATGCCTTCATAGGTGATACACTCGCCGCCGAATTTATTAGTTCCGATCTTCGGCTTCACGTAGCAGAGGTTTCTGCCGGAGGGCAGCGTAATAAAGAGCATCCCGGAGCGGCAGGAGAAGGTAAGCCCGTAGCTTGAGGTCGTGTGCTTATACTTCACAGCCTCCATGACAGCGCGGTCAACATCCCACCAGAATTTCACGATGTTGGGATTTGTCTGACGCCAAGCATCTACCAGCGGAGGAAGCTCATCTTCGGAGAGTCCCATCTCTATAGCGCCCATTGCCTTTAAGGCTCCGACCGAGCCGCCGTAGCCGAGCGCAAGTTCTGCAATCTTGCCTTTTTGACGCAGATGGCGGTTTACGCCGTGCTTCTCGACCGGGACATGGAACATCTGGCTGGCGCTGGCACAGTAAATGTCGCCTCCGGTTTCAAAGACCTTCTGCCGCCACGTCTCACCTGCATACCAAGCGATAACGCGGGCTTCGATGGCGGAGAAGTCGGAAACATAAAACTGCGTACCGTCCTTTGGAATGAAGGCTGTCCGGATCAGCTGCGAGAGGGTATCCGGGACATCTTCATAGAGGAGCTTCACGGCATCGAAGTCGCCGGATTTTACAAGAGCACGGGCGTCAGCCAGATCCGGGAGATAATTTTGCGGGAGATTTTGTAATTGTATGAGTCTTCCTGCCCATCGCCCGGTGCGGTTGGCTCCATAAAATGCAAACATGCCGCGAGCTCTGCCGTCGTCACAGACTGCACGCTCCATCGTTTGATATTTTTTGACCGAGGATTTGGCAAGCTGCTGGCGCAGTTCCAGAACGGTCTGCAGCTCAGGAGGAGCCGTTTTGATGAGCTCTGCCACGACTTTCTTTCCGAGGGTATCGGTTTCGAGACCGTTATCGGAGAGCCACTGCTTCATTTGCTGCACGGAGTTCGGATTATCGAGAGCCGTGATATCCTTCATGGCAGCAGTCAGCTCCGAGCGTGAGCGGGTGTCCATTTCGATAGCTTCCTTCACCAGATCCATGTCGAGCCGGACACCACGGTCGTTGATATCCTGATCGATGTGGTACTCGTCCCAGACTCCATCCGGTACAGGAAATTTTGCAAGGCGATCCTTGATGCCGATCTCGGTTTCCACATCACGGATGTTATATTTTTTGAAGGCCTCCCACTTGTCCGGCGCGTGGAAGGGATGGTTCCTTGTGCGACCGCCGTTTGCCTTTGTCGGAGCGCAGGGCACGGAGAAATATTTGATGAGCTCCTTGCCCTCGGTAAGCTTCTGTTTCTCAAGACCGAGGACGGCACCGACGCCTTCCAGAGAAAGTGGCAGTCCCATTGTGGCTGCCCAGACCATAGAGCAGCGCCAGCTTTCCGGATTCAGGAACCGGGAGCACTCCTGAGAGAGCGGATGATTATCGTGGAAAGGGTCAAGACTCACTCCAAGATCGGAAAGGTACCGGGACAAGCAGACTCTTTCAAAATTTGCATTAAAAGCCCATTTGATGACAGAATCATCGGTCAGAGCTTCTATAATTTCCTGCGGCAGGCGTTCGCCCTGTGCAAGGTCGATGACCGTCACATCGGAGCCGTCGGCGCTGTAGCCGAACAGCAGTATTTCAAAATCCGGTGACTCGGCATATTTATAAACGCCGCACTTGGACAGATTTACGCCGCTGTAGGTTTCAATATCAATACTAAGTGTTTGCATAGATTTTCACCTCAATTCAAACAAGCGGCTTAAGATCGCTCCTAAGCCGCCTGCCTGTACTGGATTATTTCAGGGCTTCCATACGTTTTACATGGTATTCGTCGTCCTGCGCGGCCTTTTTCTCCTCGCGTTTCTCGCGCTTGAAGTCATTGATCACCGTCTGGACAGCTACTACTGCCCAAGACAGGACTACGATGCAGAAGCACCCGATCAGGATGTTGCAGAGAAGGGATGAGATCATTACTGTGCTTTCCATAGTTTTGCGCTCCTTTCCTTAATTGAGAAAATCTTCATCGTCGTCAGTAGCAAAGTCGGACTCAGCGCTTGCCTTGCCGCCGAGAGGCTCACCGTCGCGGATCTTCTGCAGGTTGTTGAGCCCGCAGGCGATTCCCTTGTTACCGGAAGAGTTGAAAGCATAAAACGTGATGCTGGCTCTGCCGTACACGCCGCTGTACACTTCGGAACGGGTGAGAATCGGGTTCAGGTCTGCGTCTACGATGCCGGGAGCAGACGTGGCGTTGGCATTGACGAAGTAGGCGTTCTTGTATGCCTCGTCATCCGGACGCTCTGCATCACCATCACGCAGAGGTGTCTTAAGGACAGAGAGTGCCGGTACGGACTTGCCGTTGCCCTTGAGTTTGGCTTCGCCCTCCTTGTAGGCAGCCTCGATGGCAGCCTGAATCTTGGCAATGGTCTTGGTGTCGGACTTCGGAATGATGAGGCTTACGCTGTACTTGGGTGTGCCGCCGTTGATGGATTTCGGCTCCCAGACGTTCGCGTAGCTCCAGCGGGTGTCGACACCGGTGATAACCTTCATGGGATTGCTGATTTTTACATTCTTACTCATTGTTGTTTTCCTCCATAAAATCATTTTTTGCTGTGTTCATGGCCGGGCGCTTATCGCTATCCGGCACAAGTGTGGGTTTGCCCTGCGGCTTTTCGATGTAAGCCGTCAGGAGTTCATCAAAGCGGGACTTGCCGAGGAGTTTCTGCATGGCGGTAATGCCGAGCAGCTTTTTCTCATACGGGTCAAAGCCTGCTTTCTCGACCGCGTCAATGACGGCGGCCTCATTACTGTATCTGCGGTTGGCGCGTCCTTCGACGAGCTTGAAGCCTGACCATTCCTTGCCGGAGAGAGCCTGCTGCAGTGCGTATTCCTTGATATCGGAAGCCCAGCTGACCAGTTCATCGACCTTGCCGAGGATGACCTCGATCTCTGTATCTGTAAGAAGTGGCGGGAGCTTGAAATCATGCTGCGCGAGCTTCAGGTTTGCTTCGGCTCTGGCACGGCACTCGTTTTTGGCCTTACAGAAACCGCACCATTCGCCGCACAGGAAGTTCCCGTCTCCGGCGAAGGCCAGATCTGCGGTGGGTTTTAAGACTTCATCCGCCCAGCGATATAGATCGTCTTTGCTGATCTCGTAGGTGCTGACGTTCTGGCGTCTTGGCTGGTAGATTGTCATGGATACCTGATCGATGTCGTAAATGTCATCGAAAAGCTCCAAAGCGCCGAGGGCGTAACACTGCATCTGGGGATTTTCCTCTGCGGAGACCAGAACGCCTAAGCCGTGCTTGTAGTCGATTACCCGGAGCGTACCGTCTGCGATGATGATGCAGTCGGCGGTGCCGAAGCCTTGTTCTACCCAGCGGGAGAAGTCCACACGCTGCTCGATAAGAACTACCGGGTCGGCGCAGGTTTCTTTGGCGGCTTCGACCTGTTCCAGCACATATTCTGCATAGCCGGAGGTAGCATCCTCCATTTCCTCGGAATACCATTTGAGGCTGTCGGTCGGATTATTAGCTGGCATACCGAGAGCAGTCTTGAGCTTGTATTCGCCAAGCGCATGGGCGTCGGTGCCTTCCGCAGCGTAGTCGCTTCCCTTGTCCTCATAGGTTTCGCAGAGCCTCGCCGATGGCGGGCAGTGCAGCCATCTGTCGGAGCTGGACGCGGACAGGATTGCGTGTGCTTTAGCTGCCATTGCCGATTACCTCCGCGTCCTTCATCAGAGCTTCGTAGTTTGCCGGATCGATCTCCGAGAGCTTTGTGGCACCATACTTTTTAAGCAGGGCGCGTACTTCTGCGGTATGACCGGCGCGGGACTTTTCAGCAAGGACGGCTCTTACGTCTTCCAATTTCAGCTCCGGCTTCGGTTCTTCTTTGGCGGGTGCCTCAGAGGCCTGCGCCTCGTCCCCTCCGGAAAACTGCTGGTAGAGCCAGTCGGCTGCGGCATTAATAGAAGCAGCAGCGGTGCGGAGCTCTTCGATGGTCTGTGCCATTTCTGCCATCTTTGACATTTTCTTTTCCTCCTTCCTCGGATTGGCTTGCGGCAAGAATTGAGAGATTTCTTGCCAGTCTGGCGGATACGTGACTGATGGAATTCAGGAGCTTGATTTCCTCGTTCACGTTGCCGCCGGTGTCTGCGTAACTGCGGTACATCATGTTCACCTCGCTTTCTGAAGGCGTTGTTCTCTGTCCTTCATCTTCCACTGGAGATGAACTTCCGATTTGAGCGGAGGATTTTATAAAAAAGTTTTCCGGCCACCATCCGAAAGAGGGACTATGGCCGGAAAGGCTGTGTTTCGTGGTGCTTATATTACTTATCGCCTCTGATCCTGCGAAGGTCGGTACGATACTTTTTCATCTGGTCAGCAAAGGTCTTTTGAGGACGACCAAGCTCTCTGGCAATGGCACGGTCGGAGATGCCTTCCGGATGATCCTTCCAAAGCTGGATGATGGTATCGGCTTCCGGGTCGAGTTCACGCAGACGTGCAAAGAGCTGCTCCAACAGCATACGGTCGGCTATGACTTCATCCATCGGTTTGTTGCTGTCAGGGATATAATCGCCGAGTGTGCCGTTGCCATCCGGGAGAGGTTGATCCAAAGATGTGGTGTCACCTGCCGCGTGGTATTCACAGCCGATGCAATCGCCGTCGCACTTCCATATAAAGCGGTACGGACACATGCACCTGCCGTGATCCTGCTCCTTGTGGCGAATACGGTCAGCTTCCTTATAGAAGGAGTCGTGCTGTTCCTTGGTGACCGGCACCTTCTCGCCTGTGCTTCGAACGTAGATGAAATAGGTCTTCTGATTGTCGTTGTTTTGCATAATGAAAGCCCTCCTTCGGCTTTTGCCGAAATGGAGAGCTCCAGACATGCAAAACCAAACCACAGGTAGAGGGCATACCGAAGGATTACTCCATTTCGGCTGCACCTCACTTCCGGTGATCGGTACAGTATTTGATTGTCATAGGTAGTCACGTGGAACCGGAAACACCCTGCGCAGATGGCTCCCACGTGCTAAGGCAAGTATGCCATTTTTAGAGATTGAAACCTCGGACACAGGTATGTCCGTTTTTGCGGTACTAACAGGTAATAACAGGTAGGTTAAGATGGGCTATGTCTTGAAAAATAGGAAAAAAAAGACCGGACATAGTCGTGTCCGGTGGCGATTTTTGAGAACGCACAAATAAAAAATAATATCAACAAATAACAGCAAACTCTTGAAAAATTCACATTTTTGCTGTATACTAAAATAGTTGAGCTGTATTCAGATTCAAATCACGAGGTGAGAGCATGGAAGAAATCATGAATGACAAATGGATAAGTATAGATGAAGCTGCGGAATATTTAGGTATTAAAACGGTCACTCTTCGCAGCTGGATCAGAAATGGTAAAGAAGGTTTGCCTGCTCAAAAAATCGGAAAACAGTGGAAGTTTAAAATTTCCGAACTCGATGAATGGGTTAAGAGCGGTAAAAGCGCTGACTGATTCAAGGAGAAAATCAAAGAAAATCATTAGACAAGGAGCAGACAAAGATGGCTGTTAAGAAAACGCAATTATATGCATCGCTATGGGCGAGCTGCGACAAACTTCGTGGAGGCATGGATTCCTCGGAATATAAGGACTATATCCTGACGCTTCTGTTCATGAAGTATGTCACCGATAAATTTAAGAATAAGGGAGCCTATGAGGACATCAAAGTCTTCGATAAGGCACATGACAAAGATCCCGATCCGGAAAAGCGGACGGGCTGCTCCTTTGATGACTTTATCGCGCTTAAGGGAAAGAAGAACATCGGCGAGGGCATGGACAAAATCATCGCCCGTCTTGCTGACGAGAACACCGACCTGAAGGGCGTTATTGATATTGCACATTTTAACGATGAGAAGAAACTGGGTAGCGGTAAGGAAATGGTCGATAAGTTGACCGATCTCATATCCATCTTCCAGCGTCCGGAACTGGACTTCTCCCGGAACAAGGCTGAAGGCGATGACATCATCGGAGACGCCTACGAATATTTGATGCGCAAATTCGCTACAGAAAGCGGAAAGAGCAAGGGACAATTCTATACACCTGCAGAGGTTTCCAGAATCCTCGCCAATGTGGTAGGTATCAGTCGCTGCACGGATACCAGCGCCACGGTATGTGATCCTGCTTGCGGCAGTGGCAGCCTATTAATCCGAGCTATCGACGCAGCTCCATTTCCGATCATGGGTTACGGTCAGGAGAAGGAAAGCACGACAGCCGGTCTTGCCAAGATGAACGCTGTCTTGCACCGCAAGGCCGAAATTACCATCAAGAGTGGTAATACATTCTCGAATCCGCAGTATCTCGATAGAGCAGATAATTCTGTGCTTGAGCGTTTTGATTATATAGTTGCTAATCCGCCGTTCTCCATGAAAAACTGGAAAGATGGAGTTGCTGGAAAAGAATACGGTAGATTTGAAGGATATGGTGCTCTTCCTCCTGAAAAGCAGGGGGACTATGCATGGCTATTGCATATTCTTAAATCTCTTAAGTCAAATGGAAAGGCTGCAGTTATACTTCCTCATGGCGTGCTGTTTAGACCTAACGCTGAGGCAATAATAAGAGAATCGATTATAAAGAAGCACTGGATAAAAGGAATAATAAGTCTTCCGGCCAATTTGTTCTACGGAACACCAATTGCAGCTTGCGTACTTGTAATTGACAAGGAAGGCGCTGCAAATCGACAAGGAATATTTATGATTGATGCAAGCCATGATTTTGTTAAGGATGGAAGCAAAAATCGTCTTCGTGAAAGAGACATATATAAAATTACCACTACCTTCAATGAACAAATTGATTCCGATCCGCATTATGCGCGATTTGTTCCAAATGATGAGATTGAAGTGAAGAATGGGTGTAATTTAAATGTCACACGCTACATAGACTCTTTTGAGTCTGAGGATGTTCAAGATATTTATGCCCATATATATGGTGGAATTCCGGCAGTTGATATAGAGGGTCTTGATAGATATTGGGAAGTATTTCCATCGTTAAAATCGGAGCTTTTTTCCGTTATTAGCGAGAAATACTACAGTTTAAATGTCAACCATAATAACATCCGTCGAACGATATACAAGAACGCTGAGTTCTCCGAATATGGCGAAAAACTTGACGAGGCATTTTCTGCATGGAAGGCAAAGGAATATACAGCACTGTCCACGTTAGATGAAGATGTGTCCGCAAGGGAGTTGATTGACAATCTTGCGCAGGATATTCTCACCGAATTTGAACATCTTACATTGATCGATAAATATGATGTATATCAGGTTCTCTTGGCATACTGGAATGAAGTCATGAACGATGATGTTTCACTGATTATAAGTGAGCCGGACGGATATGCCAATGCCAGAGCTACTGATAATATTGAGGAAGAAATCACTCAGGGTAAAAACAAGGGTGAAATGAAAGTTACCGGATGGGAAGGTAGATTAATTCCGAAGGCAATTATGATAGATTCGTTTTTCCGCGAGGAGAAGAATGCCATTGAGGAAGCGGAGAATGTTGTCGCGGAGACGGATTCTCAGCTTTCCAATCTAATTGAAAGCGCCGACGAGGAATCTGCTCTTGCCGACATAGCCGACAATGGAAAAGTTAAGGCAAAAGACATCGAAGCAAAAATTGATGAGCTGACAAGCACTATAGAAACCGAGGAAACGATAGAGCTTGAAATTATCCGGATGGATCTCCACCTTGTAAACACTAAAAAGCGACTGGAGGCTTACCTTTTAGGACATCCGTTATGTAAGAGTGTTGTCAATGAAAACGGTAAGATTACGAAGGCATCTATTGATTTTCGTCTTCATATTATCAGAACTGAGGAAAGCGTGCCGGAAAGCCTACAAGATGATGTTAAACAGCTGAAGGATGCATTGGAGCTATGTGGAAAAATCTCTGATTATAGTAAGGTTGTGAAGGATCTGAATAAGGCGCTGGATGAAAAATGCAGAGCAAGATATGATGCGCTCACCGATGATGAAATACTGGACTTGCTGGTAAACAAAAAGTGGTTTGCAAATATATTCTCAGGAATAGCTTCTTTGTATACCGATATATCACATAATCTTACCAACAGAATAACAGAGTTATCTGAAAGATATGAGTTCACCCTTCCAGAGTTACTCGCCGATTCCAAGAAGTATGAAGGCACTATAAAGAAATCGCTTGAAGGGATGGGATTCAAATGGTGAGTAATATGAAGGCACAATGGAAAAGAGTCAAACTTGGCGATGTAGCCTCTATAAATGCACCTATGGTCAATCCACAGGATGAAAGATACTCTATGCTACCTCACATTGGAAATGAAAGCATAGAAAAATTTAGTGGTCATCTTTTAAATTACAATAGAGTAATAGACGATCAGTTGATAAGTGGAAAGTATTACTTTACTGATAAAGATGTTTTATACGGAAAAATCAATCCCCAGCTTAGTAAGGTTGCATTCCCGCAGTTTTGCGGATTATGTAGTGCAGACATGTATCCGATTTCATGCAGTAGTCAAATAATTCCTGATTACCTTAAATATGTTTTACTATCTCGGCAGTTCTTTAAATACACGGTATCTCTATCGCAGAGAAGTGGAATGCCAAAGGTTAACAGGAACGAGATTTATGATTATGGATTTTTCTTGCCTGATATTGATGAACAAACTGCGATAGCAAAGCACTTAGCTGAGTTCGATCAAGAGATCATGTATCTGCGTGACTTAAGGAAAAAACAAACTGATTTTAAGAGGGCGTGTCTTGATCAATTGCTTCCGAAGTCGGATAGAAGTATTCCGTTGGTTAGAATGAAAGGCTTTTCAGGGGAATGGAAAAAATGTCAACTTGGTGATATTGCTGTTGAGGTAACTCGAAAAGCAGATATTTATTCAGAAGCACCAGTAATGATGATATCTGCCTCTGCGGGTTTTATTGAGCAGAGCGAAAAATATTCTGACGATCATGCTGGTAGTAGCTTGAAAAATTACACATTATTGAAAAAAGGAGAATTGGCATATAATCACGGATATTCAAAAACAAGAAATTATGGTAGTTGCTTCGATTTAAGGATCGAAGAGGCCAGAATTCCATTTGTTTATCACGCCTTTTCTGTCCCTAATGATGATTCGATATTTTATGGATATTACCTGAATAGCGGAATATTTGATTCGGCTTTGAAAAAGATGGTTTCATCTACTGCACGAATGGATGGACTACTTAATATTTCTTTTGAAGACTATATGAGTCTGCAGATATGTAGACCAAGTAAGGAGGAACAGGAAGCCATAGGCGGTTTCTTCGCAGAAATAGATCATTTGATTGACTTGTATGATAGACAGATCGTTAAATATTCTGCCATAAAGAATAAACTTTTGTCTGAACTACTGACCGGTAAGGTCAGATTGATGTAAGGAGGTGCCTGTTGGATGAGTATTGGGGATGCCGAAATTAAAACACAGGAAAGAGTGATCCGCTTCTTCAAAGATCCGGAGATCTTGGGCTACCAGTATATTGGTAACCTGTCGGATTATCAGAATAAGAACATCAAGGAAGATCGTCTGCGCCAGTATCTTCGACTGAAGGGCTATGCAGACAAACTGATTGATGCTGCCGTAATGCAGCTTCAGCAGGAAGCAGGAAATCTTTCTCGTGGGGTCTATGATGCCAATAAGACAGTATATTCTCGGTTAAAGTACGGCATTCCGGTCAGTGAAAGCCCGGAAAAGCCTCCGGTGACAGTCGAACTTATCGACGAGGCCAATCCGCTGAATAATGACTTTGCAATCGCTGAGGAAGTTACTGTTGTTGAACAGCAGGAGAAGAGGCCGGATCTTGTCATCTATTTGAACGGTATTGCTGTGGCCGTTATCGAATTAAAACGAAGCAGCATCTCCGTGTCCGAAGGCATCCGCCAGAATCTCACAAACCAGAAGGACTCTTTTATTCGAGGCTTCTTTACTACCATGCAGTTCTGTATGGCCGGAAACGAATCAGAAGGTCTGCGCTACGGCACGCTTCTGACCGGAGAAAAGTTTTATATGGAGTGGAAGGATGACGGCTTTAAAGAACATGAGGAGGAGCGTGCTCCAGTAGATGTTCGTATCAGTAAAACCTGCGAAGGCATCGATAATAAACTTCTGAAGCAGATATACGCCATGTTCGATAAGGAGCGTTTCATCGACCTTATCATGAATTTTGTCGTATTTGATAAAGGCATCAAAAAGGTGTGTCGGTATAATCAGTATTTTGGTATCAAGCGTACTCAGCAGAGGCTTAATAATCTGAGAACGGAGCTTCATAATCCTAATAGAGATCCGGATAAACCGATGGGCGGCATCCTGTGGCATACACAGGGTTCCGGCAAAACGCTGACAATGGTGTGGCTTGCGAAGTGGATTCTGACACATTGGGCTGAGCTTAATGCCCGTGTCCTAATTGTGACAGACCGAGATGAGCTTGATGAGCAAATAGAAAAAACATTCACTGGTGTGGATGAGAATATTGCTCGTACTAAGAGCGGTAAAGATTTGCTGAATCGTTTGAATGTATATGATGATTCGCTGATCTGCTCCCTCGTGCATAAGTTTGGCCGTCGTGGCGGAGAAGCGACAGAAAATGACTACGATAAGTATATTGAAGAACTGAAAGCCTCCCTCCCTGCTGATTTCGAGGCAAAGGGAAATCTTGTGGTATTTGTTGACGAATGCCACAGAACACAGTCCGGTAAGCTCCATACGGCGATGAAGACTATCATGCCGAATGCTGTATTTATCGGTTTTACGGGTACTCCGTTGCTAAAAAAGGATAAAAAGATCAGTATCGAAGTTTTCGGTACATATATCCATGCTTATAAATATAACGAAGGCGTGGCCGACGGTGTCGTGCTGGATTTGCGTTATGAATACCGTGATGTTCCGCAGGATTTGTCGTCACAGGATCGTGTTGATCAGTGGTTTGATGTAAAGACCAGAGGCCTCTCTTCTCGCGCTAAGGCAAAGCTCAAAGAGAAGTGGGGCACGATGCAGAAGGTATATAGCTCTCGCTCTCGTCTTGAAAAGGTGGCGTGGGACATCATTCAGGACTTTAATATGAAGCCGCGTCTGATGGATGGAAACGGAAATGCGATTCTTGTAGCTGATGGTATTCCTACGGCTTGTAAGTATTACGAAATATTCCAACAGATGGGCTTTAAGAAGTGCGCCATCATATCTTCCTATACACCGAACAAGGGTGAACTGCGCACTGACACCGTCAGCGATGAGGATGATACTGAAACCTTCCTCAAATACGAGACATATTTGAAGATGCTGGGACTTGATCCGTCTGATCTTCCGAATGCAGGATCGGTTCAGGCTAAGGTGGAGGAATTTGAAAAGGAAGCAAAGCGGAAGTTTGTAGAGGAGCCCGCAAATATGAAGCTCCTTATCGTTGTGGACAAGTTACTCACCGGATTTGATGCACCTCCTTGTACCTACCTTTACATCGACAAGAGGATGCAGGATCACGGCCTGTTTCAGGCGATTTGCCGCGTCAACCGTCTTGACGATGATAGCAAGGACTTCGGCTATATCGTGGACTACAAGCAGCTGTTTGGTCAGCTCCAAACGGCAATGAAGGACTATACTTCCGGCGCTTTTGAAGGATATGATCCGGAGGATGTAAAGGGTCTTGTTAAGGATCGCCATGATGCTACGGTATCATATTTTGAGGAAGTGTACGACGCGGTCGAAGAACTCTGCGAAGGCGTCGAGGAACCTCGTGGAGAAATCCAATACATTCATTATTTCTGTGGTGTTTCCGGCCAGTCGGAAGAGAGCGACGAGATTTATGCACGCCTGAGAGAAAAACTCTATCGTCTGGTGAGCAGTCTTGTCAGAGCCTTCGCGGAAGCAAAACCATATCTGGTTGATGACATCTCATCCGGCAAGCTGAGTGAATATGACAAGAAGGTCACTTTTTACATTGAGTTGAAGAAAACCATCGGCACGGCCAGTGGTGACTTCCTCGATTTGAAGGCCTATGAGCCTGATATGAGAAAGATGATCGATAACTATATCACGGCAGCGGATGCTGAGAAGATTGGCGATTTTGATGATCTTACTCTATTGGATTTTGTAGCAAAGCAGGGTGAGACGCTTACCGGTGAAGGCGATAGCGGCCACAAGGAAGGTGCAGCAGAGGCCATCGAGAATAACATCCGTAAGAAGGTTATCGAAAAGGTCACCGTCAATCCGCGTTACTATGCAAAGATGTCAGAAATCCTTGATAAGCTCATTGAAGAGCGTAAGCAGGGAGTTCTTGACTACGCTGAGATGCTTGAGAAATATATAAAGCTGGCCAAGGATGTTGATTGCCCGGAGGATAACGATAAATATCCGGAAAGCATCCGTAAGAGCAAGGCACTCATGGCCATATATGACAACACCGGAGAGGATGAGAAACTGGCTATCAGAATCCACAAAGCCGTGAAAAAGCAGGCACTGTCCGGGTTCAGAGATAATCAGGTAGTAATACGAAGAATAAAGAAAGCACTCTATGAGATTTTGGGTGATGATTCCGAGGTGGAGCGCATCTATAAGATCATTGAGAAACAGGAGGAGTATTAATGCGCATTGTCATTTCCGGGATTCCGATTGATGTGCAAAAAAAGAATATAAAGAATATGCACCTTCAGGTGAAGCCGCCGGATGGACATGTGGTAATTTCTGCGCCTTTATCCGTGGACGATAAAGCTATAGAGGCTTATGCCAGAACTCAGCTGGGCTTTATCAAGAGGGCTATTGCGCAGTTTCAGGATCAGCCAAGAGCATCGAAGCGACAGTATGTTTCCGGCGAGACGATGTATATCTGGGGGAAGCAATACTTTCTTGTTTTCAAGCCGGACAATCAAAAGAACAGCTTCGAGATTCAGAATCAGAATATTGTTCTATCTATGAGCGCCAAAAGTACCGTGAAACAGCGAGACGCTTATGTGAAAGAGGAATATAGGAAGATCCTAAAGGAAGAAATAGAAAAGCGTCTGCCTAAGTGGGAGACACAGACAGGACTTAAATGTGATTCTTGGCAAACGAAATATATGGTCACAAAATGGGGTGCCTGCAGCACAGATAAAAAGAAGCTGTGGTTCAACCTGCAGCTCGCCCAGAAACCGTATGCCTGCCTTGATTATATTATTTTGCATGAGCTTACACATTTAATCACAAGAAAGCATGATGCTACATTCATCGCACACATGGATAGGCACATGCCTAATTGGCGTGAAATACGTAAAGAGCTCAACGACAGCAGACTGGACTACTATGAAGCGCAGGATGAAAGCCCACTGCAGAAACTGATCGACCAATCTCGTTATGACGACATCCGGGATGCGGCCATAGCTTATATTCAAGAGGATCATTCTGGTGACACGAAAAGACTATCGGTCATTGATATGGAAATCGAGAATGTTATCCATATTGAACAGCCGGAGGATGGCGTGATTGCTTTCGATGTAATTGCATCATGCGATGTCGAAATGCCATCCGCATCTCGCAAGGGATATTTTAATGAGCGCTGGCTTAAGATCCATTGTCAGGTTACTCTTGGCATCGATATGAGCGGGTTCCGGATCATGTCTGTTGGTAATTGTGAGCCGCAAGAGGAATCTGATAATGACCGTCTGTCCGGAGAGCTGGTACCTATTATCTCTCGCGACCAGTTTGAAGGCGAGGCTGAGAAGTTCCTGACAAGGTATTGTCCGGAAGCACTGGATAAACCGATGAGGGTTCCAATCGAGACAATAGCCAGCGATATGAAACTACAGGTTATCGAAGATGTTCCTCTGTCAGATGATCTTACTTACTTTGGGACTATCATATTTGATAACGGGAATGTTCTCGATAAGCACCGGAAGATTACAATTCGCAATGCCAAACGAGGAACCGTTTATCTTGATCCGCGTGTCTCCTATGAGAGATCTGTAGGAACAAAGCGCACTACTCTGGCTCATGAATGTTTCCACTGGTACCGTCATCAGCCTTATCATGTGTTGATGAAAATGATAGGTGCTAACGATAATCTTGGAAGGGCTATCCAGTGCCAAATAGCTGCAAACACAACTGATTCAGATAAATGGAAGGCCGTAGACTGGATGGAGTGGCAAGCCAAAGGTGTCGCTCCGAGAATCTTGATGCCTGCGAAAACGACGCGCTTGAAGGTAGAACAGCTTCTTGCAGCTTATGGCGGGGCTGATGATGCGAGCATTGCAGCCTATGAGAATGTCATTGATGAACTTGCGGAGCTGTTCGATGTGTCGAGGCAGGCAGCCAAGGTTCGCCTGATGGATCTGGGGTATTCCAAAGCTGAGGGCGCATATCCGTTTGTGGATGGTCAGTATGTTCGCGGATATTCATTTGAAGCCGGTGCCTTGGATAAGAATCAGACATTCACTATTCCCTATGCCGATTTGTTTAAGGCATACTGCTTTGACCGTGAGTTTAAGAAGCTGATTGACAGCGGACAGTTTATTTTTGCAGATCGTCATCTCGTTCTCAATAACGAAAAATACATAGCGAGAGATCAGTCTGGGAATGCTACGCTGTCAGAATATGCGCTCTCGCACATGGATGAGTGCTGCGTCGTCTTCTCGAAGGGATATAGTTATCAATCGAAATATCAAGGGGCGAGGTATTACACGCAGTTTATGCGTAATTCAGCGCCAGTTGAAAATCAGGTCGAGTATTCCTTCGAGCTTAATGCACACAACAAGGCACTTCTTGATCAGATCAAGAACGCAAAGCGCCGTTCTGAAGCATTACGCAGATATCCCGGCTCTTTTGCAGAGACACTGGTCGCGTTGCAAAAAGAGAAAAAGCTCTCAAATAAGCAGCTGTCTGACCGCTCACTCGTGGGAGAAAAAACCATTCAGCGTTTGAGAAACGATGAAGAGTATCCAACATCTGTGCAGACAGTTCTGGCGTTATGCGTAGGTCTGAAGTTGCCTTTGCCAGAGGCTGAGATGTTTCTCGGTAAAACAGATTTTAAATTGAATTCGATGAAAAACGAAGGTTACGTTTATCAATGTGTATTAGCGGCCTGCGCTGAGAATTCGATTTATGAAATAAATGAAATGCTCAAAGAAAACGGAATTACACCGCTTGGAAGTGATCCCGATCTTCAGTGAGTCAAGGAGGAGGACTAACAATGGCAGTGCCAAAATACGATGAATTGATGAAGCCTTTACTGACAGCAGTAAAAGACGGTGAGGTCTATAAAATTAAAGACGTTACTGCCGTGTTAGCTCAACAGCTAAATTTATCAGCGGAAGACCTCGCAGAAATGCTTCCGAGCGGCAGGCAAACCGTGTTTAAAAACAGGGTCGGATGGGCGAAGACTTATCTGAAAAAAGCTGGACTCCTTGATAGTCCTGCCCGCGCTACTATTGTTATTACAGAAGCTGGAAAGAAGGTGGTTGAAGAAAATCCGGAGAAAATAGATTCCAAATATCTGGAACAGTTTCCTTCATTTGTAGATTTTGCATCCGCCTCTGATCCTACAAATGGAGATGATACAGTGCCTGTGATTTCAAAGCAGACGGATCTTACACCCGATGACCAGCTTGAAGACGCATACAAGCAGATTAATGCAAGCCTTGCATCTGATTTGTTGAGTGAAGTTCTGAAAATTTCACCATACACCTTTGAAAAGCTCGTTGTTGATCTTCTTTCGAAGATGGGATATGGAACTGTGGCTTACGGAAGTCATGCAACAGTCGCTTCCGGTGATGATGGAATTGATGGCGTGATCATGGAGGACAAGCTCGGCTTTTCTTTGATCTATATGCAGGCTAAGGAATGGGCACCGGATAGAGTCGTTGGACAGCCGGACATTCAGAGCTTTGTAGGTGCGATTGCCGGGAAGCACGGTGATGGACTTTTTGTTACAACAGCTAAATTCTCGCAGAAGGCTAAGGATTACGCAAATACTCATCACATTATTCTGATTGATGGTGAGAGACTTGCAAAACTGATGATTGAGTATAACTTCTGTGTGTCAACGAGGAAAACGTTTGAAATTAAGGCAATCGATACCGATGCTCTGGCTGAATATCAGGACGAGTAATTCGATTGCGAAAAAGCAGGAAGTTGGAGGGAATACATTATGGCAAATGAGCTGCAGCCATTGTCGCTGCTCTTTCAAAATAGATTATTCCGGATACCGGACTATCAGCGGGGTTATGCATGGCTGCAGCAGCAGTTGGTGGATTTTTGGGATGACCTTGTAAATCTTCAGACTGATCGGTATCACTATACAGGCCTCCTGTCCCTTAAGCCTCTAAAAGGCAAGGAGACCATCAGTTGGGGTGAAGATCTGTGGCTGGTCGAGAACGGATATAAGCCTTGCCATATAGTCGATGGTCAGCAGCGCATTACCACGTTTGTCATTCTCTTGAACGAGATTGTGGGATTCGTGCGCAGCTTGGATGAGAACAAGGGCAAGTCTGATAAGGAAATCACGCTGGGGTATGAAACGGTCGAAGAGATCGTCTCAAAATACATCTGCCGAAAAAGACCACCGAATGGAGTAGTAACAACATACCTTTTTGGTTATGAGGTCGATAATCCCAGCGCGGAATACATGAAATATAAGGTGTTCGATGAGCCGTATTCCGGTGCAGTGAATGAGACCTACTATACAAAAAATCTGAAGTTTGCAAAGAGCTTTTTTGCAGAGAACATCAGAAAGCTATATGAGGAGTCCGGAGAAGGCGGACTTGAGGCAGTAAATACTCTGTACAAGAAGCTCACCCAGCGCCTGATGTTTAATCTCCATGAAATCGACGATGATTACGATGTGTTTGTAGCTTTCGAGACCATGAACAATCGTGGTAAGAAGCTGACGAATCTTGAATTGTTGAAAAACAGACTGATCTATTTGACCACGCTTTATGATGATGAGGTGTTTGACGAGAAGGACAAGTCTGCCCTCCGTAAGAAGATAAATGACGCTTGGAAGGAAGTCTACTATCAGCTTGGTAGGAACAAGAGTGTTCCTCTTTCCGATGATGACTTTTTGCGTGCCCATTGGATTATCTACTTCAGGTATTCCCGTAAACGTGGCGATGACTACATCAAATTCCTGCTAAGCAAGTTCTCTTCAAAGGGCATATTTGAAAAGGCACCCGTTCTGGTTGAGACAGAGGCCGAGTCGGTTATCAGCGATGATGTCACTGATGCAGAAGACACGGAAGTTACTGAAACAGAAGAACAGGAAATCATAGAGGTATCCAAACTCCAGCCAAAAGAAATTGAGGACTATGTCAATAGCCTCAAAGATATGGCGAAGTACTGGTATGACACATATTTCCCACTTGAAAGTGTTAATCTTACTCCTGAAGAGCAAAAACGAGTCGATAGGCTTAACCGTATCGGCATCGGACATTTCAGGCCGCTGGTTACTGCGGTCATTAGTCGGCGGGATATTTCTGCGAACAGCAGAGTTAAAATCTTTGAAGCAGTTGAGCGCTTTATCTTTGTTGCATTTCGCTTGGGTAATTTTAATGCATCCTATGGCAGCAGTGATTATTATCGAGCTGCACGTCAGGTGTATGTGAAAGAAACGGATGTGGATGAGCTATGCAAAGAGATATATGACAGGACAACGAACGATATCGATTTTGCCACGCAGAACTTTGTCACCAGAATTGAGAAATATTTTTCTACAGGGAATGGCTACTACGACTGGAACAGTCTGCGATACTTCTTTTATGAATATGAGGCTAAGTTGGCAGAGAAAAATAATATAGATCGTTTCTGCACGTGGTCAATGTTTACAAAGTCCGAGAAGGATAAAGTGTCTATCGAGCATATTCTCCCTCAGACACCGACGAAGTATTACTGGCGTAATATGTACCGTCAGTTTAAGGATTCAGAAATCAAGATGCTTTCCGGAGCACTTGGGAACCTTCTGCCGTTGTCTCAGAGCGTAAACTCGGCTTTGCAGAATGATAGTTTTGAGGATAAGAAGCATTCCAAAACCACAGGACGTCGCGGGTACGAGAATGGATCTCACTCAGAGATAGAGGTATCCAAGCTGCAGGATTGGACTGCATTTGAGATATACAGCAGAACTGAAAAGCTCCTCGTTTTCATGCAGGAACGCTGGAACCTGCAATTCGACGAAGAACAGTTGAAAAAGCTGATCGGCATTTCGTTCGTTAAAGATGGACGAGAAATCCCGGAGGAGTTGGAGGAAGTATCGGCAAACGTACCGGAATCCGAGGAAAGTGCAGAAGGCTCCGGAGATGATCAAAAACTGCAATTCTGGACAGCATTCGTAAACTATGCTTATGAGCACGGCAGATCAAGTGATATAGCAAAACAGAAAGCTGCTGGTCGAACATATTACGATGTGCACATAGGCGCGAACGGTTATCATTTATTCTTTTCCATTCCCTATGGTAAACGAATCAAGATGGGCATCTACACCTATAATGTGGATACCTATAACCGTCTGAAGGAATTAAAAGACCAGATTGAGGCCGAATTTGGTGAGAACCTAAATTGGGAATACTCAAAATTGACAGGTACAACACGTTCCATCGTTATTGAGGAGAAGGCTGATGTATTCAATCCAGCAGAGCAGCCGAAAATATTTGATTGGATCATCGACCATTTTGACCGGATCACGACAGCGTTATCTATGACTGGAGAGCATCTCAGTATAAGCGGTGATTCCTCTGAAACGAGATTTGAGATCAGAAAACGTTACTGGACGTATGCCTTAACACAAATCCATGAGGCTCATGGTAATCCCGGCTCTTTCAGCAATGTAAATCCGAGTACGGACAACTGGATAAACGGCTTCTTTGGCATTGGAGGTTTCTACCTCTGCTGTGTTGCGAATTTTGACTCTGCACGTTCAGAGGTCGTGTTTGCCAGAGCGGAGAGGTCAGAGAATAAAGCTGCGTTTGATGCTCTTTACCAGCACAAGAGCGAGATTGAATCGAAGCTGGGAACGGAGCTTCAGTGGAACCGTGGAGATGATATCAAATCCTCAAAGGTATTTATTCAGCTTGATAACGTGAGCATTGAAAACGAGGATGACTGGCCGCAGATGGCAAAGTTCCATGCAGAATGGTCAAAGAAGTTCTACGATTTGATTGTGCCGTATATAACGGTAGATTGGCAATAGTCCACTCAGGACGAGGAGCACTGATGGCAAATTTAAATTCTGAGAATCCGCACGTCGGACGCAAGTTCCAAGAATTTGTGCAAACGATTCTCAAAGAAAAATATAATACATATTTTGAGCAAGAAGCAGCAATCCCCATCGGCAGACCGCCAAAGGAGCACAAGTTTGATCTTGCCAATGCTGACAGGTCTATCGTGGCTGAGTGCAAATGTTATACGTGGACTGATTCCGGGAATGTTCCGAGCGCAAAGTTGATGGGCTTGGACGAGGCTGTATTTTACTTTGGTTTTCTGCCTTCTGGGACAAAGAAGCTGCTTTGTATGAAAAAAGCAGTGTTTCGTGGCAAGCAGGAAACACTGGCTGAGTATTATGTTCGAGCACATGGGCATTTACTTGAAGATGTCTCTGTAATAGAAATTTCTGATGATGGAACAATCAAGATTGTCAGAGATGGATCATCGATCCCAGCAGAGGCATATTAGGGCTATGACGGTGAAAATCCATGCACTTGCGGAGCTGTCAAAGGTTGAGGCGATTTAATGCTTTATAATATGAATGGAGAAAATGCATGGTTTTTAATACATTTATAAAATGTCAGGTTTGCGGAAGTATTACCAGAGTCCGATTACAGGTTGGATGGCAAGAAGAACATCCTATTGTTGTGGCTTGCGGTAAATGTGGTACTTCCTTATCTGGCAGCGTTAAGATAGGACAAGACCGACCGGGGCTAAAGTTTTCTTTTGACAATGCGGATGAAATCCCGGATGCTGAAGCTGATTACATGGTTGAATGCTCTGGTGAATTTCCGACCGTGAAACAAGGCAAAGCAGCGGAGTTGGAAGAAGTCGTCATTACTCCGTTTATCCGCTATATGAATCGTATGAAGACGGATGATTCATATGAGCAGTTCGGAAAAGCGGTATCACAGCTTAATGCAACAGAAAAGAAATGGAAGAGCTATAAAAGAATCATTGACCTCTTCAGAAGTAATAGTGAATACCTTGTTCAGGAGATACAAAAGGAATTCTCCGGACAATACTTTCAGTGCAGAGATGAGTCTGAGGTACTGAGAGCTGTTCATATGATTGAGGTTCATGGGTTTTATTCTGCACTCAAAAAAGACATCTTGGATAATCCCTCTTTTAGTGCAGGAATTATGAAACTGGACTCTGTTCAGCTGAAGAGCTTAGTAGACTTCTTAAATTCACATGATGGTTATCATCTTGAGGAGCTACAGGATTTGATATATAAGGTCTATGATGATTTTATAAAAATATACCAGCGCCTCATTCCTGCTCTTTCTTTACAATATTGCAAAGATGATTCTTTTGATTTTGAAGTTGAAGGCTCGACAACAAGTAGCTTTGATAGTGTAAAACAGTTCTATTTGGATGTTTATGAAGCCCTTGGTAATTTGCTTGTTATCCCGGTCGCTCTTAATAACATAAAATACAGGGCTGACGCGAATTCGATGAATCCTTTGGAAAAGAATGTATCTTCTTTAGAGGATTATTTAAAGCTCCCAAAGGCATCAAGGTATCATTTTTGCTTGAACACAGAAGTCTATACCGATTTCTTGGATGTTGTAGTAAATGCAAAACTGAGAAATGCGATTGGACACAATGATGTTGAATGTGACGCGGTGAGTCAGGTTATTACTTACATTCCAAATCCAAAAGACAGAACCATAAAGAAAACGGAATACCTTCTCGAATTTGAAAATGAAGCGATGCACATGTTTCAGGCCTTATTGGGTGTTTCAGAATACCTGTATCGACTAAGAGAACTTTCTCTTATGTATGATGGCAAAATACCACTTATGGTTCAGGAAAGAGCAAACTGGCCAAAGAAGATAGGACGTAATGATCCATGTCCATGCGGAAGCGGAAAAAAGTACAAATTCTGTCACGGGAAGAATTAAGGTTGAGGCGATGGGATTTCGGACTTGTTCCCTCAGAGCGTAGGATTGAGGCGATTGGAGGATTTGCCGGTTCCATATTTATAAGTAGGGACAACCATATCGACCTGTTTCCAAGAACGAGCGCGGTCGAAAAAATGGCTATTTTGAAGTCAAAAATACCGTTGATATATTTCCGAGAACGAACGGCTCGGTCCGGCGGATTTTTGACATCAATCTGGAGCAATCGAGCCACGTTGAGACCGTGTGCCTCTTGAGCAACCGAAAACCAGATACGAAAGTCAGGATCGATGTGGATCTGGAAGACTACTACCGTATCAAGGACGCAAAGAAGAATCAGAACTGAAAATAGAACACCGAACTAAAAGCGAAAGCTGCTGATGTGTAAAAGCATTGGCAGCTTATTTTTTTCGCCGAGGGGAGGTGGTGCCTATGATCTGGATCCGGTGATCGTGGAACTGAAGCTGACAATCAACGACAATCTGAGAAACGGAGGAAATCATAATGGCAAAGAAGAGAAGTGTTAAGGTTTACGGACAGAGCGGCTATAAGTATCGGGAGACGCCGACGATTATGCTGAAGGGGTTATGGCTTAAGGAAGCCGGTTTTGATGTCGGGGATTATATCTCCGTCACTTGTGAGGATGGCAAGATCATCATCACCCAGGATACTGAGAGGGCTGCTGTGAAGGCCGCAGAAGCCGAGTTTATGGAGAGGGAGATGAAAGCCTTAAAGAAGCGCTACGAGGTCGAGAAAGTCAAAATAAGAGCGCAGATGGTAACGGAGCCGGGAGCGAGGTGGTGAGCATGTTTACCACAGAAGAACTGCAGTCTATCGACAGGAAGTATTTTATGGTGATCGTGGCGAATGCCTATGATGTGACACTGATCAGCAACAACACCCGGCATGTTTGGTACATCCATAATGTGGAGCTTGCCGATCGGAACCTTTGTCTGGTCTATCATAAGCATCATATCAGCCACCCCTATCACAGCTATTCCCGGTGTGGGACACTTCGGAGGGCAATACATCGTATGGATCGCTCTGGGAGGTGTCCTTCACATTGAAAGAGTTCTGATTGTAAATTATATAGTAAAAAAAATGTCACTTTGTGGTATAATGGTGTCACTTTGAGAAGTGGAGGGACATCATGAATCTGGGAAAAGAAACGGAAACTCTTGAATTTAAGAAGACAACTGGTGAAATGAAAGAAGCAATGGTTTCGATTTCATCAATTTTAAATAAACATGGTATAGGCACGTTGTATTTTGGGGTAAAACCAAGCGGTGATGTTATTGGACAAGATGTCTCAGAGTCATCATTAAGGGATGTCTCCAGAGCAGTATATGAGAATATCAGACCTCAAATATATCCTGTTATTGAAGAGGTCGTGCTGGATCACAAACATTTGATAAAGGTAGAGTTTAGTGGCGAAAATGCCCCATATTCCGCAGCAGGAAGATACTATCTGAGAACGGCTGATGAAGACAGAGAGGTCACACCTGATGAATTAAAGGCTTTTTTTGTTGCTAATAAATATCGGGAATTATGGGAAAAGGGAAAGTCGAATGCAACAGCAAAGCAAATTGATAAGCCAGCAATCAAATCATTTTGGCAAAAAGCTATTTCGGCAGGAAGATTACCTGATGGAAGGTATACATGCCCGATTATTTTGAAAAGATTTGGACTTGTTTGCGATAATTATTTAACAAATGCCGGAGAAATACTTTTCGGAAACACTCGTCCAGTCTCGCTAAAAGCTGGGATATTTGCGACAGATGAGAAGCTGACATTCCTTGATATGAAGCTGTTTGAAGATAATATCTATAATTTGTTGAATATCGCGGAAGAATATATCTTAAAGAATATTCGATGGAGAAGCGAGATAACCGGAATGGAAAGGGAAGAAATTCCTGAAATTCCTGTGGCTGTAATCAGGGAGGTGTTGGCAAATAGTTTCGCACATGCAATATATAATGGTCGGACAACCCATGAGATATGCATTCATCCGGGAATGATTACGGTCTACAGCCCCGGAGAATATGCAAGTAAACATAAGCCGGAGGAATACATAAAGGACAATATCGAATCGGAAATTAGAAACGCTACGATTGCCAAAATTTTGTATTTGAGTAAATCTATAGAGCAGTTTGGCAGCGGATTCAAAAGGATTAACAGCTTGTGTAACGATGCCGGCATCAAATATTCCTATGAGAATAGAGAGAATGGATTTAAGTTTGTCATCTACAGGCCAGAGCGTCAAAGTGACATTCCAAGTGTCACTTTGGATGTCACTTTGAACGGAACGGAGATGGCGGTTCTTGCTATTTTGAAGCAGAAACCAGATTCATCAAGGGATGAAATTGCAGATAAGATTTCCAAAACCGTAAGAACAGTGCAGAGAGCATTGGATTCATTGAGGGATAAAGGCTATATCAGAAGAGTAGGATCGAAACAAAATCCAGTATGGGAAATATTGAAGTGAAATCATGCCGCAAAAGGAAATTAAAATTGGATCGGGAATCCGGCACTGGATGTCGGGGATATCTTATCTTTTTCCGGCGGTCAGGCAGATGCCACGAAGTACCCCTGCATTACATCGAATAGCGTCAAGATTGGCGGCAGACAGACAATCAAGTGCGTGGGGAAGAATTCGAAGCTGTCCCAGGCAAAGAGCAAGAATGATAAGAACATCTCCGGGCTACTGACCATGAGAAGGAGCATATGGGGTTGACAACATGGAAGAATGCTCCGGATGGGAGAGTATTAAAATCAGATGTTGCGATTGCAAGATATGAGGATTGGGAAAGATTACGACAAGTATCATCTACGGGGAATATTTACATTCCAAGGTTTTATAGAGACGAGATTGTTTCTATAGATGGTAATACAAATATTTTATTTATTCTGAAAATATGCCCGTTTTTTCACATAATGTTATTACTTTAAGACCTCGTACACATGCAACTATTTCATGTGCATTATGTCGGGCAGGAATGGATATCAATGAACCAAATAGGCTTGTAGCAGAAACAGAATTTTATCTCGAGAATTTATTGCTAAATTGTGCATAACATTTGTGCCTTGTTCAACATGGAAGGATACTGGTCAAAATGAGTAGGATATTGATTATCGAAGATGATATAGATTTGCAGGAGGGATTGTGCTTTTCTTTGCAGACAGAAGGACATCAGGTCATGGCTGCTGCTACAGTAGAAGAAGGATTGGGAATTTTCCATAAGCAGGGTTGCGATATGATTTTATTGGATTGCAATCTACCAGACGGTAATGGATTTGACTTGTGCTCTGCTATAAAAAGAGAACAGGATGTCCCCATTTTGATGCTGACTGCAAGAGATACAGAGATGGATGAAGTAAAAGCATTGGAACTTGGAATGGATGATTTTATGAGCAAGCCATTTTCGCTTGCGGTTTTGAAAGCAAGAATTAAAAAGCTTTTACGAAAAGATATTCCTAAGATGCAGATGGTTTCCGGAGATATTATGATTGATAAGAATTCTTGTAAGGTATACAAGGGTGGAGAGGAAATCAATTGCAGTAAAATAGAATATCAGATGTTGACTTACTTTATGGAAAATGAAGGCATTGTTCTTTCAAAAGAGCAGATATTGCATTATGTATGGGACAGTCAGGGGAATTATGTAGATGAGAATGCAGTACCTGTCAACATTCGAAGACTGCGGACAAAGATTGAAGACGATCCTAAAAATCCAAAACACCTTGTAAATGTTTATGGAATCGGATATATCTGGAAGAAAGCGTAGGAGGAAATGATAGGAATATTTGTAATTATTCTGATAATAGCGTTGGTTGTAGTAGTCTTAGAGCGGTATCAGAGAAGGAAAATGTATCGGCAGATAGATAAGATGCTGGAACAGGTACTTAATAGGGAAATGATTGAAATATCTGATATTCAGGAGGGAGAAATATCTGCTCTTGCGAGTAAGATGATTCGTGTACAGGAAAAACTTGAATATGAACTGAATTCGGCACAGGAAGAAAAAGAACAGGTGAAAAGTCTTATTTCCAATATGTCTCATCAGCTCAAGACTCCGTTAAGCAGTGCTATTATGTACAGAGATTTGCTGGAAATGGAAACAGAGCATGAACAGCGACAGTATTTTTTAGACAGAATGAAACTTCAATTGGGTAAAATTGATTGGATTTTGCAGTCCTTGTTTAAAATGGTCAGGCTGGAGCAAGGTGCCATTCAGTTTGACACAGGAAGCACATCATTGAAAGACACTTTGCTTAGTGCATTGAACAGCACATATGATCAGGCGGAAAAAAAGGAAATCTGTATTGTTACAGAACCATTTGCAGATTGCCTGTTGCTTCACAATAAGAAATGGACTGCAGAGGTGTTTGTTAATATTCTGGAAAATGCCATAAAGTATTCAGAAAAAGGCAGCACCATTGAAATCGAGGTTCATCCATTGGAATTATTTACAGAAATCAGATTTCAGGATCATGGAATAGGAATTCGAAAGGACGAGCTTACAAATATTTTCCGGCGTTTTTATAGAAGCAAGGACGTAGAGAACAAAGAGGGATCAGGAATTGGTCTATATCTTTCAAGATTGATTTTGGATCAGGAAAAGGGATATATGACGGTGTCATCAGACTATGGAAAAGGAAGTTGCTTTTCAGTATTCTTACAAAATTGTCAAAATTGAAAGGGGATTTTGTCAATGATATGAAAGATTTGCCTGCTATTCTATGCTTATTAACAAAAAAGAGGTGAAAGAGATGGAAGTATTGCAGGTAAAAAATGTAAGTAAACAGTACGGAGAAAAAGAAAATCTGGTACACGCATTAAAAAATATCTCGCTGCAGGTAGAGCAGGGAGAATTTATTGCGATTGTGGGAACCTCCGGCTCTGGAAAGAGTACATTATTAAATCTGATAGGAGGGCTTGACGTTCCATCAGAGGGAGAAATTATTATCAGAAAGCATAACATTGCCGGGTTGAAAAGAAAAGAGTTGACAGTATTCCGAAGAAGAAATATTGGTTTTGTGTTCCAGAATTATAGCTTGATGCCTGTGCTAAATGTATATGATAATGTGGCCCTTCCGGTAACTCTTGATAAAGGGAAATATGTAGATCATCCTTATATTGAAGAACTACTGAAAGAACTTGGATTATGGGAAAAAAGAATGCGTTTTCCAAACGAATTATCCGGAGGCCAGCAGCAGAGAGTGGCTTTGGCAAGAGCACTTGCTAATAAGCCGGCAATTATTCTGGCAGATGAGCCGACTGGAAATTTGGATTCTCGAACAACAGTAGAAGTGATGGGGCTGTTAAAAAACAGTTGTAAAAAATATAATCAGACGATCCTGATGGTAACACATAATGAGAGTTTAGCAGGTAATTGTGACAGGGTGTTACATATAGAGGATGGCATGATTTTGACAGAAAAGGAAGGTGAGTGGTTATGAAAAATATCATTCATATTTCCTTTTCTTACTTAAAATATTACAAAAAGCAGACGGCTGCTCTTTTTACAGGTATTATACTTTCAGCAGCTCTCTTAACAGGGATGGGTGGTCTGTTTGAAAGCGGAAAAAATGCAGCGTTAGAAAATGCAAGAACAGAATATGGCGACTGGCATTACTGTACGAGGGGAGATGCTGACTGGATTCATGATTTTAAAATGAATTCTGCAGGAAGTGGTTATAAAATTGAAAAAACAGGCATGGAAACGGTTCGTAGGATAATAGAGGAGCCGTTTGCGATTGAGTTGGTGTATGCGGATTCCGGGTACCTGGATATGATGGGACGGAATGTGATAAAGGGATATTACCCGCAAAAAGAAGATGAGATTGCCATGGATATTCAGACATTGCAAAATCTGGGAATGGCGGATGATCTGGGAAGTCAGGTACCCTTAGATGGAAAAGTATTTACACTTTGCGGAATTATGGGGGATATGCCGGAAAAATTACCGGAGTTTCTGGGGGATTTCAGCCAGGTATTCGTGAACTCTTCTTTGGATTACGGGGAAAATGGAACCTTTTTATATTTGAAGTTTGAAGAAAATCGTAAAGTATATAAACAATTACAGTCGTTCTGCAAAAATTTTGGCATATCGTATTCGGATATAAAAAGAAATAATGGAATCGCCGGATATGTAGGAGGATATATACCGGAAAAAGTGTGGGAGATTATAAAAGGAGGATTATCCAATCAGGGGTTGGGACTGCCTTATATATGGGGAAACCTGAATGCGGATGGACAATTAACTGAAACAGTCATCCTTCTTGGAATTGCATTTTTCGGAGCTTTCATAATATACAGTTTGTTTCAGATTTCGATGATTCGAAGAATGTCCCAGTACAGCATCATGCAGACATTAGGAATGACAGACGGTTATAAGATGGGTGTTCTGTTATGTGAACTGGGAAGCATTGGAATTGCAGGATATCTGGTCGGATGCGTATGTGGAAATTTGATTGCAGGGTCAATTTATCAGAAAGCAGGGCGTATTTTTATATTACGGGATCAGACACGTCATACGGGTGTTGATGATGCAGTACAGAAATTTGGAGTTGCGACTCTTCCGGATGCGGGAAATTACCAGATAAGCTGGCATACAATCCTATGGGGATTGTTGGGGGTAACAATAGCTGTTTTTGTTATCAGTGGTATTTTTGTTTATCGAATGAAAAAACAATCGATTCGGCAGATGCTGTCTGGGGAAGTTGTAAAACATCCGAAGCATAAGGTTTATAGTATAAGTCATAATAATCTCACAGGCATTCTTACTAAAAAGTTTATGTTTTCCAGAAAAGGAAGTTTTATAGGAATTTTGCTGTCGTTGTCCATAGGCAGTATTCTGTTTTTGGGATCATTCTATGTAACAGAAAATACAAAAATCAACAATGAATTGACTTTTAAAGCAGATGATGGTCTTGGTTCAGATATTCAGGTCTACATTCAGTCAGATCAGCTTACAGACTGGATACCGGAAGATGCAATCAAAGAAATGGAAAGAATATCCGGTATTGATGAGCTGCATCCGGTCCGTTATCTTCTTGGTGAAATTCCATTCTATGACGGAACTTTTACATGGACTTCTTATTTTGCAGAGACTGCAAATGATGAAAGTTTTCCGCCGGATCCGCAGATTATGGAAAAATACAATGGAGTTGCAGTACAGGTCGGGGAAGATGATTATAAGCTGAAAGTGAATATCTATGGATATGATGATGCCATGTTGGAAGATATGAAGGATTATATTTTGAATGGCGAGATTAACCCGGAACAGATGCGGAGAGAAAACAGTGTTATTGTGAAAACGCTTATGGACGGACAGGGCTACTATGACGGTGTTGATGTGGAACCAGGTGATGAGATTACGCTCACAACAGTCAGCGGCAAGGAAGTTCCGCAGGAAGCATTACGCTTTCAGGGAGAGAAGGAATGGTATCAGAGCAAGTCATTGAAAGTTACGGCACTTGCCAGCAGACCGTTAGCGAAAGTAGATACTTATATTGGTGATACTGGCGATACGACCGTAGATATTATCATGACAAATGAGCAGATGGAACGCAACTTTGGCGTGAAAGAATATCAGACAGCCAGCATTTCAGTAAATCCGGAGAGTGAAGCGAAGATAGTATCTACAGAGCTTGGAAAAATAACAAAAGAAATAAACAAGTGTGTTGTAAAAGACTACAGTGAACAGATTAAGCAGCAAAATCTGTATCTTTATCAGAAAATGTTCTTTTATTACGGAATTGCGGCTGTACTGCTTGGAATCAGTCTTCTTCATATTATGAATAGTATGCAGTATCTGATTGTCGCAAGAAAACGGGAATTCGGTATTCTGCGGGCAATGGGTATTACAGATGACGGATTTAGAAAGATGATTGTAAAAGAAGGGCTGCGATATGGAATTTATTCGGGAATGACTGTGATGATCATTTATTTTGTGGTACAGAAGATTTTATATTATTTCATGGTACATGTATATCTTTATCTTCATCCGAAAGCTTTCATATCATGGGAAGTTCTGGTGGCAGTTATTTTGCTGAATATGGTTATCTGTGTCGGTGTAACCCTGATGTCAGGAAGGACAATTTTAAGGGAACAGATTATAGAGGAAATCAAGGAATAGAGGGATTTTCCCGTCCGGAATAGGATCCGCGATATTTTACCGATGCTCAAAAATTCAACTCCTTTGCAGGAGATAAGCCGATGAGTTGGCGTATCTCCTGCAAGGGAGTTTTTTATGTTGCAGGCTGGCTGCGCCGAATTGGAATGGGCGGACCGGAATTTAAAAAGGACCGAGCGATACTGATGGAGAAGCTTGGCGGGCAGATAGCGATTCAGGAAACGGAAACACCGACCGCAAGAAAGGCAGATGCACAGAATATGCAGGATTTTCAGCAAAATACCACAACCGTGATTTTACAGTCCGAACCATGCGCTGCTTTGACGTATCCGCAGCCAGATGCCGTATCCGGCCCGGCTCTATCGCATGAAACCTTCCGGCAAACCAACGGAAAGCCCGAAAAACTGAAGGTTGCCGCATACATCCGTGTTTCTACAGATATGACGGACCAGGAAAATTCATACGAAGCGCAGGAAAGGTATTTTAATCAGCTTCTCATCAGAAATGAAAAATGGATATCAGCCGGCATCTACTCAGACTATGGGATTACCGGTACATCCGGACAAAAACGTACTGGTTTTAAGCGGATTCTCCGGCATTGCCAGGAAGGCAGGATTGACCGCATTGTGACCAAGTCCATTTCCCGTTTTGCCCGGAATACAGTGGATTTCATGACTGCATTGAATACTCTGCATGAAGCGGGGGTAACGATCCTTTTTGAAAAGGAAGGGCTGGATACTGCGGATTCTACCAGCAGCTTCATTCTGACTACGTTGGCGGCAATTGCACAGGAGGAAAGCCGTTCCATTTCCGCCAACCTTATTTGGGGTAACCGAAAAAGGTTTCCGCGGGGAGATGTACGGAATCAGGATATCTATGGATACCGCTTTACAGAGGAGCATATTACCACGGAAAGCGGTTACCGCTATAAGGATGTTACAATTGTGGAAGAGGAAGCAGAAGTTGTGCGCTGGATATTCCAAAGCTATGTGGAAGGAAGGGCGTTTAAGGATATGGCAAGAGAGTTAAACCGCCGCTGCATTCCATATAAGGTGAGCCATTATGCGAAAAAGCGAATGAAAAACGCTGTAAAGGGACAGTTGAATGCAGATATTGACGAAGGATGGACTTCAGAGCAGATTAATTCTATTTTAAAAAACGAGCGCTACACAGGGAACGTACTGGTGCAGAAAACCTATACGGAGGATTATCTTACCCACAAGATAAAGGTAAATAAAGGGGAGGCGGTACAGTATTGGGTGAAGGATCACCATCCGACCATTATCAGCCAGGAACTGTTTCGGCAGGCCAGAGAAATGCGGGAAGTTGCTTTTGCCATGAGAAGCCATTATGGCAGACGGGCGCCTTATGCCTTTTCCGGCAGACTCATTTGTGGAAGCTGCGGGCGTTTTTACAACATTCGGAATGTGAACAAGTACCCCATCTGGTTCTGCCCATCTACCACCAGGAATAACGGCAAAAATATTTGCCATAATGAAAAGATTTATGAGGAACAGATTGTCAGAATGTTCCGGAAAGCCATCTCTGAGCGGTTCCAGCTTATTGTTCCCCCCGTGCCTTTTTCCGGTAATTCTGCGGGCTTTGTCAGACAGATGCTGACAAGGCTTGAAAATATACAGCGGATGGATTTCATGGAACGTGACAGGGCATTTATAAAACGGCAGATTGCAGCAGCAAGCATGTCAGCGGAGCGTGCACGCAGGAGGGTAAGATTTTTGCAGACCAGGAAAGAGGCGTTGGAAAACGGGAGGCTGATTTTGACAGAAAATTCCGTTGCGGATGTGCATATTGCAGATGCTGAAAACGAATTGAGAACGGAAGTGGAAAAACAGGCTGCTGCTGAAGCTGAAGAGAAGAATCTGACAGAACAGTTAGAGTACATGGAGAACTATTGGGAAGAATTGGAGGCAGATCACGAGTGCCGTGAAAAAGCGATTGAGTGGATGAGGGATTTGCCGGAGGGCGAGGAAGGATTGATCCGCTTCTTGAACGATATGACTGATACTTATGTAAAAGCCTTTGCTCTTTCCATTACAATCCACGATCCGCTGCATTACACCGTTCACTGGTTTGACGATACCAGGACAGATGTAGAAATGTATACGAACATTAAAGATCATCGCTGTGCGGCGGCGTATTTTGATGGACATATTATGAGAGAAAAGGAACACGAAAGAAGAGCTTAAGCAGCCCATAGCGGCTGTTTTTTTGACCGATATAGAAAGCGAGGGTACAATTATGAGTACAGTGAATGTGATTCCGGCGACAAAACGGGCAGTGAAAGGCGGCGGTCAGCTAAAAATCCAGAAAGATATCCGGGTTGCTGCCTACTGCCGGGTGTCTACCGGGGATGAGAGCCAGCAGACCTCCTATACAAACCAGAAGGCTTTTTATACCGCTTACATCAATGGGAAGGACGGTTGGAAAATGGCTGGCATCTACGCAGACGAAGCCATATCCGGGACAAGCCGCGCTCATAGAAAAGAGTTCAATCGTATGATCACCGATGCTGAAGCTGGAAAAATTGACTATATTGTAACAAAATCCATTTCCCGTTTTGCCCGCAACACAGTGGACACCCTAAACTGCGTGCGGCAGCTCCGGCAGCAGGATCCGCCTGTGGGAATATATTTTGAAAAAGAAAACATTGATACGCTGGATGCCACCGGGGAATTGATCCTGACCATTCTCTCTGCTTTGGCGCAGGATGAATCCAGATCTATTTCCGACAATATCCGCTGGACTTTCCAGAAAAATTTTCAGGCAGGAAAGCCGCAGATCAATCTCAATAGGATGCTGGGCTATGATAAAGGAAAAAATGGGGAGTGGCTCATCAATCCTGAGCAGGCAGAAATCGTTCGCTTTATTTTCCGGAAATATGTTCGCGGCCATTCAGCAAACTCCATCGCACAGCGGGCCAACACTGCCGGAATGCGTACTGTCAACGAAAAGCTGTGGACATCCGGAGCGGTTCTGGATATATTGCGCAATGAGAAGTACGTGGGTGACCTTGAAATGCAGAAGACGATCACCAGAGATTTTCTCACGCACCGTTCTGTCAAAAACAATGGCGAAGCCCCCAAATATTATGTGAAAAACCATCATACTGGTATTATTGACCGTTTAACCTGGGATAAGGTTCAGGCGATTCTTTGCAGCGGAAGAGTAAAAAAGACAAAGGATGGGGAAAAGGCCAAAGAAGGTCCAAAGGGTTCTCCATTTTTCAATCTGATCTGCGGGGCAGTTACGGATGGAAAAGAGTGTGGGGAAGAATTCTTTCGTATGACTTATTCCGCAGTTGCAGGCGGCTACCGCGATGAGCGCAGCGAGGGTTTTGACCCGGCAGTTCAACTGGAAAAATACATTTATGCTTACCCTGTCTGGAGATGCAAACGGAAATATCGTTATTGCCGTCAAAAGCAGGATCCCGCAGAAAGCACCTGCCCCTCAACCGTCCTCCGGGAGTGTGCTTTGGAGCAGAGTTTCATGGAGATGCTTTACTGGCTGAAACGCGACCTTGTGAATAACGGCAAAAATGCCTGGGTAGAAGACGAGTTCAGGCGTGCGTACCAGTCCATGAACAGACGTCTGGGCGTGAACAGCCAATCTGATCAGCGAATTAAGGTTTTGGAGGATCAGATCAGGGAACTGGAAGAGACTTTACAGGGGAACCTTGAAAGGCAGGCGGCAAGGACAGGGGATAGGGAGCAGTCCAACGATCTGCGTCTGCGATTAGAAGATTATCGGCATGAAAGGGATACGTTGGAAGCGGAACAGAGCGCAGTAGCCGTTATGAAAAAGAATTATGACTTTTTCATCCAGTGTCTCAGGGAGCTGCCGGAGGTCAATCCCGCCGGTATGAAGATGAATATCAACGGTCAGGATGTTCAGGGAACAATGTTCCGTGATATAAGCGGCAAGGCAAAAGCAGGCGTTCGCAGCGCCGTCAATGCCGGACATATCAAGGTGACACCGGAGAAGATTGCACAGGCACCGGATTTTCTGCGGTTCGAGAGAGGCATCTACGCCGCTTTCATCCAAAGCGGCACGGTCAGAGGAGATGAGATTGAATACAATACAAATTTCGGTGTGCGCCTCAAAAGTTATGGCAATGACCGGACGTTGGGGAGCTTCTTAGGCTATCGCAGATGCAGAGAGGACGGCACGGTGGAATTTCTGGATGCTTTATGGAAGGTTAATAACAAGAAAGTGCAGTATCGACGTACAGAGAGAAGGCGGAAGGGGTGAAGGGATAAAAAATAGTAGGAGTGGGTATCTGGAAATATGGTTTTGGTAGTTTGATTGTAGGCCGTTGGAGTAGTGTCCAGCGGCCTTTTTATGCCTGGAGAGCGTAAGGAACCGAAGAGGGATGGGGATTACTGTGGGAGTGTGAACTTTTTGGTAACGATATTGTTGGTTTTGGGGGAGTTTCGGGTGAGAGAATGTCTGACGGGAATTTTCAGTTTAGTTCTGATGGGGTATGGTGACAAAAATTATCATTGGCGCTGGCAGTCAAATTCTATTATACAAACGAAACTTATTGCAGACGATTGCCGGTGCCGATAATTACATTTTTACACGAAACTTTGGGTGAACATTGAAATTTGAGTTAAGGCTGATAAATGAATTGGACATTGCGAAAAAGCTATTTAGCAAACGAAATTTCGGGTTGAGGCTTGCGGATACTGATAATTACATTTTTACGCGATATTTAGCATGAACCGTAGGGTTTTCAGTTGACGCTGATAAATAAGTTGAAGCTATTTTGCAAACGAAAATTCAGGTCGTAAGTTGCGGAAGCTGATAATTACATTTTTACACAGAACTTTGGATGAACATTGAATTTGGGGTTTGTGTTGATGGGATATGTAAAGAAAAGCGGGTTCAGATGAAATTATCAGTTTAATAAGAAAATGTGCTGTACCAGGTTTAGCTATAGGGTTTTAGTGAAGTATGAAGGCTACATTTATATAGAAGGAATTTGTTACGGAAATCATTTGAAAGTGAAATAGAAGTTATTGCCATAGCGTTTTATATAGATTTATTGATTTAGACTATCCGAGTTATATCGGGGAAGAGAGGAAAACTAAATGGAAAAGCAGATTCAAATTGCGGTTGCGGGCACGACAAGTGCTTAGACGATGTGAAAGAGAAAGTATTCATAAGGGATCTGTTCGGCAGGGATTGAAAATAGGTTTTATTAAGCAAATAAAGGAGGGATCAGCATATGAACACATCAGCATATAACGAAAATTACCAGCGGATAGTGAACAAGAACGAAATCCCTTCTTGTAATATCTTGGGTGTGAATATTGCAGCTATTGATATGAAGTGGCTGCTTAATTTTCTAAATGAAAATATAAGCAAATTATCCGGTGATTACATATGTGTGTCTAATGTGCATACCACAGTGACGGCGTATGAAGATGAGGAGTACTGCAAGGTACAAAACGGTGGAATATTAGCAATACCGGATGGTGGTCCTCTTTCCTCAGTCGGTCAGAAGCGTGGGTGCAAGAACATGAAGCGTACTACAGGGCCGAGCCTGATGGGAGAGATTTTCAAGATTTCTGTCTCAAAAGGGTATCGGCATTATTTTTACGGTTCAACAGATGAGACTCTGGAAAAGTTGTATTTGGTATTAAAAGAGACGTATCCCGGTATTCAGATTGCGGGAATGTATAGCCCTCCTTTCCGGCCTATGACAGATGATGAGGATAAGGCGATTGTTGAGCGAATAAATGAGACTGAACCTGATTTCGTTTGGGTCGGTCTTGGAGCACCAAAACAGGAGAAGTGGATGGCAGCACATCAGGGACGAGTGAGCGGACTAATGGTTGGCGTCGGCGCTGGTTTTGACTATCACGCCGGAAATATCGATCGAGCACCAGAGTGGATGCAGAAGAGTAACCTGGAATGGGTGTATAGACTTCTGCAAGATCCAAGGAGACTGTTTGGGAGATACTGGCACACGAACACGAAGTTTATTTGGAATGCTATGGTGAGGGGGAAGTGAATGGAATGAGATGTGGAGCTACAAAGTCACTTGCACGTTTGATTTATAGAGTCATAGAGATTTTGTATAAAGGTTTTAATAAAGCTTTTATTGTTCCCGGTTTGAAAGCATCCTTTGCAGAATGTGGAAAAAACGTTCGGATTGCCTATGATTGTGATATCAAGGGCGGACAGAATATATATGTGGGAGATGACTCGCAGATTGGTCCACATTGCCTGTTCTGGACAACCCGTGCAAAAATATGCATTGGCAAGAAAGTTTTAATGGGTCCAAATGTGACGATTATTACCGGCGACCACAGGGTTGATGTAGTAGGAAAACACATCATTGATGTTAGCGATGATGAAAAACTGCCTGAGCACGATGCGGATGTGATTATTGAGGATGGTGTCTGGATTGCGTCCAATGTGACAATCCTAAAGGGAGTTATTGTTGGTGAAGGTGCTGTTTTGGCTGCAGGTGCGGTTGTAACACAGAGTGTTGAGCCATATGCAATTTACGGAGGTGTGCCTGCTAAAAAAATTAAAATGCGGTTTTCGGAAAAGGAGCTAATAGAACATACATCTAGATTGATGAACAGAGAAAATAATTGAGAAGAAGTTAGATAGAAGCATTCAGAAGATTAGCTGGCTTGGGCTCGTTCCTTTTTATCTCATACACATATAGCAGTTTGCTTTCTTGTTAAAGTGTGCTGAACGAGGTACTTCTATTGAAAAAGGTGTGGGAAAGTTGTGATTTTTTGTTTGCGTATCAGTAGAGAGCGGTATTTTAATTAATAGAAATTAGAAGGTTAATATATGAAAAAAGTATGTATGGTAGTTCAGAATCCAAAAGTTAAGGGTGGCATTGCCGCTGTAGTGAACGGATATCGAGGATCCCAATTGGAGAAGGATTATCAGATTATTTACGTCGAGTCTTATATAGACGGCGGAAAGTTTACAAAAATTCTAAAGGCTATATGCGGCTATTTCCATTTTGTAAAAGTTCTCATTGTGGATAGACCGGAGCTTGTACATATCCATTCATCTTTTGGTCCGTCATTTTACAGAAAACTTCCATTTATCTATATGGCATCTTGGTCTGGCGTACCGATTGTGAACCACATCCATGGAGCAGATTTTGACTCGTTTTACAAAAATGCGGGAGATAGAAAAAAAGAGCTTATTCGGAAGGTATATGATAAATGCAGTGTATTGATAGCATTGTCGGAAGAGTGGAAAGAACGTTTGAGTAGTGTGGTTGATGCTAATAAAATTGTGATAATCGAAAATTATAGCGTCTTAAATGAACAAGCATATGAAGAGAGAGTTTTGAGGGCCTGTAATAACAGTGTGTTATTCTTGGGAGAGCTAGGTCAGAGAAAAGGATGCTTTGATATTCCTAAGGTAATTGAGAAGGTGTCTGCTGCTGTTCCGGATGTCAAATTTGTTTTATGCGGTGCAGGCAGCAAGACAGATGAAGACAAAATCAGAAAAATGATTGAAGAGACAAAGATAACAGCAAATGTGAAGTTTCCGGGATGGGTCAGAGGGGCAGAGAAAGATCTAGTGTTGCGAGAGGCTGATGTATTTTTCTTGCCCTCCTACAATGAAGGAATGCCGATGTCTGTCTTAGATGCAATGGGATACGGCCTGCCGGTTGTCAGTACAAATGTTGGCGGAATCCCCAAAATTGTACATTCAGGGGAGAATGGAATGTGCTGTAATCCTGGTGATATCGATACCATGGCGAGTGCCATTACAGAATTGCTGAAGAATGATCAAACTAGAAAAAAAGCTGCCGCCGTTTCAATGAAGATCATGAAAGAGAGATACTCTTTGGAGAAACATTTGAGACTATTGGATAAAGTATATGAGGACGTTACATGATTAAGATTTTAATTTGGGGAGCAACAGATACCGTTGGTGGAGTTGAGGCGGTGTTGTGGAACTACGTTTCACATATACCAACAAATCAGATTCAATTTGATTTCATCAATACGTACGAGGATATTTCGATTGGAGACAAAGTGCGTGAAAGAGGCAGTCAGGTTTTTGCATTGCCGAATAGGAAAAAACACTTGTTTGCATATCGGAAAGCACTGAATAATTTTATGAATGCTCATGCGAAGGAGTATTCTGCAGTATGGCTGAACGACTGTATGTTTGGAAATATCGATATCTTAAAGCTAGCAAAAAAGTATGGGATACATAGAAGGATTATTCACGCCCACAATTCCTTGAATATGGGCGGCGGTGCGTCGAGACTGATTCGGCATAAGGTTAATTCCTGGTTGTTAAGATTTTATGTGACTGATTATTGGGCTTGTTCGGAGCTTGCAGCGGATTGGAGTTATCCGAAGGATATTATAAAAAAAGGGCGAATCAAAGTGATTCCCAATGCAGTGGATGTTGATAGATTTTCTGTACAAGAGGAAATCAGGTGCAAAATACGCACTTCACTCAAAGCGGAGGATAAGTTCATATTTGGTCATGTGGGTAGATTCCATTTTCAGAAAAACCATTTGTTTCTGATTGATGTATTCAATGAAATACAAAAACTGATGGATAATGCTATTCTGATTCTAATTGGATCGGGAGAAGATGAATCTGCAGTTAGACAGAGAGTTTCCGAATATGGCCTTGAACGCTCTGTTAAATTTTGGGGAACACGGAAAGATGCAAATGAGTTGTATCAAGCAATGGATGCCTTTCTGCTTCCGAGTTTGTTTGAGGGACTTCCCGTTGTAATGGTAGAGGCACAGGCCGCTGGTCTGCCCTGTTTTGTTGCAGATACTATTACGAAGGAAGCTGATATTTCTGGAAATGTAAGATTCTATCCGCTGTCAATGGGATCAAAGAAATGGGCCGAAAATATTGTAGATGAATTAGGACACTTTTCCAGAAAAGATATCAGGGAAACAATTACGGAAAAAGGCTACAATATCGAAAGAACAGCAAAGAATTTGCTCTCTGAGCTGAAAGGTAGGGAGTAATGAAAATCGGAATACTGACTGTATTTGATGCAGTCAATTACGGGTCTTTTCTGCAGGCGTACTGTCTTCAGACTGTGATTCAAAGAAAGTGCAACACACAGGTGCGAATGATAAAGGATTCTTCACTGCTCTATGAGAAATGGAGAATAACCTCGTTGATTTCTTATAATCCGAGGAAAGCAAAATTTAAGGGAAAATTGGCGGCTGGATACCTGAAAAGCTGGAAAAATTTCAAAGTAAGTTCTATGCGGGAGCAGTTTGACCTAGTAGTTGTGGGCAGTGATGAAATGTGGGAAGTAAACAATATCACCATGAAGCCTCGCCCTTCTTTCTGGGGCAATGGACTAAAAACAAGGCGATTGGTCACATATGCGGTGAGCTCAAATTCCGCAAAGACAGAGCAGTTAAGTAAGTACGCTTTCATTGAAGAAGGACTAAAGAAGTTTGATAGGGTTTCAGTTAGAGATGTATCAACTTTTAATGCGTATCTTCCTCTGTTGGGCACAGAACCCGTGTATTGTATTGATCCTACGTTGTTAGTCGATTTGCATCAGCTTGCGAGAAAACAAAATAAATACAGCAATTATATCCTCTGCTATACATATACGTTCAAGCCAGAGACACTGAAGGCTGTACAAGATCTGGCAGAAAAGTATGGTAAAAGAATAATTGTTGTTGGACAGAATTTTAAATGGGCTGATGAATCAATTCCGGCAGATCCTTTTGAGTTCCTTGGGTTGCTCGAAAGTGCCGATTTTGTTGTTACAGATACATTCCATGGAACAGTTCTGTCAATTGCATTGAATAAGCAATTTGTAACTGCTGCATACAAGGAAAAAGTATTTCGGATAATCGAGCAGTTTGATCTTCTGGATAGAAATATAGACGGATGTTCAAACATTATTTCATATTATCAGAGCGAAATAGATTATTCTACAATTAACAGGAAGATTGATATTCTTCGGCAACAATCGTTAGAGTACATTGATGAGTGCTTAATGATGTAAGAGAGAGGAGGCCCTATGAAAGAAAGAATATTTATTTGTACGCACAGCCAATTACCTCGTGGAGATGCGAATTCGAATTATATTTTTCATATGGCACTATCGCTTGTTGAAGAGGGATTCGAGGTCATAGCGATTGGAAGATCAAAGTCATCCAATACAAGTATAGAAAAGGTGGAAGGCGTTTTATGCGTAAATATTGCAAGAAGTAAGCGACTTCCGGCAAAAATAGAGGGCCATATCTTTTTCGGCAGTCAGATGTGCAGAGAATTACGAAATTATCACATCCGGAAAGATGATTATCTAATCTTGTATGGAGGCTATGTCAGCCTATTTCATTCTATCGCAAACAAGATGAACTGGCTTGAAAAAGGCCATATCACTGCATGCGTTGTTGAATGGCCGACAAAGCAACAGTTCAGGTGGAAACATATCGATCCGAATTACTTGCTTTGGAAATACGTCTTTAACAGAATGATACCAAAGTGGAAGAAAGTAGTGGCAATAAGTGAGAATTTATGCTCACATTTTACTGAATGTGATTGTGATACATTTTTGCTGCCGCCGATGATAAACGCACAGAGAAAAATCAGTGGAGAGAGAAAATCTTTTGAAAAGCAGGTTTTTATCTATGCTGGTGCAGATACGCAAAAAGATGCTATCAGGAATATGCTTTTTGCAGTAGAGAAACTTTCGGATCAAGATAGGAGCTGTTTTGATTTCCACATTACGAGCTTAACAGAAGAAAAGGCAAGAAAGCTCCTAGGAGAAAAACAGTATATCTTAGATGAATATGAGGAGTGTTTGCATATACACGGATGGATGGAGTATGAGGATCTGATAAATCTGTATTACGTTTCAGACTATTTGTTGCTTGCGAGAGAAACAAATCAGTTTACACGGTCTAACTTTCCGAGCAAGGTTCCGGAGATGATGAATTATGGAATTATTCCAGTCTGTTCACGAGTTGGGGATTATACAGATTCGTATTTACACCACTTAGTCGACAGTATAATTTTTGAGGGAGCAAGTTCGGACGCATGTGCGGATGCAATCAGAACTGCTATTTCGATACCCGAAGAAAAACGTATATGCATGAGCCAGAAGGCAATAGAAAACGCCAGAGACCACTTCGATTATAAACAATGGGGAAAGAAACTCTCAGAGTTTATTTTAGACTGATTTGTGAGGATGGATAGATGGAAAAACAGTGTTTCGCATTTAAACATAAAGATGACAGGATTCGAAGTCGAAGTACATCTGGAGGAGCTTTTTCTGCTATCGCAGAGGAAATAATCCGAAACGGTGGTATTGTGTATGGGGCTTCTTTAAATCAAGGTGATATGACTGTTAGCCACATACGTATAGATACAATTGCAGATGTTGACAGATTACGAGGTTCAAAGTATCTGCAAAGCAGAATGGGAGATACTTTTATTCAAGTAAAAATAGACTTGAAATCGGGGAAAAAAGTATTGTTTTCAGGAACACCTTGTCAGGTGGCTGGTCTGCGACACTATCTTCTTAAAGAGTATGAGAATTTATTCACCTGTGATATTATCTGCCATGGTGTTTCCAGTCCGCTGATTTGGAAAGAATTTGTGAACAGCATTGAGAGGGAACATAGGACAAAAGTAATAAACGCTTGTTTTCGAGATAAAGAAGAATATCAGTGGAATAATTGCAAAGAAACTTTGTATGTTCAAGCCCCTGGTACAGGTGAAGTGGCAAAAGTTCCTGCGGATGATTACGCAAAGATTTTTTATGAACATGAGGCTATGTGCTCCAAGTCCGACCCACACGAAATCCGGTTTTGTCTCATTGATCCGTTCCACAACTGCCCTATCCTCATCCTCTGTCATTGGACGGAAAGGTGGGCTATACATCCCTGCAATCTGGATGCCAGGGTAAGCATCCATCAGGGTCCTGTACAACTTCTCCAAAGTTTCATCCGTAGATCCATAAAAATAATGCCGATATCCTTTGGCAGCGGAGATTTTGAAAATCTCTCCCATTAGACTCGGCCCTGTTGTACGTTTCATGTTTTTAAATCCACGTTTCTGGCCGACTGAAGAAAGAGGACCGCCATCTGGAATTGCCAATATTCCGCCGTTTTGTATCTTACGATATCCCTCATTCTCATATGCCGTCACAGTTGTGTGTACATTTGACACGCATACGTAGTCTCCAGAAAGGTTCTGCACATTATTGTTGAGATAATCAACCAGCCAATCCATATCAATAGCCGCAATGTCTACGCCCATGATATTACAAATCGGGATAGCAGACTTGTCCACAGTACGTTTAAAGGATTTGTTATATACTGTTGTACTCATTTGCTTCTCCCTCCCTAACCAAGATAAACCGGAACCATTTTTCGCAATTTATGAAAGATTTCGTTTCTAAATGCTTAAAATATTTGTAAGTCAATTATCATTCCTCCGCTCAGTCGCGTTGGAAAATGTCGCGTGTATGTACTATATCATTTCAGTGTGGTTATCCACACCGTTCTATCTAAAACCATACTGCCGAATCCATTCCTCCGCAGTGTGGTTGTATCATCAAACCTGTATTCATCCAATAAAATCAGTGGGTATTGTTATGTCCTTCTCTCATATGCTACTCCAATTGTGCTTTTCTCATCACAAACAACCACTTAGCTTCATCCTACCCAAGTCTACCCGACATGTTTCAGTGTCATAAAAAAACTATAAAAACATGAAAATAATGAACATTTCTCTCTATGTTTTTCTTGGTTTTCATTATTTACCGTTTCGGGTAGACCTGTTATATTCATCCTTTGCATTTGGGATAAATTGACAAAATTATCGTTCGATTTTTAAACGCATTTTATATATCTTGCACAATTTCCGATCTCTTTTTCTGCCGATTTCAATCTCTGCGCTTTTTCCATTTCATTTGAAAATATTTTTGTCACTATTCCCAGACCTGTACCCTAAACCTCATTTTCCAGCCAATACGGATGATAATTCCTGTCACCATACCCCATCACAATCCAACTGAAAATTCCCACCAGACATTCGCCTAGCCTAAATTTGCCGTAAAATAGAAATATCATTACAAAAAAATCATAATTACAGAACAATCCACGATATATAGATTATTCAACACCTTTCACACACCTTTAGTCATGATGCAACAAGGCTGAAGTTAATCCTGGAGTTTTATGTATTGCTCAGTAAATTTTTTGAGCAAATATGTTGTTTGAAAATCAGATGTCTTGTTTAGGATTTGTTTGGAAATAGAAGAAACGATACAACTGCAAATCAGAAAAGTTATTTGCCAAATTGATATGATTTGAGTAGTAGTTCCAAGATATAGTGGCTCCTTATATATCTCTGTACTACTAAATTTGGTACTGGAGGTTGTATACAAAAAAGAAATTTAAAATTGGTAAGTATTTTTTCGGGTCTTATGATATGATGTTTAAGAATTTGAGCAATATTAAAGTCATGTCATATCTGTTCAGAAAGACAGAATCAAGCTTTATTCGGCAGCAGATCTCACAGATTTTTCAAGCATTTTGCGGACATTGACAATATAGTGGGGAGTTTAAAAGGAAAACCATGGGGCAAAAACCAGGAAAACATGGAAGAGTCAGGTATAGAACAGAAGAGCGGGAATTCGAAGTAAGGTTGAACAAAAAATACATTTGGATCATCGGAGTGACAACGTTTATCGTTATTATGACTGGGATATTGGGAAGGAAATGGCTGAAACAGGGATTTATTCTTTTACTTAGGATATTTGGAAAATGCGAGACGGAAGTGTTCCCGAAAATGCAGGAAAGGGCTGATTTTCTGGGCGGTTCCGTATGGACATTGTTTACCATTTTAGCTTCCTTTATCATATTTTATTATGGCGCCCTGGGATATAGGAATTATGGGATTTCCAACAGAAAAATCATTGGTTATACATTCGGCTCGTGGTTTCTTCCTGCTTTAATGGCCATAAATGGGGGTGTGGTATTGTTTATGACCATTGCCTTTTATTTGAGAGAATACATTCCATTTTATGTCTGGGCTTGCTATTCCTGCTTACTGCAGGCGCTTCTCATAATAATTTGTATTAAGTCCACATCACAGGAAGAATGCTATAGGGTAATTATAAACATAGAACAAAAACAATATCAATCACTGTGCGGGCTTAGTTTGGGCATAAACGAAGAAATACATGGATACCAGAGTACGAAAGAGCAGGAGAAAAACAGAATCGTCTACCATATCTACAATATTTTAAACGGAGACGAGACTCTGGCTGAAAAATTTGAGATTATTCAGGAACTGCTTTTGATTCCTTTTTCTGAGCAGTTTAAAGGGGATAGTAATAATCAGGAAACCTATTATTATCTGTACCACAATATGCTGTTTGTCGCCGAATATTTGTGCAATAATCCGGGAGAGGAACAGTTAGCATATTCTGTTTTTTACGAAAATATAGACTGTATCCAAAAGAAATATCTGGAAGCACAGGAAGAGGAAAAGACGCATATATTAGAAAAGATACTCATTTATCTGAGCGCCTTTTTTCATTCTCTGGTTCCCAAAAAACTTGAACAGAAGTACAGTTTTTTTGAATGTATTGTGAATGAAATTATAACGGACGAGACATTGCGGGAAATGACCGTAATGACGTATCTGGAGAGCTTTCTTTTTCTGTGGTATAAGAATTTGGTTGATTCCGGTGAGATTTATCAAAAAGTACCGCAGAATTTTATACGTTCATGTCGATATCAAGGTATAAAGGAGCCGCAGGATCTTAAAGAAAAAATGCTGCCGATTTTGGGATCCTGGATGATTGAGACAACAGAAGGGACAAATAAGTCTGGATGGGAAAATATGAGAAAAATAACGGAAAATATAGGGCCGTATTCAAGCGTTGATTTTATCGGTTATCTTTATAGAATACTGTATATTTGAGGGGAATAGACAGATGATAAGATGTTTTATGTTTAAAAACAGTTTTTTGACGGAAAACACGGAAATGGTTTCCGCGGAATATAGTTCAGTGGGCTATTTCGATGCATTGGATATCATAAAAGCTCCCGATGAAGAAGGAAAAAGTGTTCTCAGTGCACCCATGCAGGTCAAAATCGTGGATGGTTTTTATGAAACCTGCGATTATTTTAATATTGCTGGTATGAGGTGGAAGGATGATGAGGATTTCTGGAGAGAAGAGAAAAAACCATTTCTGTTTATTTCGTGTGTCAGGCTGAAAAAAAGTTCGGATAAACTGCAGGAGATTTCAGGAAAGATTGAGGAAAAATATACGGCAAGCTGCTATTTTACGTTTGACAGCAGCGATCTTGTTATTTGTATGAGGAGTAATAGTTATATCCAGGGATATAATGATATAGAGCAAGGATATCCTGAAATTATTATGTCTTGTGACAAAGAAAATGGTGTGCAAAAGTGCTATTCCATTCTTTCTGTCAGGCAGGAGATATTGGATAATTTGCCGAATGACAGTGATGGAATGGCGGAAGAAACGGTTTCGTGCCTGCTAAGCGGAATAGTAAAAAGATGGAGTGAGGTAGATGCTTTTATTGCAGAACTGGAACGCGAAAGCGGCGCATCAAATTGTATCAGATATGGTATTTTGGGAAGTGATGATGTTATCATTTCGGTCCAGAATGTGAAAATTATTGATTTGTTTAACCTTTACGGAAAGAATAAGCTTTTAACTCATGGAAATGATCTCTATAAGAGGGCTTTTTACAAAATAAAAACAGAAATCCTGGTAAAGGCGGGGAAGAGAAATGAGTAGACAGAAATTTCAGGAGGAATTGAAAACCCTGGAGGAGCTCAGGACAAAGTGCGATAGCTGCGCTGAAGAGACTTTAAAGTTTTACTGTAACTGTTTGATGAAGATGCACCGGGCGTGTTATAAGATTGAGGAAACAGAAATGCTTTCCTATGTAAGGCAGATCGTATCGCCGGCTTTTCCTTTGGTGATCCGTTATTTTGTAGATCGTGTAAAGGCATGTATTGATGAAACAGTACCAGAAGATACAAAGGGAATTATCCGTCAGGATGTTGAAGAATCAGTTGTTGAGTTTGGAGGCGATCATCCATTCTACAAATGGTGCGGATCGTATTCTGCTTCAGACTGCACCTATCGACGTAGGGATCCGGTATGCAGCGCCAAAATTATGTGCATACTATTCGAAAACCCTGAATGCAGTGGCAAAATTATTTCAGCATCAGGATGAGAATGAATACGCCTTCTGTGTTTACCCGACGCTTAATAGCTGCGCAGAAGCGTTATTGCTGTTTTCCACAATGGAGAGGCGGGGAAAGGTGGGAATTATCAGGATTCCTGGATATCAGATCGCTGATATTTCTTACATGCGGCTGTTGTTGCTGCACGAAATTTTCCATGTGCTGCCGGGGGCTTTAAGAAAGCGAAAGGAGAGAGCCAGGGCTTTCCAGATAATACTTCTCTACAGCGTGGAAAATGAGCTGATTGGCAAATGTAAAGAGATTTCGGCGAAAGACAGAAAGCGTCTGGAGAAATTTTTCTTTGCTGAGATGGTAGAGAGAAGCGTGAGATATCTGCGTGAGAAAGAGGAGGGCGACCGCATTTTTTACAGCAGGAATATTTCGGAATATTATGTAAATGAATTTGCAAAACAATTTTATGAGACTCAGAAAAAAGACATTAAGGATTATGGGGATTGCCTGGATGATGGAAAAGGGTGGGAAACATATGAAGAATATTCCGCCTGGATGAGAAGAATAAGGCAGCTTAGCGAGAGGATTCAGGGGAATATATTAAGGATTCTCGCGAATGGAGAGCTGACTGAAAAATGTAACTGTTACATGGATTTATTCTGGGAAGCGTATTCAGACATTATGACAATCATCACCCTGCGTTTGCCACCGGATATGTATTTCTCTGGCTTCCATTATGCTCCGGATGATGAGGATGACAAGCGCTTAAGGTGTACTCTCTATTTAAGAGCAATGTTTGTGGCAAAAACTATGTGCTGTATGTTTGAAGATATTTCTGCTGAACAGAAGAAATTGTTTGAAATGTGGAGAAACTGGAAAAACTGTTGCCAGAATACTGAAACGGAGTCTTTTGTAAAAGGCGTGGCAAGCCTTTCGGAAAAATATCCGTCCTATACAGAAAAAACTGCGGCAAAAGAAAAAACAGAACAGGAGACTGGGAGTGCAGTAAGGATATTAGATGGAAAATCTTTATCCATTCATCTGAATGATTCAATGGAACAGAAATATATGAATTATTTTAAAGATTGTTGTCGGGAATACCTTGAATATGAAAGAAAGAATCATGAGAAATTCTTAGAGTTCAGGAAACTGTGCGGTATTTCTGATGATGGAAAGACAACGAACTTGAATTTTGCAGTCAGCTCCAGAGCTTGGGAGAATGCTTAAATTTAAAAAAAGTATTCGGTGCAGCATAGGAATATTAAAATAGGGTAAAAAGAAAATGCCATTTTAATAAATTTATGTGCTAAAGCGAAAAAGTTCTTGATTTTTGAGTGCCATACATTTACAATGAGTGATATTATAGGTTATATCTTAGGAGGATATTTATAATGGAAACAATAAAGAAGCGTAGCATTCCAGAGGCGTTTCAAGTAAAACCCAAATTGAATCTGGAAGAAATATATATTACGGTTCCGCCTAAAAAGGTCAGTCGATTTCGGGATGAGGTGGAAGAACTAAAGTATCATCTGGAAACCACTGATAAAGAATATAGATCAGATTTTTTTGAGAACATATCTTTTTGACGAAATAAAATCCTCTCTGTAAATGAATGAGGAGGGCATTTACCGAAGGGATTTTTGGGATAAAAATGAGGATGATCAAAGTTCTTGAGAGTTTTACAATCTCTTCGAGGGTCTTTTGTGAGGGTCTGGCATGTGCCAGACCCTTTTATTATGCGCTGATAGAGCAACAATGCCCGACTTTCTCCTTTGATAACGCAGCGGTGTCACAACGAAAAAGTCTCAGGGATCGGCTTGCTATTCACCTGTCAGTGAGGTAAAATAAAGTTGGAATGGTGCAGAAAAAACCGTACCAGCCGGGAAAGGAGGATGAGCCATATGCAGAAAAAGAAGCTGCCTGTCGGCATTGATGATTTTGGAAAATTTCGCAGGGAAGATTTCTATTATATAGACAAAACAGGCATCATCCGCGATTTGTTGAACAATTGGGGTGAGGTTAACCTGTTCACTCGTCCGCGCCGTTTCGGAAAAACACTGAACATGACTATGCTGAAATGTTTTTTGAGATTGGGACGGACAAGACACTGTTTGATGGCCTGGAAATTTCACAGGAGACGGCGCTGTGTGAAGAATATATGGGAAAGTTCCCTGTTGTATTCATATCATTAAAAGGTGTGGATGGACTGAGTTTTGAAGAAGCGTATGGAGCTTTATGCAGAATTATCCGCGCAGAGGTATTAAGGCTGAAGTTTCTGATAAAAAGTGAAAGGATTACAGAATATGATAGACGTTCTTTTGAACGTTTTCTAAAAGAAGAAGAAACGAAGGACGATGAATATGACGTACCATTAGACAAAGCATTCCAGCACAAATATTATGACGAAATGGTATTATTGATTCGCGGATTATTCGGGCAAGCACTAAAAACCAATGAATTTCTGCAATTTGCTGTCTTGACGGGCTGTCTGCGTGTTTCAAAAGAGAGCATTTTCACAGGATTGAATAATTTTGATGTAAATTCGATTGTGGATGTAGACCATGACGAACATTTTGGGTTCACAGATTCAGAAGTACAAGGGCTTCTGGAAGACTATGGCTTAAAAGAAAAAGCTGCTACTATAAAAGAATGGTATGATGGATACCGTTTTGGCAGCGTAAACATTTACTGCCCGTGGGACGTGATTAAGTATACGAAAAAGCTGCTGGCAGACCCTTACGCAGAACCGGAAGCCTTTTGGATCAACACCAGCGGGAATGATCTGGTGAAGCGTTTTATCGATAAAGCGGATAAAACCACACAGAATGAAATCGAGCGCCTGATTGCAGGAGAGGCGATCGAAAAAGCAATCCGTTTGGATCTGACCTATAACGAACTGGACGCCAGCATTGCAAATTTGTGGAGCGTCCTCTTTACCACAGGCTATCTGACACGGACAGGCAGGGCGGTAAAAGGTAGCTATAAACTGGTGATTCCCAACCGGGAAGTGCGGGAAGTTTTTGTATTGCAGATACAGGAGTGGTTCAAAGAGACAACCCTTGCAGATTCTACGAGAATTAATCGCTTCTGCGCAGCTTTTCCCGCTGGAGACGTATCGACCATTCAGGATATGCTGCATGACTATCTGTGGGATTCGATTAGCGTGAGGGACACGGTAGTGCGGACGAGTATGAAGGAGAACTTTTATCACGGCATAGTACTGGGACTGCTGCGGAGCCAAGGGAATTGGCTGATCCTGTCCAACGCGGAGGCCGGGGAAGGTTACAGCGATATATCCGTAAGTACACCTGCACGCACAGGATTTTTACAAAGAGGAAATTGCAGGTATGCTTCAGGAATATGAGGCAGATTATCATACGGGCATGAATATCAACGGGATGGCTGAGCTGATTTATGATTACACCTCTGGATACCCATTCCTTGTATCCAGATTATGTAAGCTCATGGATGAAGAAATCAGCAGAACGGACTATCTTGGATCAAAAAGCAGAGCATGGACAAAGCAGGGATTTGACGAGGCGATTAAGCTGATTTTGACTGAAAAAAATACATTGTTCGAATCTCTGATCGGGAAGCTGGAAAATTATCCTGAGCTGAATACTATGCTTGAGTCTTTGCTTTTCACTGGAAAAAGCATTGTGTATAATGCTGATAACATAGCTATAGATAATGCAACAATGTTTGGATTTATCAAAAATCAGCATGGTACAGTGGTAATTGCCAACCGGATTTTTGAGATGAGGCTTTACAACTTTTATCTTTCCAGCTCTGAGATGCAGAACCAGGAGATTTATAAGGCATCGCTGCAGGATAAGAGCCAGTTCATTATTAATGGTCATTTGAATATGCGTTTGATTCTTGAGCGGTTTGTGCTTCATTTCAATGATCTGTATCAGGACAGTGATGAAACGTTTCTGGAAGATGAGGGAAGAAAATACTTTTTGCTGTATTTGAGACCGATTATTAATGGTACAGGGAACTATTATATTGAGTCTCGTACCAGAGAGCTACGGCGAACAGACGTGATTGTAGATTATCGGGGCGAACAGTATGTAATTGAAATGAAAATCTGGCATGGTGCGGAGTACAACAATCGTGGGGAAAAGCAGCTTGTTCAGTATCTGGATGATTATCATCAGAATAAAGGATATATGATTAGTTTTAACTTTAACAAGAAAAAACAGATTGGCGTTTATGAAATCGTTGTTGGAGATAAAACACTAATAGAAGCAGTTGTGTGACTATGGAAATCAGTGCTGGTGATTATAACGAAACCTGCCGTTTGTCCTGGAATGGGATAAATGGCAGGCTTTTTATAGTATGGCAGGAGCTATTCCTGATATAGCGACAGGCATAAGATTGTGCTTGCGGTAGCTTTGTGAGAATTTTAAGGACACCGTAACAAGGGACTGGGTAATGAAGGTCCAGAATATGGTACTAGTAAAACTGACGAAATTTTTTGAATATAGATATAATGTTGAAAATATTCAGAATAAATGATAAAATGACTTATAACTCGAACGATACTATTCACGAATAGGAAATGGTGCAGCAGTCGGAAATTTGCAGGCGGGAGATTATAAGTAAACTGCCGCTTACCCTTTCTGCAAAAAGGATAAACGGCAGTTTTTCTCAACTTCTTCTCAGCTCTTTCCGAAATTCCTCCAAGGTTGCCTGTCCTTCCGCTGTAACTGGCTTGATCCATTTGCCGCTTCGTGTATACCAAAGCTCAAATACGAGACGTATTAGTTCATCCGTATAAATAAAAGAAAAGACAGCTAAGAACGGAAGACGGAGCACCATACCTGCAATCCAGGTGGCAGGAACACTGATGGTAAAGAGGCAGATGATTTCCAGCACAGTGCCGAAAACAGGGTCTCCTCCGGCGCGATAGCAGCTATTCATGATATAGTTGCAGGTACGGATAGTACCGGCAACAAGGAAGATCAAAATCATATATTTTGCATAAAACATTGCTTCTGTACCCAGTCCGAACAATCCGAGAAGCGGTTTGTTGAAAATGAACCCCACAGCACAAATGCAGAAGGTAATAGCCGGACACAGCATGGCAAAGCCTTTCATAGAGCGATAACCTTTCATATGATTCCCGGCACCGATTTCTTTTCCCACAACAACGGAGCTGGCATCCGCAAGTCCGCCGAAGAATGCGAAGACAAAGCCTTCTAGCACACGGAACGCAGCCATGGCAGCAATTGCTGTTTCTGATTGATGACCGATGACAATATTGATCAGCATCTGGCCGATTCCGTAGAACAGTTCATTGGTGATGATGGGCAGACATTTTTTCAGATAAATAGCGATAAAACCATCTCCCCAATCAAACATTTCACGAAGGCGAAGGCGGGCGGTTTTCTGATCCCGCAGGATAAAAATAAGAAGCAGGCTGAAATTTACAAGGCTGGAGGCCAATGTTCCAACAGCGGCACCGGCCGGACCTATCTTCGGCATACCGAAGCGCCCGTAGATCAAAGTCCAGTTCAGACAAAAATTTACAACCAGCCCAATAACTGAGCAGACCAGAGGCTTCTTAACCCGTTCCGTTGAGCGAAGCAGAAAGTTCATAAGCAGCACCAGTACGGTAACAGGGTAAGAAAATCCTACAATCCGAATGTAAGGAGTTCCCAACTGGATAATATTTTCTTTATCTGTATAAATCCGCAGTAAAAAGGCAGGATTCGTGACAGCCACTCCGCCGAAAGCGAGGGCAACCAGCAACATGCAAAGCAGCGAAATCCCAAATGTACGGTTGATGCCTTTGATATTTTTTGCACCCCAGTATTGTGAGAAGAACAGAAGCGCACCTCCGGCAAATCCAAAATAGCAGGAAAAGAACAGGGAAGTGATCTGGGAACAGATTCCAACAGCGGCAACTGCCAGTTCGCCTGCGCTTCCGATCATAATGGTGTCCACCATGCTTGCAGTGGTGGAAAGCAGATTTTGTAACGCAATGGGCAGAGCGATTGTGATTACGGCTTTGAAAAAAAGCTTCCATTCGAAATTTTGATTCTGTGTCATAACAGATGTCTCCGTAGATATCAGTATTTTTTGACTTAATCTCTATCCTATCATAGATTATGTTGCAAGGCTACTTCTTTTGGCGAATTTTAGAAAAAGGAAGATTCGGCACCTCGCCGAAGGCGAACTCGGGAGGCATTAACAAAAGTTTTTCAAATTTAATATTAAGGAATTGTCAGTCAGCAATTTTGAGGCTATAATATTTCTATTAAGTTTCTGGTGCCTATGGATTGCAAAAAGGACGGTTATCATACCTAGAGGATATATAATGACGCTGTATATTTGTATGTCAATTGCTGGCTCTATTCCTGTTATATTGTGCTTGATATTATGGGTAGTACAAAGAAATTCGTATAATTTTTACTTGGGAAAGAACCTTTTGTTGATTGGGATGATCTTTTATTTGAGTCCGTTCCAAGCTATAAAATTTATCTTACCGGAAGTGATTGTATCAACACTGAGCTTTACCGGAGATGAGAGTGTAGAGGGGACTTTTTATAATAGTGTGGCAGTGAAAAGTATTCTGAAGCCGGGAGATTCTATCTGGATACCTAAATGGGTGTCAGTATTATTGGCGGCATGGTTATGCTGCGTTATTACGTTTGCAATTTACCAGATTGTAAAGTACAGGATAGTTATTCGGAAGCTGTTGGCACAGTCGGAAAAGGTATGCGTAGATGTGAATGGAAAGACTGTGGAATTGTTGTTGAATAAGCACATTTATACGCCTTATACAGTCGGCTTTATCAAACAGTCTATCATCGTACCGGAGGGGAGTCTGGAACATCCTTGCTTTCCCATGGTTTATAAACATGAAGAACAGCACAAAATAAACCATGACAGTCTTATGAAATTGATCTGCATTATTATCATTTGTATTCATTGGATAAATCCGTTTGCAATACTGCTTTTTCTTCTCTATAAGATGACAGCCGAATACATATGTGATGCACAGGCTGTAAAGAATTGCACGGTCGAAGAGAAAAAGAGATATGCGAAGTTATTGGTCGAAGCATCCACGGCAGACGAGCCGTTGTCGATGATTTGGAGAAATAATTTGACTGGATTGCGGAAATTAATTAAAAGGAGGATAAATTATATGATGAAGGAAAAGAAAACAGGAATGCTGAAAAAGGGGATTGCTATTGCAGGAACTATAGTTACTATATTTGCCAGTGCGAGTACGATACTGGCGTATGAACCGTTACGGTCAACAAATGAAGATGCTGTAGAAATTACATATGAGGGTGAGTTTGCTACATTTTTAAATGAGAGCAACTCTGATGGCTATGATTTTAGTATTTCGGATTGTATATTTATATATGAAGATGGAACACAGGTTCCTGTTACGGACGAAGCTTCAACATATGCTTTATGTAATCATACTTTAGTAAATGGTTATTATAGTGTTCATATATCAAATAATACAGGTGGCTGCACAGTAAAAGAATATAAGGCAAAAAGATGTACGAAATGCGGCTATATTGAGGTTGGCAGTCTGTATGCGACCTATACGTATACAGTTTGTACACATAAATAAAATAGTAACATAAATGATAAGAGCTGGTGTTACAACTGGCTCTTTTATAACATACTGATATTTTCCGAGCAGACGTGGGTCCCGGGAAGGAGTTGTGTATATGGCGAAAAATTTTAATGTAACTGCTGACTGCAAGCCGAACGAGCATTATATGGTAAACTTAGATCAGAGATTGTCAGAAATAAAAAAGCTGATAGATGCCGGTAAGTATTTTACAATCAATAGAGCCCGACAGTATGGCAAAACAACAACACTGCGCGCATTAGGACGGTATTTGCAAAGCGATTACTATGTGGTTTCAATGGATTTCCAGACCTTTGGTGCGGGAGAGTTTCGGGATGAGAATACATTTACACTTTCGTTTGCAAGATCCTTTTTGCGACTGTTAAAAAGGAACCGTCTGTTATTGACGGAAGAACTAAAAAATGCGGTTGCCTGCCTTAATAAAATAGTGATGGATGAAAACCGCAACTTCAGACTGCAAAGACTTTTTGAGGTGCTAAGCGATATCTGCAGCGCTTCCGACAAGCAGATGGTTCTGATGATAGATGAGGTAGACAGCGCGGCAAATAATCAGGTATTTCTGGATTTCCTTGCACAGCTCCGTGCGTACTATATTGATCGTGATGTTCAGCCAACCTTCCAGTCTGTTATTCTGGCGGGGGTATATGACGTGAAAAATCTCAGAAGAAAGATACGCCCCAATGATAAGCATAAGGTAAATAGCCCATGGAATATTGCTGCGGATTTCAACATTGATATGAGCTTTTCAAAAGAAGAAATCGCAGCAATGCTTTTGGAATATGAGTCAGACTATCATACAGGTATGGATATCAGCAGGATATCTGAACTGCTTTACGATTATACCTCCGGATATCCGTTCCTTGTATCGAGATTGTGTAAGCTCATGGACGAGGAAATCAGCAAAGAGGATTATCTTGGATCAAAAAGCAGAGCATGGTCAAAGGAGGGATTTGACGAGGCGGTTAGGATGATTTTGGCTGAAAAAAATACACTGTTCGAATCCCTGATTGGAAAGCTGGACAGTTATCCTGAGTTGAATGCAATGCTTGAATCTTTGCTGTTCACGGGCAAAAGTATTGTGTATAATGCGGACAATTTGGCTATTGATAACGCTACGATGTTTGGCTTTATTAAAAATCAACATGGCGCAGTGGCAATTGCTAACCGAATTTTTGAGATGCGCCTTTACAACCTCTATCTTTCCAGTTCTGAGATGCAGAGCCAGGACATTTACAAAGCCTCGCTGCAGGATAGGGACCAGTTCATCGTTGATGGTCATTTGAATATGCGTAGGATTCTTGAGCGATTTGTAATCCATTTCAATGATCTGTATCAAGGCAGCGATGAGACGTTTGTGGAAGAGGCGGGAAGAAAATACTTCCTGCTGTACTTAAGACCGATTATAAACGGCACTGGAAATTATTATATTGAGTCAAGAACCAGAGAACTGCGGCGTACGGACGTAATCGTGGATTACCGGGGTGAACAGTATGTAATTGAAATGAAAATCTGGCATGGGGCTGAATACAACAACCGTGGTGAAAAACAGCTTGTCCAGTACTTGGAGGATTATCACCAGAACAAAGGGTATATGATTAGCTTTAATTTTAATAAGAAAAAGCAGAGCGGTGTTTACGAAATCATCGTAGGAGACAAAACTTTGATAGAGGCGGTTGTTTGAGCATAAGCCCAAATTGTATAAGAAAATGCGTATATATACTAAAAAACTATTACCGAATATGTTACTACTGCCAATTACGGCAATAAATGAGAACCATAATTTAGTAAACTAGTAGTACCATAAGTGGAGGTAATGGTATATGGAAGATCAACAAAAGATAGTGGCCAATCGAATAAATGAATTGTGCAAGAAACACGGGATCTCTTATTATGTATTGTCGTATAGGTCGGCTGTTCCGCTGACAACTCTGCTTCATATTGTAGACGGATCTACAAAAAATCCCGGCATCATAACCATCATTAAGATTTGTGAAGGATTAGGTATTTCGGTAAAAGACTTTTTTGATACGAAGGAGTTTGTCTACGTCCAGGATGAGGATGCAGAGGAATAATTCTGGATTATAAAGAAGCGGTTTTGTTTCAATAGGCGCGGTGCAGCGCCTGTATACGAGAGAAGGAATTCCCCATGGACAAGAGTAAAGATAAGGTGATCTCATGGCTGCAGATATCAGATTTACATATTTTTGAAAGCAGTGCAACGGCGATTTTTCATAGTGAGTTAAAGAAAATTTGTGGAGGTAAAACGGATTTTCTTCTAATCACGGGAGACCTGCATCAGTACGAAAAGAAGCCGAAATCAGGGATAGGACGCTATGAGAAAACAATCGAAGAGCTTGAAGAGGTAATGAAAAATCTCGGTCTGAGCAGTAAGAGAGATGTTTTTATGGTACCCGGAAACCATGACGCTGTAGACTTTCGTGGAAAGAAGAAATTGGTGGCGGAAATTGATGAGAAAGCCCAGCGTGATGGTAATTTTGACTGCTACAATGGAAAAGAAGCAAAGCTGGAAGCTTCATTTGAGGTATTTCAGGAATTCGTCCGGGAATTCTATGGGGCAGAGGATATTTATGGTGGAAAGGAAATTCATAATCATACCCAAATCTGGAATGATAAGATCGAAATTTTGCATTTGAATACAGCTTTTACCTGTAATGGCGATAATAAGCGAAAGGAAATCGTAAACCTGATAGAGCTTTCAAAGGTTAAGAGGCAGCGTCCGGATTTGCCGCTGATTACCATTGCCCATCACAGCTATTACAGAATCCATGAATGCCAGCGTCCGATCTTAAAAAGATTTTTAAGCGATTTAAATACAAAGGCTTATCTTTGCGGCGATGAGCACCGGGAGTCTAAGGAATCGCTGGAGCTGGAGGAGGGAAATGTTCCGGTTATTGTCTGCGGAAAGTCAGCAATAGACTCAGGGGATCATTGGTCAAATGTGGATGTTATTTTTTATCAATGGCATTATACAGAACCGCAGGGACCTGTGGAAGTTCAGTTATACCGATGGAATCCACTGCTGCCCGGACTGGAACCTTCCTATACATTGGGAACCAAAAAAGATGTAGAAAAAAGCATTCAGACAGGCGTTATTCGATGGCCGCGCTTTTACTTAAAAAAAGATGCAGCATTTGTCCAAATGTGCGGCGATGAAAGAAAAGAAGAAAAGCCATCCGGGAAAAGATTTAATTTGAAAAAGGCAGCACAGGATACCGCACAGCAGGTGAGAGAATCTCTTCTTTATCCGTGGCTAAAACGTGAGAGTGCATCGTTTTCCTTAATCTATGATAAATTGTATATGGAGCCTCAGATTAAGCATCTGAACCAGAATTGTACTATGCCGCTGAAAGACTTTTGGGGAATTTGTGAGAAGGAAAAAAACCAGAAAATTTGGGTACTGGGAGATGCTGGAGCAGGCAAGTCTGTTGTGCTGAAGAAATTGTTTCTGGATAAAATCAAGGCAGATGAGCAGACTTTTTTCTTAAATGCGCTGGAGCTTTTGGATGACAATAAGAATGATAAATCGAAGTATATTCAAAAGATTCTTGAAGGAAAAAGGAAATGTCCCAGGGATTTATGGCTGGTAATTGATGGAATTGATGAGGCCTTCGCCTCAGATGTAGGAGGGTTTCGGCTTTTTGTGAAGCAGGTGGAAAAGCTTCCGTGCAAGGTCTTTGTCGGATGTCGGTCCCAGTATTTTGAGGAGTTCGCAGAAGCCACCAGCTTTCATAGAATTGAGCTTCAGAAATGGTCAGAGACTCTTGCAAGTCATTATGTCGAAGAATATTTTGAGAAAATCGGGAAGAGTGAACTTGTTTCTGTTTATTCCGAATTATATAAAACGGAGGAGTATATTCGCTGTTTTGCCCAGAACCCCTTTCATCTGTCCTTGCTGCTTTATCTGATTGAAAATCCGGACAGTGATGGCATAAAACTGAATAATATTTATTCTCTTTATTCGGAATTTTTCAGGCAATGGATGTCCAGGGAACATAGTAGAAACACTGGGGCTAAGGACGAAGCGGAGACTATTTACAAAGAGCTATGGGGAATTGCCAGGAGGCTTTATGACCGCCAGGAAGTGGTAACGGAGGTATCAGATACTGCCATTCTTGGCTTATTGAATACCCAGCTTGTGGAGAATAACAGAAAATTAGTCCGTTCATTTTATCACAGAAGCTTTATGGAATTTCTTTTAGCACGAGCGGTGATTGAGGCAATGAAAAAATGTCCGGATGAGCTGGTACTGATTGCGAAAAGAAACAACCGTTCAGATGTGGATGCTTTTGTAAAAGCTGGTTTTGCTGTGGAATCCTATGTACAAAAGAATGCGATGGTCCAGAATATGATAGGAGCATACTGGAAATCCAAAAAGGAACCCGAAGCAATGACTGAGGATGAGCATTTTTATGTGGAGAATCAGATTGTCTATTATATGACAAGGATGAAAGGGATGAATGCAGAGCCTGTAGAAACGTTTATTAAAAGTATTTATAGTAATGAAAATCAGGCGATCATGCGTCAGGGCATTGCATATGGCGCGGCAAATTTAGGGATTTTTGATATTGCTCTGCAATTTGCAAGAGGTATGAACGCAGGAAGTGTGGAGGATCTTACAAACCGTTCCTGGACGCTCGTGTTCTATGGAGATATGCCAGATGAGGATCCGCTTCATTATGTTGATGACGGAACTGCACCCTGGAATCGCTCACGTGCCGCTCGTCTGCGAAGGCTGCAGGGTATCGGAAAGAAGGAGTGTGCGTTCCGTATGTTTGATTTACAGATCATGTACGGTTTCTTGGAGAGCAGGGGTTGGAAAGGGCTTTCTGAAGGTGAGCTTAAAATCATTGAAAGCTGTGAGACTGATATTGAGGGATATCCGGCTGAAGTGGTGGATTTTCTTGCTGGTGCAAAGGAAAAACTGGTAAGGGAATATAGAAGGCGATTGCACTATGTGTAGGAGGAAATGCAATGACGGAAGATAAGCTGAGAGAAGCGGTGTCGGATCAGACTGGAGGCTTCTTTTATGCCTGCACAGGCGTCAGCATAGCGGCGGTTATCATTTTGCTGGCAGCGCATGCCCTGAATATTTCGCTGGAGGGAATACCGGAGTTTTTATGGATCGCGCTGATTTATGTGAATCTGACACTGTTTTTGGGGCTGTTTGCAGCCGTTGTTTTTGGAAATGTAAAGAGGTCGGCAGCAGAGGGAACGGATTCCTGGATAAAATTTTTTGCGGGTCTTGCTGCTGCAGGGCTTTTTTGTCTCGCTGTTGCGGCTCTGGAGCCATTCGTATGGGAAGTGCACTTTGGAAAATGGAAGCGTTATCTTCTGTATTCCCTGTGTACGGTGTTCTGCATAGAATTTTGGGTCCTGACCAGAGCATGCCGGGGTTATGCCTATGACATGGAGTGGAATGACCGTGCCCTTTCAAAGGATGAATGCTATATCCCAAAGCTTTTGGATCGTTTTTATAAAGAAATGAATGAGGACACGGTGGTCTGCGAGCGGATTTGTCACGAACTGTATACCTATGCAGGAAGGGCGAGATTTTACAAGCGCAGTTACTATGTGGCTTCGGCGGTAACCATTGCATTTCCGGCAGTGGTGGTAGTTCTGAACAATCTGGAGGGCGACCAAAAGCTGGTGACCTCGGTGCTGTCTGCGGCCGTTACCATTGTTGCAGGTATGATGGGAACTATTAAGCTGAGAGAATCCTGGATACGCAACCGCGTAAGCTGCGAACACGTGAAAAGCGTTCTGTTTCAGTATATTACCAAAACAGGTACATACAGCAATGATAAGGATCCCATCCGGAAGGGGGCCTCGGACGATGAAAAACAGAAGATACGTACCAGTCTTCTGATTGAGAACCTGGAAAATATTTTTCAGACGGAATACGGGGAATGGAAAAGACTGCGGGAGCAGCAGAAGGAATAAAAAAGATAAATATGACCAACGTAGTTGGTGCGTGCTTTGTGGGTTTTTAACATAAATAATTGACAAATATACAATTGTATTGTACAATTTACATATCGGGTAAGCCACAGGGAGAACATAAAAGGTTACTTGGTTTACCTTAAACTATCTTAAGGAGGGTTTCTAATATGAAGAAAATGGCGGTATTAGGTCTTGCTGCGCTGATGGCATGCGGTATGGTTACGAGTGTATCCGCAGAAGAAGCGGTAAATTTGGATGTTATTGCTGCACAGTATGGCCAGAACACTGCAGACTGGTGGGCAAATTTTGTTGAGGAATTCAATGCTGACAACCCGGGCATCAACTTGAACGTGGAGGTTGTTTCCTGGAACGATATTTATACGGTAGTGAATACACGTATTGCCAATGGTCAGGCTCCTGACATTCTGAATATCGATGTATTTGCAGATTATCAGGCAGATGACCTGCTGCTTCCGGCACAGGATTACGTTTCCGAAGAAACCTATGCAAAGATGTATGAGTCTTTCCTGGAGCAGTCCGAGATCGATGGTACCGTATGGGCAATACCGGATCTGGCTTCCGCTCGTGCACTGTATTACAATGTTGACATTCTTGAGGCTGCAGGCGTAGAGGTTCCGACTACATGGGATGAACTGACTGCTGCATGCGAGGCGATCAAGGCTTATGATGACAGCATTTATCCGTGGGGCATTGATATGACCACAGACGAAGGACAGGCTGCTTTTGCATATTACACATGGAACAATGGCGGCGGTTTTGTAGATGAGAACGGCGACTGGGCGCTGAATTCTCCTGAGAACGTGGAAGCGATCGAGTATGCGATCGGTCTTGTAAACTCCGGCTATACCAATAGTGATCCGGCAAATGATACCCGTTATGACCTTCAGGATATGTTTGGCGCAGGACAGATCGCTATGGTTATTGCTCCGAACAGTCTTCCGACCTACGTTGCAGACGGTGGTTATGAAGTGAACTACGCTGTAGCATCCATCCCGTCCAATAATGGCGTTTCTGTATCCGCTGGCGTTATGGACCGCTTCATGTGCTTCGATAACGGCTATTCTGACGAGGAATTGGCAGCAGTTACCACATTCTTTGATTACTTCTATGATGATGCACGTTATTCTGATTGGGTACTGATGGAAGGCTTCCTGCCGGCAACTAAGGCAGGCGGCGAGGCTGTAGCAGCAGCTGACGAGAGCATGGCTGCATGGGTTGACATCGTAGGCTCCAGTAAATTCTATCCGACAGCTAAGGCTGAATGGGCAGATGTAAAACAGGGCGTTATCGATGCTGAGCAGCAGGCACTCCTTGGAGAAGATGTTCAGACACTTTTGGATGATCTGCAGGCAGAAATTGCAGGCTGATCCGGTAAAAACAGATTTGCCTATGCCCGCTGATTTCGCTGGGTAAATGTAAAAAAAATTGCGGGAGCAGGGTTCTAGTAGCTCTGCTCCTAATTCATACTGTTTGACATATTATTTTATTCCTCGGGGTGGTGAAGCAATGAAGAAGAAAAAGAAGAGAATTTTAAATTCCATCGAGCCATACATCTGGCTTCTGCCCAGTATGCTGCTTATGGCAGTTTTTATATTGATTCCAATTTTTGAGGTATTCAGAATCTCACTCAGCAAGGTTACCAGGGCAGGCATTATCAAAGAATTTGTAGGACTGGCTAATTTCCAGAAGGTTCTGGGTGGATCTGCTTTTGCGATGGTTCTGAAGAACACGTTGGTGTGGACGGTTGTGGTAGTGGGACTTTCTACCCTGATCGGTTTTATTCTTGCACTTGTGCTGAATAATCAGTTCCGGGGACGTAAGGTTGCCCGTGCGATCGTGGTGTTCCCGTGGGCGACATCCCTGATCATTCAGGCTGGTGTGTGGAAATTTATTATTGATACGGATTATGGTGCCCTGAATACGCTGCTCATGAGATTGGGTATCATTGATAAAGCGCTAAACCTGACACCAACCCCTGGTGCATATTTCGCATGGGAATGCTGGGTTGGTATTTTTGTTACTGTTCCGTTTGTTATGTTCTGTGTGCTTTCGGGATTGCAGAGTATTGACAATGCTTATTATGAGGCTGCAACGGTGGATGGAGCTACATATTGGCAGCGGCTGTTTAAGATTACGATTCCGCTGGTAAAGTCATCTCTGACGGTCAGCACAGTGCTGAATATTATTTATGTTTTTAACTCCTTCCCGATTATCTGGACAATTACAAAGGGTGATCCGGCAAACCGCACGGATACTCTTGTTACGTATCTGTATAAGCTGGCATTTTACAATGGAAAATCAGGTGAGGCTGCGGCTGTATCTGTGATAGGCTTCCTGATTCTCTGCGTGTGTGCCTCCGTTTATATGGTAGCATCACTGAGAAAGGAGGGCCGCGATGAGTAGACAGAAGGAAGAAATGATCATTAATAAGGCAAAGACACCGAAACAGAAGATATTAAGGGTCTGCCTGTATGTTTTTGTTATCCTCATGGCGCTGGTCATCCTCTATCCATATCTGGTTATGGTCAGCACTGCGCTGAAGAGCCGTGCAGAGATTTATGCGGCAAAGGGTACGGTCTTTCCTGTTACATGGCTGTGGAGCAATTTTACGGATATCTGGTCAAAGGCGCCGCTGCTGCGGTATTTTGTAAACTCTGTCATAGTTGCGGGAGGTTCTACGCTGATCGCGATTTTTTGCGGGATTCCGGCAGCTTACGCGCTGGCGCGTATGAAATTTAAAGGACAGAAATTCTTTCTGGGCTTAGTTATTGTCTCCCAGATGTTCTCACCGGTGGTCCTTCTGATCGGTATCTATCGTGTCATGTCTACGCTGCATATGACCGACAGTCTGCTGGGTTTGATCTTTATCAATGCTGCATTTAATCAGGCATTTGCCATCTGGCTTCTGCGGGGCACATTTGTCTCTATCTCTCCGGATATGGAACTGGCTGCCCGTATTGACGGATGCAACAAAGTGCAGGCTATGATCAAGGTGCTGCTGCCTATGACAGCTCCGGGAATCGTAACGACCCTGATCTTCATTTTTATCAATGCCTGGAACGAATACACCATAGCCCTTACCCTGATATCCACGGATTTGAACAAGCCGCTTACAGTGGGTATTACGATCTTTAATGGCTATAACATGATCGAGTGGCAGTATTTGTTTGTAGCATCGCTGTTTGCGACGATTCCTGTAGTCATCCTGTTTATGTGTATTGAGAAGCATCTTGTGAGCGGCCTGGCATCCGGCGGTGTGAAGGGTTAACAGGCACAATTGATTGGGAGCAGGCTGTGGAGCCTGAATGATAACATAAAAAAGTGTGCGCCAAGGCGCACACTTTTTTGCGTCATTTAATCCTACAAAAAGCGATGGACCATCTTATCGTAGGTTTTCCTGTACGGCTGGTACCGCATAGGCAGGTCCAGCCATGTCTTTTTATCCACAATACTTTTGTAGTGGGAAAAGGTACGGAAGCCTTCCCTGCCGTGATAAGAGCCCATGCCGCTTTCTCCGAAGCCGCCGAAGCCCATTTCACTGGTGGCAAGATGAATGATGGTATCGTTTATACATCCGCCGCCAAAGCCGCATTCGCTGGTTACCTTCTTTGCGGCAGATTTGTCATTGGTAAAAATATAAAGGGCAAGAGGATGGGCCATGGAGTTTAACTTTGCGATCACCTCATCCAGAGACTGATAGGTGAGGACGGGCATGACCGGGCCAAAAATCTCCTCCTGCATGATCGGATCATCAAAGGTTACATGATCCATAACGGTAGGCTCTATCTGTAAAGAATCGGCATTGCTTCCGCCGCCCCAGACAACCTTGTCCGGATCGATCAATCCGCAGATACGGCTGAAATGCTTCTGGTTAATGATTTTGCCGTAATTGGGATTGGTTAAGGGAGCTTTTCCGTACTGCTTTTTGATCTGCTTTTTAATCTGCTCGATCAGGGCATCCTTGATCTCACTGTCACAGTAAACATAATCGGGAGCAACACAGGTCTGACCGCAGTTTAAGTATTTCCCAAATACGATTCTCCTGGCAGCCAGCTTCAGGTCTGCGTTTTTGTCCACAATACAGGGACTTTTTCCGCCAAGTTCCAGAGTGACCGGAGTCAGATGCTTTGCTGCATGTCCCATCACCTCGCGGCCCACAGCCTGGCTTCCGGTAAAAAAGATATAGTCAAAATGTTCTTCCAAAAGGCAGGTATTCTCCTCGCGCCCGCCTGTAACGACGGCTGCAAATTCCTCCGGGAAGCATTCCCGTATGATCTCAGAGATGATCCGGCTGGTATTGGGGGAGTATGCGCTGGGTTTTAGCACCACTGTATTTCCCGCTGCAATGGCATCTACCACAGGGTCAAAGGAGAGCAGGAAGGGATAATTCCATGGACTCATCACCAGTACGACCCCGTAGGGCGAGGGCTTCACATAGCTTCTGGAGTGGAACTGCACCAGAGGCGTGCGTACGGTCTTTTCTTTGGAAAAAGCCTGAACGTGCTTCAGCATATAGGTGATCTCACTTAATACAAGACCTGTCTCACACATATAGCTTTCAAACGCGCTTTTACCCAGATCTGCCCGGAGGGCTTCCTGAATCTGTGCCTCATGGGACTGTATACAGCCCTCCAGCCGTTTCAGAGCCTTGATGCGGAAATCAACGTCAAGAGTGGTTCCTGTATAAAAGAATCTGCGCTGTTTTTCTACAAGCTGATTGATTGCTTCCTTATTCATAAAGAGTCTTCCTCCGTTTTTTCCATGAGCATATAATAAAACTGTTCCAGTTCTTCTGCATCCATGAGAACAGGTACGGGATACAGAGGGTTTGCTTCCTTGTCAGCATAGTGGGCAAGCTTGGGGATATCCTCCTCGCGAATTTCCGGGACTGTATCACCGATGCCAAAGCGTGCTTTCATATCCTTGATCGCCTGGATAAAGGACTGGGCGGCCTCCTCTACAGGAGTGTCTTTTTCGGCAACGCCGGCTTCCACGGCAAGTCTTGCCAGCTTTTTGTAAATGGTTTCTCCGTATGCCTCCAGTACAAAGGGCAGCAGGATGGCATTGGCAAGACCGTGGGGTACATTGTATTCACCGCCAAGGGAATGGGCGACTGCGTGAACATAGCCTACATAGGATTTGGTAAAAGCACAGCCTGCAAAATAAGAGGCACGCAGCATATTTTTTCTGGCTTCCTTGTTCGTTCCATCTGTGTAAGCCGTATCAAGATTTTCAAAAATCAGTCTGACAGCATCCAGGGCATTTTTGCGGGTTCCCGGGGTGGTGGAGTTTCCGATATAAGCCTCTACCGCATGGGTCAGTGCGTCCATACCTGTTGTAGCTGTGATAAAGGGAGGAAGGCTTAAGGTAACCTTTGGGTCCAGGACAGCGTATCTGGGGATCAGGGGAAAATCGTTGATCGCGTATTTATGCCGTGTCTCCGCGTCTGTGATAACAGCCGCCAGAGTGGTTTCGCTTCCCGTTCCGGCAGTGGTGGGAACGGCGATAAGCAGGGGAAGTTTTTTGTGCACCTTAAGGATGCCCTTCATTTTGGCAAGGGACTGGTGGGGCTTGGCGATTCTGGCGCCTACAGCCTTGGCGCAGTCCATACTGGAACCGCCGCCGAAGCCGATGATGGCCTGGCAGCCTTCGCTGTAATAAAGCTCCTCGGCCTCTGCTACGTTGGCAGTGGTGGGATTTGCTACGGTTTTATCGTAAATGGTGTAGGGAATTTCATTGTCCTGCAGGGCCTTTTCCAGGCGGGCAGTCAGACCAAGGCTTCGGATTCCTGCATCTGTAATGATCAGGACGTTTTCACATTTCTTTTTCTTTAGCACATCGGGAACAGACTTCAGGCTTCCGATGATTTCAGGGTTTCGGTAGGGCAGCAGCGGAAGAGCTGCTTTAAATGCTGTCTGAAAGACACGGCAATATATTTTTTTGAATTGATTCATGGCAGTGAGCCATCCTTTCCATAATAATTCCTGTATCTGTTCTACATTTTTCCAGATACGGACCACAATTATTATAATCACTGGAAAATGCAAAGTAAAGAAAAATATTTGATTTTAAAACTAAATTTCAGTCAGATACAGGAAGACCATTACGCAGAAGGATCTCACTGCCAAAAAGAACTGCTGTGTTTACAGGAATAAAACAGTCACATACAATGTAGCGGAAATTTCTTCCGACAGCGATGTGACTGTTTTTATATATGCAAATATGTCAGGGCATTTGGGACATCTCTGGATTTTCGATGTCCGCCTGTTCCGGATCGAATATGGTATATCCGTTTCGGCCTCTGCGTTTTGTCTGATACAATGCCTTGTCTGCAGATACATATAATTCGTTGTAGCTGTGACCATGCTGCGGTGAGATCGCTATACCGACGCTGATCGTAATATTATGGCAGGGAATGTCCGGGAAGTTGTGCTGGCGGACATGCTGGCACAGTCTTTCAGCCCGGTTAGCGGCAAAATACTCGGAGGTATTGTTTTTCGCCAGAATGCAGAATTCATCTCCGCCGATCCGTCCTACAATATCTGTTTCCCGGAATTCCCGGCGAAGCAGCAGGCCAAGCTCCCTGAGAATAACGTCACCGATCATATGTCCGTGTATATCGTTGATCTCCTTAAATTTGTCAATATCCAGCATGATAAATGTCTGAAATCCAACACACTGTTCATTGGAGAGCCATTCATTGATCTGATCCTCTGTACTCTGTTTGTTCAGGACATTGGTAAGAGCATCTGTTTGTCCGAATACAAGAAGCTCCTGCTGTTTTTTGCTGTTTGAGCGAAAAATCGTCAGCAAAAGAAGCAGCATCGCGATGAAAATGGAAGCAAAAAGGATAAATTCGTAATCTGAAATAAACTGGTAGGATTCCTGTGCAGCGGAAACCGGTACGACATAGCAGAGAAACCAGTTACTCAGATTCAGGGGCTGATAAGCCAGATAGCAGGTTACCTTGTCCTGGGTCAGCTTCATAACTCCTTTGTGGTGTGCCGCAAAATTATCGCGGAATTGGTTTGAGGAAGCTGATCCGATGAGCTTCGTGTTTTCGTAAAAATCGAGAAAGTTATCATAAGTTATAATGGGGGAATTACTGTCGGAAGTATCCCGGGAGATAATCTCACCGCTGGAACTTACGATCCAGGTGTATCCGGAGCCGTCATAAATGTCACTGAAAAGTAAATGGCTGAGCGAGGAAACATCGCAGGAACCGCCGAGTACACCTACCACCTCGTTGTTTCGAAAGACCGGAACGGCCAGAATAATGCGGGAAGCTCCGTCTACCTTGCTGATAACGGGATCGCTTATGGCACGGTGGCCGGCCATCGCTTCCTGAAAATATTTCCTGTTTGCCACGGAACGTTGTTGTCCATTACTGTATGTACTTGTCCCATCAGGGCTGATGATAGCGAGGATTTCCAGACTGCTTTTATCCGTAAAGGATTTCAGCAACTGCAAATTATCTTCAGAAAGGATATTTTGGTCTTCTGAAAAATATCTGGCAATGCCTTCAAGATACTCAAAATGGAGTGTAATAATATTTTCAAAATGCACACTTTGCCGTTCAACATTATTTATGATAATTGCTTCGGTGTTCCGCTCAACATCCTCTTGTACAAAATAAAAGAAGATCAGAAAACTGAATAAAGTAAAGGCCAGGAAGATACACAGGGATTTTAAATGGGTTTTCATACCTTCCTGATATGTCGATGTTTTTTTATTCATTGTCAAAACCTCAGTTTGAAAAGTTTTGTTCCTGTATACTTGCGTACAGTGTATGTTTATATTGTACCAAACCGCTAGCGCGGCGGCTAGCCCTAAGTACGTGAAATAACCACTTTTTTCATAAAAAAGTAACAGTTTTTGAATATATATTGTATTGTTGAGATACCCCTATCAAAAGCAATCAACTATACCAAAAACTGCTATGCTTAGTTTATCATGGATTTTTGCTTTCAACAACTACATATCTGAAAATTTTTATCGTCCGCCACTTACCGTGGAGATGGAAGTACGGAGGCTTTTGTAAGGATTGGGAACGAGTCAGTTGTCAAAGATTATAATAATGAGACTAAAAGTGAAGCTGAAAAATCCTAAGATAACACAGTCGGAGATAAAAGAAAAACTAAATCTCTCCAGAAGTAAAGTCCAGAGAACAATGAAAAAATTAGTAAATGAGGGAGTTATTGAGAATATAGGTTCTCATAGAAGCGGAAACTGGAAAGTGAATAAGCATCTGTAATTCTTTGATAACCGTGTAAGGAGTATATGGGAAGAAGTTTTCGCTTATCGACTAACGCCCCTTTCTGTGTTATGATAATAAAAGTATTATCATAAACAAAAGAAAGGGGCATTTTCGATGGGAGAGACATCAGAAAATAAACCAAATATATACAAAAAGCATATTTGCATCGGCATCCTCGCCCATGTAGATGCAGGAAAGACCACTCTCTCAGAGGGACTTTTATATCTCAGCGGAAAGATCCGAAAGCTGGGGCGTGTGGACCATAAGGATGCTTATTTAGATACATCGCCGCTGGAAAGAGAACGGGGAATTACGATTTTTTCCAAGCAGGCTATCATAAACCTGGGAGATACGGAAGTGACACTTCTGGATACGCCGGGACATGTGGACTTTTCCGCGGAGATGGAGCGGACACTTCAGGTATTGGATTACGCTATTCTGGTGATAAACGGGGCGGACGGCGTGCAGGGCCATACCATGACACTGTGGCGTCTGCTTGCCAGATATGAGATCCCGGTATTTTTGTTTGTAAATAAAATGGACCAGGATGGAACAGACCATGATGCGCTTCTGGCTGATCTGAAAAAAAGGCTGCATGAAAACTGTGTGGACTTCGATGAGAACCAGGAAGCCGGGGAATTTATGGAAAACCTGGCAATGTGTGATGAGGAGCTTCTGGAAAAATATCTGGAGACAGGAGAGCTGTCGGACGAGGAAATCACAAAACTGATTGCGGAGCGAAAGGTTTTTCCCTGCTATTTTGGCTCTGCCCTTAAGATGACCGGATTGGAAGAATTTATGAAAGGCGTCTCAGCTTACACCTGTTCGAAAAAGTACCCCGGACAGTTCGGCGCAAAGGTTTACAAAATAGCCAGAGATGACCAGGGAAACCGCCTGACCTACATGAAGATCACCGGAGGCACCCTGAGAGTAAAGGACATGCTTACCAATAAGAAGCCTGGTAAAAATGGTGAGATCCAAATGGGACATCCGGATGAGTTCTGGGAGGAAAAGGCAGACCAGCTTCGGGTCTATTCCGGGGCGAAATTTGAGCTTGTTAAGGAAGCAGTGGCGGGAACAGTCTGCGCGGTGACAGGTCTTACCAAAACCTATCCGGGAGAAGGGCTCGGGATCGAAACAGAATCGGAGCTTCCTGTTTTGGAGCCGGTTCTGAACTACCAGATTCAGCTTCCTCCTGACTGTGACGTGCACCAGATGCTGAAAAAATTAAAGGAGCTGGAGGAGGAAGAACCGCAGCTTCATATCGTATGGGATGAACAGCTTGGGGAAATCCATGCCATGCTGATGGGCGAGGTGCAGATTGAGATTCTGAAGCGCCTGATCTGGGAGCGCTTTCATGTGGCTGTTGAGTTCGGTACAGGAAATATTGTGTATAAGGAAACCATAGAGGCGCCTGTAGAAGGCGTGGGCCATTTTGAACCGCTGCGCCACTATGCGGAGGTGCATCTTCTGCTGGAACCGGGGGAGCGGGGAAGCGGGATGCAGTTTTTCACTGCCTGCAGCGAGGATGTTCTGGACCGGAACTGGCAGCGGCTGATCCTCACTCACCTGGAGGAAAAAGAGCACCGAGGCGTGCTCACCGGGTCGGCTGTCACGGATCTGCAGATCACACTGCTGACAGGCAGGGCACATTTGAAGCATACGGAGGGCGGTGATTTCCGGCAGGCGACTTACCGGGCTGTGCGCCAGGGATTAAAAAAGGCGAAAAGCATCCTGTTGGAGCCGTATTATGAATTTCGCCTTGAGGTTCCGTCAGACACAGTGGGACGCGCCATGGCAGATATCCAAAAAATGCAGGGAACCTTTTTGCCGCCGGAAATGGATGGAGAAATGACGATCCTGAAAGGTAGTGCGGCTGTGGCAGCTATGAGGGACTACCAGAATCAGGTGATTTCTTATACAAGAGGCCGAGGAAGGATGTTCTGTTCTCTGAAAGGCTATGAGCCGTGCAAAAACCAGGAGGAGGCTGTGGCAGCTATAGGATATGATTCAGAGCGGGATATGGAAAACCCGACTGGCTCCGTTTTCTGCCAGCATGGGGCAGGATTTGTGGTGCCATGGTATCAGGTGGAGGAATACATGCACATGGAAAGCGGCATGGACATCTCCGATGATCCGGAAGACGGGGAAGCGGAGGAGAGCATGGCTGCTTATAGAGACAGCAGCCGCCAGAGCTCCGTTTACGGAGGAAGCTATGAGGATGATAAGGAGCTTCAGGCGATCTTTGAGAGAACCTTCGGACCTGTGAAAAAGGAGAGAACTTCTTCTTATAAAAAGGTGATTTCCGCAGCGCCGGAAACCTCCCGGTACGTGCCGAAAAAAAAGACAGGGGAAGAATATCTTCTGGTAGATGGATATAATATCATCTTTGCATGGGAGGATCTGCGGGAGTTAGCGGAGGCAGATGTGAGAGCTGCACAGACAAAGCTGATGGATGTTTTAAGCAACTATCAGGGATATAAAGGCTGTACGCTGATTCTTGTGTTTGATGCCTATAAGGTGGAGGGGCACCGGGAAGAGGTATTTAAATATCACAATATTTACGTTGTATACACCAGAGAAGCGGAGACAGCAGATCAGTATATTGAGAAAACCGTACATAAAATCGGGCGGCAACACCAGGTGACGGTGGCCACCTCTGACGGGCTGGAGCAGATCATCATCATGGGGCAGGGTGCGAATCGTATTTCTGCTCTGGGCCTTAGAGAGGAAATCGAAGGAGCAAAAGTCCAGATTCGCCAGGTTTGGCATGAACGCCGGCAAAGCAGCAGGAATTATCTGTTCGACCATATTTCAGAGGAAATGGCGGATTATATGGAGGATATCCGGCTTGGAAAAAAGAAAACGGAAGACTGAAAATTTTCTGCCTGTCAGACATCCGTCAGATTGCACAATATTGATCCTATACGTCATTGCATAGTTTTCACAAAATTTTTGTAAAACCAAACATTTATTTTGAAAAGTTGTGCGAAAAGTGTTAAAATAGTTATAAGAATTACAGGTTGACGACTCCTTGTCCGGCACGTGATATCCGGCAAGGAGTTTTATAGTTGCTTTTTTGAGAAAGGATGTGGACGGGATGTTTGAAACCGGCGATTATGTTGTATACGGTCATACGGGAATATGCAGGGTGTTGGGAACTACTACGATGGATATGGATGGAGTTCCAAAGGATAGGTTATATTATGTGCTTCGCCCGGACGGTGAAACAGAGGGAAAGATTTTTATTCCTGTAGAGAATTGTAAGGTACAGATTCGTAAAACCATGTCCATGGAAGAAGTGGAGGAGCTGTTGGAGTCCATCCCGGAAATTGAAACGTTGGATATTGAGAACGATAAAATGCGGGAGGAAAAGTACAAGGAGTGCCTGAAAAGCTGTGAATGTAAAGAAATGATCCGGATCATCAAGACCATTTATCTGCGCAAGAAGGACAGGATTTCTAAGGGCAAAAAGGTTACAGCTACAGATGAGCGATATTTGAAAATGGCTGAGGAAAGCGTGTATTCCGAGCTTTCGATGCTGTTGGGTATACCAAAAGGAAAAATGGAAGGCTATATTTCCTCCAGGATTCGGGGACGGAAGTAAAAGTACCAATCAGAAATCATGCGGATCATGCCGGCATACTGGGATTTGACAAAAGGGAAGGCTTCTGCTATGGTATTGTACAGTATGATTAAGGAGATGTTCTGACATGAGAGAGAAGCTTACCAGAAAAGATGTGGAAAAGATAGAGCAGGAAATTGAGCACCGCAAGCTGGTGGTACGCAAGGAAGCGATCGAGGCGGTGAAGGAGGCAAGGGCGCAGGGCGATTTAAGCGAAAATTTCGAATACTATGCTGCCAAACGCCACAAAAACCAGAACGAGAGCCGTATCCGCTACCTGGAAAACATGCTGAAAACTGCAACCATTGTGTCCGAGAATTCCAAAACCGATGAGGTGGGAATGGACGACATTGTGGAGGTGTATTTTGAGGAAGAGGATGAGGTGGAAAAATACAAGCTTGTGACCTCCATCCGCGGAAACTCCATGGAAAACCGGATCAGCATCGAATCCCCCATAGGCAAGGCGCTGAAGGGTCATAAGGTGGGTGACCGTGTGGAAGTAAAGGTAAATGACAATTACAGCTATTTTCTTGTCATCCGTTCTATTGATAAGACTGGTTCTGAAGATGAGGATATCAGAGGATTTTAGAAAAGAATCCCGCGCTTGCGGGATTCTTTTTTTACACAAATTTTACATTCCCAGCCGCAAATTTTTACATAGCTAAACTAAAATAAGCTCATAATAATGCAAAGGAGAAAATCTATGGACTTTTTTAGCATACTTACCCTGGTGGGCGGCTTAGCTATGTTTTTATATGGAATGCAGGTCATGGGCGATGGCCTGGCAAAAGTTTCCGGCGGAAAGCTGGAAAAAATCCTGGAAAATCTTACCTCAAATCCGGTAAAGGCCGTGCTGCTGGGCGCTGGTGTCACTGCGGTGATCCAGTCGTCCTCAGCGACCACGGTTATGGTTGTGGGTTTTGTAAATTCCGGTATTATGAAGCTTTCCCAGGCAGTTGGGGTTATCATGGGCGCGAATATCGGTACCACAATTACCTCCTGGATCCTGAGCCTTTCAGGAATCGAAAGCAGTAATTTTTTTATCCAGTTGTTAAAGCCAACGTCGTTTTCGCCGGTACTGGCTCTGGTGGGTGTAGTTTTTATCCTGTTTCTGAAAGATTCGAAAAAGAAGGATATCGGCTCCATTCTCATAGGATTTGCGGTTCTGATGTACGGAATGGATACCATGAGTGCTGCGGTAAAGCCGTTGGCTGATGTTCCGGAGTTTACAAATATCCTGCTTAAATTTACAAATCCGGTTCTGGGAGTCCTGGCCGGACTGATCCTTACGGCTGTGATCCAGTCGTCCTCCGCCTCTGTGGGAATTCTGCAGGCCTTATGTATGACAGGGGCTGTGCGGTACAGTGCGGCACTGCCTATCATCATGGGACAAAACATCGGAACCTGCGTCACTGCGCTTATCTCCGCGGTAGGAGCCAGCAAAAATGCAAAGCGTGCCGCTATGGTCCATCTGTACTTTAATATTATCGGAACCGTGGTTTTTATGGCAGCCTTTTACCTGATTAATGCAGCCATCAATCTGCCGTTTATGAATGTGGCGGCAAATCCCGCGGGAATCGCTGTAATCCACAGTATTTTTAACATTACGGCAACACTGGTTCTGCTTCCTTTTTCCAAGGGGCTTGTAAAGCTTGCCTGTCTGACCATCCGGGACTCCGCAGAGGATTCGGCGGTATCGGAGGAAGATCAGGAATTTATGATCCTGGATCCACGTTTCCTGGAAAAACCGGGATTTGCCATGGAACAGAGCAGAAACGCAGCCAGAAAAATGGCGGAGGAGTCTCACAATGCCCTGGATATGGCATTCCGGCTGCTGGATGATTACAGCGATGAGGTGGCTGTGCGTGTGGAAGCGATTGAGGCAAAGGTGGACCGCTACGAGGATGAGCTTGGAACATATCTCATCAAGCTGAATCGCAAAGATCTGTCTGAAACAGACAGCCACAGCCTTTCGATCATGCTGCACTGTATCGGTGATTTTGAGCGGATATCCGATCATGCCCTGAGTATTATGAAGTCTGCCAGAGAGATGAACCAGAAAAAGGCTGTTTTTTCCGAAAAAGCAGTGGAAGAGCTTCATGTGCTGGAACAGGCGGTGGAGGATATTGTGGAAACTGCTTATCTGGTTTTTTCCAAGCAGGATGTTGCGCTTGCGGAAACCATTGAACCTCTGGAGGAGGTCATTGATGAATTGAGTAAGGAATTGAAACGGCGCCATGTAAAGCGTCTCCGTGCAGGTACCTGTACAATTGAGATGGGCTTTATTCTTTCTGATATTACGACAAGCCTGGAGAGGATCGCTGACCATTGCTCCAATATTGGCGTCTGTGTAACCCAGGTTCGTGAGGACCTGTATGATACCCACAGCCATCTGGATGATCTGAAAAATACACCGGATGAGAGATTTTATCATGACCTGGAAGCGGTGCGTACAAGATACGTTCTGCCGTAGAATGGCATACTTCAGGGCTTGTGAAAAAGAAAAAAACACAGTATACTGAGAAAAATACGGCAGTGTGGGAGATGAGACGATAGCCATGATTTATTGTGTTGAGGATGATAGAAATATCAGGGAGCTTCTTGTATATACGCTTGCAACCACAGGCTTTGAGGCAAGGGGACTTGCTGATGGAAAAGAACTGTGGGAGGCGCTGAAAAAAGAATTGCCGGATATGATCCTTCTGGATATTATGCTGCCAGGAGAAGACGGATATGCCATACTGGAAAAGATCAAACATTCCGCCGACACCAGAAACATTCCTGTTATTATGGTCACAGCGAAGGATGCGGAATATGACAAAGTAAAAGGACTTGAGAGCGGTGCGGATGACTATATTACCAAGCCCTTTGGAATGATGGAATTTGTGGCAAGAGTAAAAGCCGTTCTGCGCCGCAGCAGCTGCCAGAAGGAAGACCGGGAGATACATTGGGATAAACTGACCGTATCCGTGGGCAGACATGAAGTATTCTGGGAGGATACGCCTGTTGAGCTGACACGGAAGGAGTTTGAGCTTCTTTTATATCTGCTGGAAAACAAGGGACTGGTAATGACAAGACATCAGATCTTATGTCAGGTCTGGGGCTATGATTTTGACGGGGAGACAAGAACCGTTGACGTACATGTGAGAAGCCTGCGCCAGAAGCTTGGAGAGGGCGGCAATTTAATTGAAACCGTCCGGGGAGTAGGCTACCGGATCGGAAAGCAGAGGGGATGATATGAGGCATAAGATTCTGAACCATACAAGCTTTATGGTTGTGCTGACAGTGCTTTTAACCTTTGTTGCGGCAAGTCTGGTAATGTATAACAAATTTAACACATACATGAAACAGGGTGTCCGGGATGAAACGGAATACGTTCGGATCGGAGTGGAGGAATTTGGGGAAGGCTACCTGACGGAAAAGGTGGGAGACGCCACGGCCAGCCGTATCACTCTGACGGATGGAGAGGGAAATGTACTTTTTGACAGCAGCGCAGATGCTGACACGCTTTCCAACCACAGTGACCGCCCGGAATTCATTCAGGCAGTGAGAGAGGGATACGGGGAAAAGGTGAGATTTTCCGAAACACTTTCCAAGCAGACCTTTTACTATGCGGTGAAGCTGGAAAACGGAGATGTTCTCCGTGTGGCAAAGACAACGGACAGTGTGTTTCTTACTCTGATGTCAAGCTTTACTCTTTTAGGACTTTTGATGATCGTCATTCTTTTGTTGGAATTTGTGCTGGGGCAGCGCCAGACAGAAAAGCTGATCCAGCCTATCAATGACCTGGACCTGGAGCATCCCCTTGACAATATCTGTTATGAGGAGCTGCGGCCTTTGCTGAAAAGAGTGGATCAGCAGAACAGGCAGATTGCGCAGCAGGTGAAAGAGCTGAAGGCAGCAGAGTCTGCCCGACGGGAATTTACCGCCAATGTTTCCCATGAATTAAAGACACCCCTTATGTCAATTTCCGGATATGCAGAGCTGATGATGAATGGGATGGTGAAGCAGGAGGATATTTCCGATTTTTCCGGACGGATCTATCACGAGGCAAACCGCCTTACAAATCTTGTAGCAGATATCATCCAGCTTTCACGTATGGATGAAAACAGCGTTGATATGCCGTTTGAAGCGGTGGATATCTATGAGCTTGCAGAGGATGTGGTGAACAACCTGAAAAGCCATGCGGAAAAGAAGAAGGTGTTCTTGACGCTGTCAGGAGAAAGTGTCGTTGTACAGGGAGTGCGTCAGATCCTTTACGAAATGATCTATAACATTGCCGATAATGCGGTCCGGTATACGGAAGCCGGGGGAATGGTGAAAGTATCTGTAGGGAAAAGAGGCGGAAAGTCTTTTTACCGTGTGGAGGATACGGGGATCGGTATCCCGAAGGCTGAGCAGAATCGGATTTTTGAGAGGTTTTACCGTGTGGATAAAAGTCATTCGCGCCAGACAGGAGGTACAGGACTGGGCTTGTCTATTGTGAAGCATGGCGTACAGCTCCACAAGGCGAGAATATTCGTGGACAGTGAACCCGGAAAGGGAACAAGAATGGAAATATGGTTTTGAAAATAAAGCGGCGGCTCCATCAGGAGCCGCCTTTTGCAATTTGGATCAAAGTTCGGATAAAGCTTCCTCGTCTGCAATGATGACCACGTTTGGATGGAACTGCAGGATAGAAGCAGGGCACTGCGGGGTTACAGGACCGTTAATGGCTGCAGCCAACGCTTTTGCCTTGTTTTTGCCGTTTGCTACCAGAAGGATCATTTTTGCGCTCATGATGTTGCCGATACCCATGGAGTAAGCCTGTCTGGGCACGTCTGCCTCGCTTGCGAAAAATCTCTTATTTGCCTGGATGGTCTCATTTGTCAGATCTACACAATGGGTAAGCTGCTCAAAATGATCATCCGGCTCATTGAATCCGATGTGGCCGTTAGGTCCGATTCCAAGAAGCTGCAGGTCCACGGTTCCCATTTCTTTCAGAAGTGCGTTGTAGGCGTCGCAGCACTTTGCATTGTCAAGGTTGGTTCCGTCCGGCACATGAGTATTTGCCATGTCAATGTTTACCTTTTCAAAGAGATGATGGTTCATGAAATAGCGGTAGCTCTGGTCATTGCTTCCATCCAGGCCAACATACTCATCCAGATTTACGGATTTCACTTGGGAGAAATCAAGATCTCCCTTCTCATACATGGAAACCAGATTCTCATAAGTTCCCACCGGTGAGGAACCGGTAGCCAGTCCAAGAAGACAGTCCGGTTTCAGAGTGATCTGTGCAGCAATAATGTTCGCTGCTTTGCGGCTTAATTCGGCATAGTCTTTTGTTTTGATAAGTTTCATAATTTCCTCTCCTTTATATGTGAATTTTTGGTTCTACGGTTTGAAAGTGGTTTAAGGTTGGCGCTCTGAAAGTGCTTTAATGGAGGAAGCATATTCTGACGGCGTCATACCGGCAATCTTTTTAAACTGCCGGGAAAAATAATGGATCGAAGAATATCCCAGAAATTCGGAAATCTGTGTAAAGTTCATCTGGTTTTCCCGGATGAGCTGTTTGGAAAATTCAATCTTCATCTGGGAAAAAAGCTCAATGACTCCGCACCTGCTCTGTTCCCGAAAAAGCTTCTGGAGCTGGGAACGTCCGATGAGATTATCATGGCAGATATCCTCGATGGTAAGCGTTTCCCGAATATGTTCTTCCAGATAAAAAAGGATTTTATTGTAGGAAGCAGAATTTGTTTTTAGGTCCACAAATTTGCTGTTTGGCATGGAAAGCTGAGGCATCATATTTCTGCGGATCATATAAATAAGAATCTGCTCCAGATAAAGCCGGATGAGCTGCTGAGAACCGAAAAGACAGTCCTGGCGTTTTTCAAGTTTTTCCAGATAAGGGTCATCCAGGGGAGAAGCAATGCACCGTCTTGCCTCTGCGATCATCATCCCCATCAGATTACGCTCTGTATCGGATATATTTACAATACGGTTTTCAAAAAACTTCATACAAGGAGAATTACACGCGAATGACACCACCACAATATTGGGAGCAGTCTTTCCCACAGCTTTCAGGTCGTGAAATTCATTTGGCTTATGGAAAATAGCCTGTCCGCGGTTTAGAATATGGGAGCCGTTGTCCGTGCAGACTTCTGCCATTCCCTTGTCCACACACTGAAATTCCCAGAAATCGTGTCTTTCTCCAGGAAAATGAAAATCGTTGCGGTATTCAAAATAATGGACCGTGTAAATCGTCTCAATGCAGACATCCGTATCCAGATGGATACTAACGTAGGACATAGAGAAAATCTCCTTTCCTTTTGCATTCTTAATGCCTGGCTTAAGTATATCCTAATTTGAAGAAAAATTCCATAAGTTTACACATGATATTTCTATTTGTGCAAAAGAAATGAAGGATTGTGTAAATATTATTTATATGAAAATGCTAAAATTAATTGTATGAATACATATTGTAAAAAAGTAACAAATAGGTATCCTGTCAGGGTATCTCTTTTGTCATATTGTGCAAAAACGAGAAAGGGATGATGTATTATGAGCAAACCGGTTTTGGTGGTAATGGCGGCAGGTATGGGAAGCCGTTACGGTGGATTGAAGCAGATCGATCCAGTTGACAAGGAAGGTGAAATCATCATTGATTTTTCCATCTATGATGCTGTGAAGGCAGGATTTGAAAAAATCGTGTTCATTATTAAAAAAGAAAACGAAGGAGATTTCCGTGCTGCCATCGGAGACAGAATGGGAGACAAGGTGGAAGTGGTCTACGTATTCCAGGATTTGCACAATCTGCCGGAAGGATATGAGGTTCCGGAGGGACGTGTGAAGCCCTGGGGAACAGGACACGCGATCATGAGCTGCATCGGTGAGATCGATGGGCCTTTCGCTGTTATTAATGCGGATGATTATTATGGAAGAAATGCTTTTAAAATGGCATATGATTTTCTGTCAAACACTGATGATGAGGACGGTGTTTACCAGTACATGATGGTCGGCTATAAATTGGAAAATACCCTGACCGACAATGGACATGTGGCAAGAGGTGTCTGTGTGACAGATGAGGAAGGCTATCTGAAGGATATCAATGAGCGTACCCATATTGAAAAGAAAAACGGCGGAGCTGCTTATACGGAGGATGACGGAGAAACATGGGTAGAGCTTCCGGTGGACAGCACAGTTTCCATGAATATGTGGGGATTCGGCGCCAGCATTCTTGGTGAGCTGAAGGACAGATTTTCCCCATTCCTGGATGAAAACCTGGCAAAAAATCCATTGAAATGCGAGTATTTCCTGCCTTTTGTGGTAGATGAACTGCTGAAGGAAGAGAAAGCCACGGTAAAGGTTCTCAAATCCATGGACAAATGGTACGGTGTGACCTATAAGGAAGATAAACCTGTAGTGGTGGCCGCAATTCAGAAAATGAAGGACGAAGGACTGTATCCGCAGAAGCTATGGGAGGAAAAATAATTGGATAACAAGGAAGTTATGGAGGTTATCAGCAAATTTGATTTTCATGGGATTTTTGAGGAGTGCATTCCCTTTGGGAGCGGTCATATCAATGACACGTTCCGCCTGACTTTCCGCACGGATGCTGGAGTGAAACATTATATTCTCCAGAGAATGAATAAAAATGTCTTTACAAAGCCTGAGGAGCTGATGGAGAATGTCAGCAATGTTACGAAATGGCTGAAAAAGAAAATTTTGGAATATGGCGGGGATGTGGAGCGGGAGACGCTGAATCTGGTGAATGATAAGGACGGCAATCCCTATTATAAAGACCGCAGCGGAGAATACTGGAGAGTCTATCTCTTTATCGAAAATGCAACCTGCTTTGATCTGGTGGAAAGCGATAACGATTTTTATCAGAGCGCAGTAGCATTTGGACATTTCCAGAGACTGCTGGCAGACTATCCTGCGGAAACATTGCATGAGACTATCGTCGATTTTCACAATACCGTTGACCGCTTCCAAAAATTCCAGGAGGCTGTCAAAGCTGATGTGTGCGGACGCAGGGACAAGGTGCAGGAGGAGATTCAGTTTGTGCTGGACAGAGAAGGACTTGCCCATACTCTGTGTGATCTCCAGGCTGAAGGGAAGATTCCTCTGCGTGTTACCCACAATGATACAAAATTAAATAATATTATGATTGATGATCATACAGGTAAGGCTATTTGTGTGATCGATCTGGATACGGTTATGCCGGGCCTTTCCGTAAATGATTTCGGAGATTCTATCCGTTTTGGCGCAAGCACTGCCCAGGAGGATGAGCAGGACCTTTCCAAGGTTTCCTTAGACCTGCATCTTTACGAGACATATGTAAAGGGATTTATTGAGGGCTGCGGAGGCGCGCTTACAGACATAGAGCTGGAGATGCTGCCCATGGGCGCGATCCTCATGACCTTTGAGTGCGGAATTCGTTTCCTTACGGATTATCTGGAGGGCGATCACTATTTTAAGATCCACAGAGAAGATCATAATTTGGACCGGACACGTACACAGTTTAAACTGGTAAAGGAAATGGAAGAAAAACTTCCCCAGATGAAGGCTATTGTAGAAAAATACAAATAGTGATATGATGTGAGTGGTAATATCGATTGAGTATGTATATGATGTATAGGAGGAAGAAATTATGGCTATTTTAGTTACAGGCGGAGCTGGCTACATTGGAAGCCATACCGTAGTAGAGCTTCAGAATGCGGGATATGATGTTGTAGTTCTGGACAACTTAAGCAACGCCAGTGAAAAATCTCTGGACAGAGTATCTGCGATCACAGGCAAGCCGGTTAAATTTTATAAGGCTGACATTCTGGACAGAGAAGCCCTGAATGAGATCTTTGATAAAGAAGAAATTGATTCCTGTATCCATTTTGCCGGCTTAAAGGCAGTGGGAGAGTCCGTTGCAAAGCCATGGGAATACTATGAGAACAATATCGCAGGAACCCTGACACTTGTGGACGTTATGAGACAGCACGGTGTGAAGAATATTATCTTCTCCTCCTCTGCGACTGTATATGGTGATCCGGCACAGATCCCCATTACGGAGGAATGCCCGAAGGGACAGTGCACCAATCCGTATGGCTGGACCAAATCTATGCTGGAGCAGATCCTTTCCGACATCCAGAAGGCTGATCCGGAATGGAATGTAGTGCTGCTGCGTTACTTTAACCCCATCGGTGCCCATAAGAGCGGAACAATTGGAGAAAATCCAAATGGTATCCCGAACAATCTGATGCCGTACATCACCCAGGTCGCTGTAGGCAAGCTGAAAGAGCTGGGCGTATTCGGCAATGACTATGACACTCCGGACGGAACCGGTGTGAGAGATTATATCCATGTAGTAGACCTGGCAAAAGGACATGTAAAGGCACTTAAGAAAATTGAGGATAAGTCTGGTTTGAGCATTTACAACCTGGGAACAGGCAAAGGCTACAGTGTACTGGATATTGTTAAGAATTTCGAGGCCGCTACAGGCGTTAAGATTCCATATGTGATCAAGCCGCGCCGTCCAGGTGATATTGCAACCTGCTATTCTGATGCTGCAAAGGCTGAGAAAGAGCTTGGCTGGAAGGCTGAGAACGGAATCAAGGAAATGTGCGCAGATTCCTGGAGATGGCAGTCCAATAATCCGAATGGGTATGAGGATTGATTTATAATTGAAAAAGTCGCTTATCTTTTCCATAAGCGAAAGTTAAGAGGAGACGCTTTGTTTAAAAGCATCTCCTCTCAGTATTTTTGCGGATTTGAATCCATGCCCACTTTTTACTACCATTTATGGTACTAGTAGTACAGCTTATCCATATAACTTTTCTTTTGCTGCAGATTGCTGTGTACATAAATGTCCATTGTGATTTTAGCGGACGAATGTCCAAGAATTTCAGATAGAGCCTTGCTGTCAAAGCCAATCTCTGTACAGCGGGTTGCGAAAGCATGGCGCAGAGCATGTATATTGATTTTCGGAATATCGCATTGTTCCAAAAGAGTCTGAAACCGCCTTTGTATACATCGTGGCTCCATACATTTTGTGGTGCCGGTAAGCAGAAAATCTGCTGGGTGCGATTTCTGGCTTTCCAACCTTTCCAATAGGACCTCGGGAATAGGAATGCTTCTTATAGAAGATTGGGATTTTGGTGTACTGATCAGAAGGCGTGTCTTAGAAACCTCCTTTCCTTCCATGTACTCGAGATTCTTGACTCTCGAAATAGTACGCCGGATACTCATGATCTGTTTTTCAAAATCAAAATCTCCCCACTTTAGTCCGCTTAACTCTCCCACACGTATTCCCGTATATATACAAAGGAGAATTCCGCTGGAAAAAGGCGAGGAATCACAGGAAAGGGTGTCAATCAGTTTGTGGACATGAGCTTCTGATATGACTCGGAATCCCTGACTGGTAACTTTAGGATAGGTAAATTGAATGCTGCGCAGAGAGAGGTATCCCTTATTTTCCCCGTATTTTAGAATACTTTGAAGAAGAATGAGCAGGCTTTTTACTGTACGATTAGATAGTCCTGATTCCGTCTTGGAAATGGTAAAGCGCATGATCACATTCGTGTTAATCTGGGCTAATTTGCATTCCGAGAACCATGGTATGATATGTTTTTCAATAAGCGTATCATAACAGGCAAAGCTGCTCTCTTTTATGGTGTACCGTACCGCCATCTTCCATTCCGTGCAGAGGCTGTCCATTGTCATTCCAGGTGATATGGGTTCCGGAAGCTGCGCTTGCTGTAGTGCAAGTATTTTTTTCTTTTTCACCTCATCATATGTACGAGCGTAAACATATCCGTAGTGAATGCGCCCATTTTCCAGACGCCCTTTTTCATATCGTGCCTCCCAACGTCCATCGCTTCGCTTTCTAATATTTTCTCCTCTTTTTGCCATAATCTTTACACCTCTTTTTTAATTTATTATAATGAACGACCACATTTCTGACCACCAATAGTACGGAAAACGTAACGAATGACAATTTTAGCTTGCATAACTACAAGGTTTCGACTATAATAAGCCCATAGAGTTCTTCCGCAGAGGAGGACCATATGACAAAACGAAGAAAATTAAAAGAACTGACTATCAAGGACAATTTCATGTTTGGCGCCGTAATGATAGATGAGGCGCTTTGCAAAGAATTTCTGGAACTTGTGCTGGGATTTCCAATCGAAAAAGTGACGGTGGATAAGGAAAAGAGTATAATCTATCATCCCGAATACAAAGGGATCCGATTGGATATTACAGCGGCAGATGAAAAGCACACCCACTATAATATCGAGATGCAGGTAAAGAAAAAAAAGAATCTTGGAAAGAGAAGTCGGTATTATCACAGCCAGATTGATATGGAGCTTCTTCGTACTGGAAAAGATTATGGAGAACTGCCGGATTCGTATGTGATTTTTATCTGTGATTTCGACCCTTTTGGAAGAAAGAAGTATCGGTATACATACGAAACGATGTGTAAGGAAGATAAAGAAGCTTACCTGGATGAGGGAAGACATACGATATTTTTAAGTACCCAGGGAGAAAACGAAGAGGAAGTTCCGGAGGAACTGGTGAAGTTTCTGAGATATGTCAGATCAGGGTTGGATGGCAATACGGCTGATTTCGAAGATGATTTTGTGAAACGCCTTCAGGGGGCGGTAAGAAAAGTGAAGGAAAGCCGTGACATGGAGGAGCGTTATATGCTATTTGAAGAATTGATCAAAGAGGAGAGGGAAGAGGCAAAAGCAGAAGGAAAAGCAGAAGGAAAAGCAGAAGCCATTCTGGTGCTTTTATCAGAGCTTGGAGAAATTCCGGGGCAGATCCGGAAAAAAATCCTTGAGGAAAAGGATGTGTCTATTCTGGATGATTATTTGAAAAAAGCAGCCTGTGCGAAAGCCGTGGAAGAGTTTGAGCGGCTGATGGAGCAGGAATGAACTTTTTGTGATCCAACCATCTTAGTACCGGGTAGGGTTCTGCCTGTGTATCTTTTGGCATCACTAAGGTGCCAGTCTGTAAGAAAATAAGTATCTAAAAAATCCATGAAGAAAAAGCGGAGGAATTCTATGAATTCCAAAGATAAAAAATTTAGAATACAAAAGATAATCAATACTGACAGTTGAAATTTTATAAGAAACAATGTAAAGTAATGCTTAGATAAAGAGTTAGTGTATAAAATGACACTGATTAAATATGCGAAAGCATATAAAAAGGAAGAAGTCAAACGAGTGGCTTCTTCCTTTTCTTAATCGTTATTTTCCTATATATAATTCTCAGGCATTTTCCAAAGCCTGTGCCAGATCCGCGATGATATCATCTGCATTTTCGATTCCCACAGATAAACGAATCATTCCGGGAGAAACACCTGCCTCCAGAAGCTGTTCATCATTCATTTGGCGATGGGTGTGGCTTGCGGGATGCAGCACCATGGTAATGGAGGCTGCTACGTGAGTAGCGATCACAGCAAGCTTTAGGCTGTCCATAAAACGGACTGCGGCTTCGCGACCGCCGTTTAATTCAAAGGAAATCACGCCGCAGGTACCATTGGGCAGATACTTTTGTGCCAGAGAGTAATACTTGTCACCTTGCAGCCCTGCAAAATTGACGGAAGTAACTTTTTCATGCGAATTTAAAAATTCTGCCACCTTCTGGGCATTGTGACAATGGCGTTCCACACGGAGCGGAAGGGTTTCCAGGCCGAGATTTAAAAGGAAACAGTTCATCGGAGAAGGAATGGAGCCCAGATCGCGCATAAGCTGTGTGGTTGCTTTGGTAATGTAGGCTTTTTTTCCAAACTGTTTTGTATAGATTACGCCATGATAGGATTCATCAGGCTCCGTAAGACCATGGTATTTGTGACCGTAAGCATCCCAGTCAAAATTACCGCTGTCCACGATAGCACCGCCTACCTGTACGGCATGACCGTCCATGTATTTGGTGGTGGAATGGGTTACAATATCAGCGCCCCATTCAAAAGGACGACAGTTGATTGGCGTGGCAAAGGTATTATCCACGATCAGCGGAACACCGTGGGCATGGGCCACGGAAGCGAATTTTTCGATATCCAGAACAACCAGAGCCGGATTTGCAATGGTTTCTGCAAAAAGAACCTTGGTGTTGGGCTGGAAGGCGGCTGTGATTTCCTCAGCGCTGGCATCTGTATCCACAAAGGTGCAGTCGATGCCCAGTTTCTTCAGAGTAACGGAAAGAAGGTTAAAGGTTCCTCCATAAATTGTGGAAGCAGCAACCACATGATCACCTGCCTCGCAGATGTTAAATACAGCATAAAAGTTTGCAGCCTGTCCGGAAGAGGTGAGAACGGCAGCGACACCGCCTTCTAAATCTGCAATTTTGGCAGCAACAGCATCATTGGTAGGATTTTGGAGACGGGTATAGAAATATCCTTCTGCTTTTAAGTCAAAGAGAGCTCCCATTTCGTCAGTCGTATCATATTTAAATGTGGTACTCTGATAAATTGGAAGCGCACAGGGCTCACCCTTTGAGGGGGTGTAACCGGAATGAAGACATTTGGTTTCTGGTTTAAATTCGCTCATGGCTTTAGGTCCTTTCTTATAAAAATACCCAGGCATTCATTGACCGGCCTGGGGGAAATAGTATATCATTATAAATAATGCTTGGAGCATTCTGATATAATGCCTAGAGCCGGAATCGAACCAGCGACACGAGGATTTTCAGTCCTCTGCTCTACCAACTGAGCTATCTGGGCATAAATGACAAAATCTGTCACCTCAAAAATACTATCATATTTTCCGTTCTTTTGCAATAAAAAATCAAATAATTTCAGCTTGATTTTTACCTGATTTTTACTATATGCTTCTGCAATATTTTTGTGCTGCGGACAAATGTCTTTTGTGCGTTGACAGGTATAAGGAAATAGGTTATAATCAAAAAAGTCAGTCACGCATTTGCGTAATGATCAAAACTTTAGACAAACAAGGGAGGGTACGTAATGTATTCATTTGAAGAGATAGAAAAGGTTGATAAGGAGATTGCGGATCTGATCAAGGCCGAAGTGGCCCGTCAGAATTCGCACATTGAGCTGATCGCATCAGAAAACTGGGTGAGCAAGGCTGTAATGGCAGCCATGGGAAGCCCTCTTACGAATAAATATGCAGAGGGTTATCCGGGAAAAAGATTCTACGGCGGCTGCGTCTGCGTGGATGAGGTAGAAACCATTGCCATTGAGCGGGCAAAGAAGCTTTTCGGATGTGAATATGCCAATGTTCAGCCTCATTCCGGGGCACAGGCAAACATGGCAGTATTTTTTGCAATGCTGAAGCCTGGAGATACAGTGCTTGGAATGAACCTGAACCATGGCGGGCATCTCACACATGGAAGCCCCGCAAACCTGTCCGGCAGCTATTTCAATGCTGTTTCCTACGGAGTAAATGATGACGGTGTGATTGACTATGAGGAAGTTCTCCGCATCGCAAAAGAATGCAGACCAAAGCTTATCGTGGCAGGTGCCAGCGCATATGCCCGCACTATTGACTTCAAAAAATTCCGCGAAATCGCAGATGAGGTTGGCGCGTATTTGATGGTTGATATGGCTCACATCGCAGGTCTGGTGGCAACCGGACAGCATCCAAGTCCTATTCCCTATGCAGATGTAACGACGACCACCACTCACAAAACCCTTCGCGGACCGCGCGGCGGCCTGATTTTAAGCAGTGCAGAAACGGCAAAGAAATTTAACTTTAATAAAGCTGTTTTCCCGGGAATCCAGGGCGGCCCGTTGATGCATGTGATCGCATCCAAGGCAGTCTGCTTCAAAGAAGCGCTGGAGCCGGAATTCCAGGAATACGGACGCCTTATTGTTGAAAATGCAAAGGCGTTGTGCAATGGTCTGATGAGCAGGGGCGTAGATATTGTTTCCGGCGGAACTGACAATCACCTTATGCTGGTGGATCTGAGAAGCCTGAACATTACGGGAAAAGAGATGGAAAACCTTCTGGATGAGGTAAATATCACCTGTAATAAAAATGCCATTCCAAATGATCCGCAGTCACCGTTTGTAACAAGCGGCGTGCGTCTGGGAACTCCGGCGGTTACCTCCAGAGGTATGAAACCGGAAGATATGGATGTCATTGCCGAGGCAATCGCCATGACCTTAAAGAGCCGTGATAATCAGGAGCAGGCCAGGGCTCTTGTAAAAGGATTAACAGACAAATATCCTCTTTTAGGATAAGGATATACCCCAAAATAAAAGTTAAATGTGGAGGACCCAGCCTAACTTGTTTCGGCTGGGTCTTGTCATGCTCAAAACAAAGTGTTAAGATGAAATGTAAAAATAGCTGAGATAAAAAGATCTGAGAAAGCAGGTGAGAGCTTGGAAAAAATAATCATTGTAGGAGCCGGACCGGCCGGGATTTCGGCGGCTCTTTACGCTGCCAGGGCAAATATGGATCCGCTGGTAATTAACAATGGCGTGGGAGCACTGGAAAAGGCTGAGAAAATTGAAAACTACTATGGCCTCCCACATCCAATGTCAGGAAAGGAACTGTATGAAACGGGGCTTGCCCAGGCACGGGCACTCGGCGTGCGCATAATGGATGCCCAGGTGCTTGGAATGGGCGGTTTTGATACATTTGAGATAAAAACAACAGAAGGAACTCTTGAGGCGCAGTGTGTGATCCTGGCAACAGGCAGCAAGCGGAAGTCCCCGAAAATTCCGGGCATAAAGGAATTTGAGGGAAAGGGTGTGAGCTATTGTGCGGTATGTGACGCCTTTTTCTATCGCGGAAAGGAAGTGGCAGTTCTGGGAAACAGTGATTTTGCGCTTCATGAGGCCAGTGAGCTGTCCAACACCGCAGGCGCAGTAACCATATACACAAATGGAAAGGAACCGGAGTTTTCTAAAGAATCCCCCTATCCTGTCAACACAATGAAGATTCAGGCCATTGAAGGAGAAGAAAAGGTTGCCGGAATCCGCCTGGAAGCAGATGTGACCGCGCAGGAAGAAGGAAATGAGACAACCTCGTTTATGCCTGCAGACGGAGTGTTTGTGGCTCTGGGAACTGCCGGGAGCGCAGAGATGGCCAGACAGATGGGAGCGGAGTTGACTGAAAAAGGGCACATTAAGGTGGATGAATCCATGGAGAGCACCATACCGGGGCTTTTTGCAGCAGGCGACTGTACAGGCGGACTTTTGCAGGTGGCAAAGGCTGTCCACGACGGCGCGCAGGCGGGAATCAGTGCGATCCAGTATGTGCGGAAGCTGAATGGAGCTTCCTGAATCATGACCTTATGTATATAAATAGGAAATGATGCAAAAGATAACACTATAGTACAAATCGTTACACACTATGAAATGAAAAGGAGACAAACTTATGGCAAAAGTAATTACATCACAGAATTTTGAAGCAGAAGTATTAAAGTCCGATAAGCCGGTACTGGTAGATTTCTGGGCTACCTGGTGCGGACCATGCAGACGCCAGGCTCCGGTTATTGACGAGCTGGCAGAGGAAGGATATGCAGTAGGTAAGGTGGATGTAGACCAGGAGCCGGATCTGGCACAGCAGTATCAGGTTATGAGCATTCCGACTCTTCTGGTTTTCAAGGGAGGCAAGGAAGTAAACCGTATGGTAGGTCTGACACCGAAGAATACGTTAAAAGAACTTTTGGCTGAATGATCAAAGTGAATTATGAAGATATTGTTAGCGGCATGTAATGCCAAGTATATTCATTCCAATCTTGCGGTATACAGCCTGAGAGCCTATGCAGGGGAATATGCCCCAAATATTGTTCTGAAGGAATATACCATTAACCAGCAGAAGGACGATATCATGAAGGATATATATCTGGAAAAACCGGATGTGATATGCGTTTCCTGCTATATCTGGAACATTACGTTTGTTAAGGAACTGATGCAGGATTTGAGAAAAATCCTGCCGGGTGTTCCTATTTGGGCAGGGGGACCGGAGGTTTCCTTCGATGCGGAGGAGTTCCTCCGGGAAAATCCTGCCTTTACCGGCGTGATTGTGGGCGAAGGGGAGGAAACCTTCCTGGAGCTTGTGAAGTATTATGCAGACAAAGGACAGGCTGTAACGGAGTCAAAGAGTCCGTGCCACGATGCGGACGTATTTGAGAACATTCGCGGTCTTGCCTGGCGGAACGGTGGAGAAATCCGTCATAACGGCTGGCGGGAGGTGCTGGATTTGAGTTCGGTACCATTTGTCTACCAGGATCTGCAGGAGTTTAAAAACAGGATCATTTACTATGAGAGCAGCAGAGGATGCCCGTTTTCCTGTAGCTACTGCCTGTCTTCAGTTGATAAAAAGCTGCGGTTCCGGGATCTGGAGCTGGTAAAAAGGGAACTGCAGTTTTTCCTGGACAACAGGGTGCCACAGGTGAAATTTGTTGACAGAACCTTTAACTGCAGACATGACCACGCTATGGAAATCTGGAAATACATCGCGGAACATGACAATGGAGTTACCAATTTCCATTTTGAGATTTCCGCGGATCTTCTCCGGGAGGAGGAGCTTGCGCTGATGCAGACTATGCGTCCCGGCCTGATCCAGTTGGAGATTGGCGTACAGTCCACAAATCCGGACACGATCAGGGAAATCCGAAGGACCATGAATTTTGAACGGCTGAAAGAAATCGTGAACAGAATTCACAGCTTTGGCAATATCCATCAGCATCTGGATCTGATCGCCGGGCTTCCCTATGAGGATTACAACAGTTTCCGGAAATCCTTTGATGATGTTTACGCTCTGCGGCCGCAGCAGCTTCAACTGGGCTTTTTAAAGGTACTGAAAGGATCCTATATGAAAGAGATGGCCCCGGAATATGGAATCATACATAAGGAACAGGAACCATATGAGGTGCTGAGTACCCGATGGCTTTCCTACGAGGATGTCCTGAAGCTGAAAATGGTGGAAGACATGGTGGAGGTATATTATAACAGCGGGCAGTTTGAAAATACGTTGAAGTTGATGGAGCCGCTATTTGAGGATGCTTACGGAATGTATGAGGCATTGGGTCGATTTTACGAGAAAAGAGGTTATGATGTGATATCACATTCCAGAATGAGGCGGTATGAGATTCTTCTGGAATTTGTAAAGGAAAGTAAGCTTTGTGCGGAAGAGAATAAAGCCGAAAAATCCACCGGGGATTTCTGGGAAAAAGCAGCAGATTGTATGATTTACGACCTCTATCTGCGGGAAAACCTAAAGAGCCGCCCCGCGTTCGGGTTGGATCAAAAGCCTTGGGAAAAAGCTGTCTGGGAATACAGAAGGCGTGAAGGCGTCCCGAAAAACGCACGCATTGAAGTTTTCAGGGATGGGCGGGTTCTGCTTTTTGATTATGAAAACAGAGATCCTTTGACAAATAACGCAGCAGTAAAAGAAATATCGTTAAGATTGTTATATAAAATGTGAAAAGGAGAGAATAAGCTATGAATATGTTTGATCCGAGAAAAAGAAAACTGGTAACTGCTATTATTGCCATAATCCTTGTATTGGCAATGGTGGTGCCCACAGTTTTATCCTTGCTCCTGTAAAGGGGACATGGGATGAAGCTGGGACAAAAAGCAATGGAAGCACTTCAGGCTGAGATTACTGGAAGACTGCTTCCGGGAAATGAGCTGATTATGGTAAGCCCTGCAGCGCTCAAAGGAACTTCCGTGATTGCCGAAGAAAACGCTGAGAAATTAAAGGCGCATTTTTCGGAGGGTTTTCTCAGAGCTTCCAGGTCTCTTTACCGGGATTTTGGAGTGGGAGAGGAGCCGATGAAAAGCGCTGCATGGAAAATGGCGCAGGAGGCCGGGGCCACAGCGCTTTATGCAATAGGCGAGGGCGGTTTCCTGTGCGCACTTTGGAAAATGGCTGAGGCATCTCAGGTGGGGCTTGAGGCGGATTTTAGAAAAATTCCTATCCGGCAGGAAACCATTGAGATCTGTGAGGTTTTTGACCTGAATCCTTACCGTCTGCATGGCGGCGGGGCAATTCTTATGGGGATTTCCGCAGGGGAAGCTCTTGTTCAGGAATATAAAAGAATGGGGCTTATGGCTGCGGTCATCGGTCAGGCTAACAGCGGAAATGACCGTCTTCTTTACAGCGGGGAGAGCGCCAGGTATCTGGACCGGCCTGCGGAGGACGAGCTTTGGAAGGCAGTAACAAGATTTTAGGAGGAATTCTGACATGGTCAGATTAAACATTGTACTTCATGAGCCGGAAATTCCGGCCAATACGGGAAATATCGGACGCACCTGCGTGGCTACCGGAACCAGGCTGCATCTGATCGAACCGCTGGGCTTTTCCTTGAGCGAGAAGGCGCTGAAACGGGCAGGATTGGATTACTGGAAGGATTTGGATGTGACTACATATCTGGATTACGAGGAATTTTTGCAGAAGAATCCGGGTGCTAAAATCTATTATGCAACCACAAAAGCACCTCAGACATATGCGGATGTCCATTATGAGGAGGACTGCTATATCATGTTTGGAAAGGAAAGCGCCGGAATCCCGGAGGAGATTTTGCGGGATAACCAGGAGACATGTGTCAGGATTCCAATGATCGGAGATATCCGTTCCCTGAACCTGAGTAATTCTGCAGCCATCATCCTGTATGAGGCGCTGCGGCAGAATAACTTTGACCATATGAACCTGGAAGGGCATCTGCGCAAATATGACTGGAAGCCGAGGGCTTTTTAGAGCAAAAAGGTTTCTGGCGCACTTTGGCATAAGTGTGCGCCGGCAACCTCTTCGTAGTTCTATTTAGCCTTTTCTAATGTGAAGATAAACTCCGTACCGACCCCTTCTGTACTGATGACATTGATATTCTGATCATGAGCATTGATGATCTCTTTTACAATGGCAAGTCCTAACCCGGTGCCCTTGCGGTCTTTGCCGCGGGAGGCATCTGTCTTATAAAATCTTTCCCACACCTTGGATAAGCTTTCTTTGGGAATTCCGCAGCCTTTATCCTTTACGGACACAAACACCTTTCCATTTTTTTCCGTAGTTTCCAGAACAATGGAGGAAGCATCATCACTGAATTTGATGGCATTATCCAATAAATTGTACAGAACCTGCTGAATCTGCTCCAAATCTGCCATGACAAACAGCTCTCTGCCTGACAGGATCAGTTCCAGCCGGATTTTTCTGTCCGTACAGGTGCCCTCAAAGGTATTGGCGGTTGTTTTTATGGTTTCATTAATATCAAACCGCTCCATGTGCAGCAGCCTCTTTTTTACATCCAGTTCATTTAAGGTCAGAAGACTGTTAGTGAGCTTTTCAAGACGTTCTGATTCATAGGCAATGATTTTCAGGTATTTTTCCTGAAGCTCGGGCGGAATGGTTCCGTCCAGCATAGCCGTCACATATCCCTTAATAGAAGTAAGGGGGGATCGGAAATCGTGGGAAACATTGGAGATAAATTTCCTCTGGTATTCACCGTTCTGATTCATGATGCTTGTCATGTAATTTAATGTATTCGCCAGATATCCCAGCTCATTGTCCGCTTTCACAGGGATCCGGTAAGTAAGATTACCGTTGTCGTATTCCGAAGTGGCTTTGATAATGAGCTGAATGGGTTTATGGACTTTGTTTCTGTAAAAAAGCAGCAGCATAAAGGTCAGTGCATATACAAGGAAAAAAATGAAATGCATTACGGACAGGATCTGACTCCGCTGCTGATAAAGATTCTTCATCTGGTAATGAACAGCAATGTATCCTTTTGTGGTCATATCCGAGGTGATGGGGGCAATGACACTAAGCCTGGGAGTTTTGAAATATCCGTAAAAATCACCTGTCTGATAATAGCTGCCGCCCCATGCAGTCGGATCAAAGTTCTCAAGCAAAACAGGAGGAGCAGAGGCGTTTTTGTTTCCGGTATTCACAATAATTTCATTCTGGTTGTTGATAATCCAGATATCCGCATTCTGAAATGTGGATATTGCCATAAGCGTATCTTTTATGGCATCCAGATTGGAACTGGAGATATTGTGCTTCACCGTATTATAAGAAGCAATGCTGTTTGCCTCCTGATAAAGGGACTCACTGAGGGAATGCTCCAGCTTTTTTTCCACCAGATAGGAGCCGCCTGCCGTTACCAGAAAGAAGCAGACAACGCCGATCAGGAGATAGCAGATAAGAAGCTGCGAATAAATGGATTTTTTCATTCATTTTTCACCTCAAATTTATAACCGATGCCCCATACAGTGGCAATAGACCAGCGGGGGTGATCCTTGATCTTTTCACGGAGACGTTTGATATGTACGTCAACCGTGCGGGTGTCACCGATATATTCATAGCCCCAGATATGATCCAGAAGCTGTTCCCTTGTAAATACCTGATTGGGAGAGGCGGCTAAAAAGTATAAAAGCTCCAGCTCCTTGGGGGGCATGTCCACCTGCCGTCCCATATATGTGACAGAATAGTTTGTAAGATTTACGGTCAGATCCGGATAATTTACACACTTTTCATTGGGCTGGGCTGCAGGGGTTTTTACCTGGAAACGGCGGAGCACAGCGCGCACTCTGGCAACCAGCTCCTTGGAATCAAAGGGCTTGATGATATAATCGTCCGCGCCAAGCTCCAGGCCCAATACCTTATCAAAGGTTTCTCCTTTTGCGGAAAGCATAATGATGGGAACGTCCGAAGTGTGGCGGATTTCACGGCACACCTGGTAACCATCGATTCCCGGCAGCATCAGATCGAGAAGAAGCAGGTTGGGGCGGAAGGTTTGAAACTCCTTCAGCGCCTGTTCTCCGTCGTTTACGATTTTTGTTTCAAAGCATTCCTTCGTGAGATACAGGGAGATCAGCTCTGCAATGTTGTTGTCATCATCTACGATGAGAATTTTCTGTTTTGCAACCATAGATACCTCCTGCGCCGGTCAGCGGCGCCTGCTGTTTATTTTTTGAATTCCACAATGGTTACACCTGCATCGCCTTCGCCGAATTCTCCCAGTCGGAAAGAATCCACATGCTTCTGGCGTTTCAGATAATTATGCACACCCTTTCGGAGCGCACCGGTGCCCTTGCCGTGTACAATGCGTACACTCTTCAAATGGGCAATATAAGCGTCATCCAGATATTTGTCAAGCTCTGCGATCGCCTCATCCACGGTTTTTCCGAGGAGGTTGATCTCCGTGGAAACACTGGAGGATTTTGACATGCGGATTTTTCCTGCTCCGGTGCGTGAAAGACCGGGTGTATTGATGACAGGTTCGTCAATCAGCTCCAGATCGGAAATGTGGACCTTGGAGCGGATGATTCCCATCTGCACAAAGAGGAAGCCCTTGGAATCCGGGTGGCTGCTTACGGTACCCTTCAGGTTCATGCTTAGAACCTTGACAGTGTCTCCAAGAGAAAGGTCCTTTGCAGTCAGTTCTTTTTTGGGCTTTTTGGCAGCCGTATTCATGGACATGCTCTTTTCGGTCTGGTTCATGCGGGCGCGGAGCGCCTGGCGTTCTTTTTCCACGGCGGCCGTGTCTACATGGTCCTTTTGGAATTTGTGGAACAGTTTCATAGTCTGGTCAGCATATTCTTTTGTCTCTGCCAGAATGCGGTGCGCTTCTTCGTTTGCCTGACGGATAATGCGTTCCTTCCGTTCATCCAGCTTTTCCTGCTTTGATTCCAGACGGTTTTTAAGTGCTTCGATCTCACTTTTATAGCGTTCGATTTCCAGACGTTCATTTTCAATGGTAACGCGGCTGTTTTCCAGAGAGGTAAGAACATCCTCAAAGGATTCATCCTGCTCGCTGATCTGCTCTTTTGCCTTTTCGATGATAAAATCAGGAAGGCCTAGCTTGGAGGAGATGGCAAAGGCATTGCTTTTTCCAGGAACTCCGATCAGCAGACGGTAGGTGGGACGCAAGGTTTCTACGTTGAATTCGCAGCAGGCGTTTTCCACGCCAGGAGTGGAAAGAGCGTAAACCTTCAGCTCACTGTAATGGGTGGTAGCCATGGTGCGGATGCCCTGTTCATGGAGATAGGACAGGATGGAAATAGCCAGCGCCGCACCTTCGGTAGGGTCAGTTCCGGCGCCAAGCTCATCGAAAAGTACCAGGGAATTGCGGTCAGCGTCCTTTAAAAAGGACACCACATTTGTCATGTGTGAGGAGAAGGTACTTAAGGACTGCTCGATACTCTGTTCATCTCCGATATCTGCGTATACCTCGTGGAAGATAGAAAGCTCAGAGCGGTCAAAGGCAGGAATATGAAGGCCTGACTGCCCCATAAGGGTGAGAAGTCCCACTGTTTTGAGGGAAACGGTCTTACCTCCGGTATTGGGACCTGTCACGACTAAAAGGTCAAAGTCATCTCCAAGCCGTACATCGATGGGTACGGCTTTCTTTTTCGGAATAAGGGGATGGCGGGCCTGTTTCAGCCGGATCCGTCCCTCTTCATTCAATATAGGCTCGCTGCCGTTCATGTCCAAGGCAAGGGAGGCGCGGGCAAAAATGAAATCAAGCTGTACCATGATCTCAAGGTCTGTTCGGATGGCTTCCAGGTTCTCAGCTGTTTTCTGGCTTAAATCCGCGAGAATGGCCTCGATTTCCTTTTGCTCCTGAAGCTCCAGCTCACGGATATCGTTATTTAGCTTTACGATCGCCATAGGCTCAATGAAAAGTGTTGAGCCTGTGGAGGACTGGTCGTGGATCATGCCAGGAACCTGGCCTTTATATTCTGTTTTTACGGGGATACAGTAACGCCCGTTGCGCATGGTGATCACAGAGTCCTGAAGATAATTGCGGGCGCTTCCGTTTACCAGGGAGGCAAGCTGTGTGTGTATCCTATCGTTGGCAATCTTCATGCCGCGGCGTACACGCATCAGGCCGCTGCTGGCGTCATCGCTGATCTCATCCTGAGAGAGAATGCAGCGGCGGATCTCTGACGACAGTGGAGTCAGAGGCTCCAGGCTGGAAAACATGCCGTCCAGGGAATCGGGAAGGGAGTCGCCGCGCTCATTGCGGGAATATGCCTTGACCCGGTTGGTGTTTTCCAGAAGTCCTGCAACGGAAAGAAGCTCGGAAATGCCAAGAGAGCTTCCGATTTCCAGACGTTTCAGGGAACCGCGGATATCCTTAACGCTGCCGAATGAGATATTTCCCTTCTGGAACAGGCGGGTAAGGGCATCCTTGGTCTGTGTCTGCATGTGGCGGATTTCATAAATATCTGTGGATGGCAGCAGATTTCTGCACAACTCCTTTCCCATGGGGGAGGAGGCTTTTTCCACAAGCTGTTCAATGATTTTATAATATTCTAACGAGTTCAGTGCTTTCTGATTCATAATATCTCCTGACAAATACTCCGGGATCTGGCCGGAGCGTACTAAAAAAACTTGTTTGTACAGCTTCTATTGTACATGATAGAATCCGTATTGAAAAGGAAAAAGTGAAAGTTTATTCATAAAAAGTTCATAAGTTTTTGCTACAATACACACAAATTGTTGCGGCTCACACGGCCCTGCTCATCATAGGTCTGGACATTCATAACAATTCCGGGCTGATATACAGGCTGCGACAGGAGTTTCTAAAGGTTTACAGGTAATACACAGGAGAGCAGTACATTATGGGAAAGGACAGGGACAAAGGGCCGGATACGGGAGAAGATTATCAGTTCATGAAGGAGACGATCAAGAAAAAGCCGCTGGATACACGGCGGATTTTCTGTAAAGTGTTGGCAATCATCGGAGGAGGTCTGTTGTTTGGCATCAGTGCGGCAGTAGCTTTTTACGGGAGTTCAGTTCTTACGCTGCACTTTGGGGACAGAGAGGCGGGAAAAGAAGATATAAGGCTGATCACACCGGCGCCGGGAGAGTCTGATGTTTCCGGAGAAAGTACGTCCGGAACACATGAGCCGGAAGCCGCAGACAAAGAGGCGTCAGCAGAGAAAGAACCGTACACAGAATCTGATTCTTCAAAGGAGGAAAAGGAGGACACCTCCGGTACAGTTCCTGCTTCCGGGAAGCCCCTGGAAGAATATGAGGAAATTTACAAACAGGCACTGGAGGTTTCTAAGGAGCCGCGGAAAGCTCTGGTAACGGTCTCGGCTGTATCTGACCATCTGGATCTCCTGGACGATTCCATATTAAGTTATGGGGATACCGAGGGAATTATCTTTTGGGAGAGTGATTCTGATTTATATATTCTTACGGAGGGCGAAGAGATTGAGGATGCAGATAATCTGCAGGTTACCTTTTCTGATTACAATACTGCCCGCGGCATTTTGTGTAAGGCAGACAGCAGATTGGGGCTGGCTGTGGTCCGGGTACCGTTAGAAAGTGTGAGCAAAGAAACCAGAGAGTCTATTTCCATTGCCAAGCTGGGGAATTCCTACAGCCTGCAGCAGGCAAAGCCGGTAATTGCGATCGGAAGTCCCACCGGGGATAAGGACAGTGTTCTTTATGGTGTTGTGATCGCTGTTTCAAGAAAGCTTTCCGTGGCAGATGCGGAGTTTAATCTGATGACAACGGATATGCAGGGAAGCCCGCACGGAAGCGGTGTTCTTTTGGATATGGACGGAGCGGTGATCGGTGTGATCACAAAGCTGGGAGAGGGGGAGACAAATATTGTCCGCGCTCTTTCTGTAACACAGCTCAGGCCTCTCCTTGAATTAATGTCTAACGGAGGTGCCGTGAAGTATGTAGGAATTCAGGGCGTGAGTATTACGGAGGAGCAGGCAAAAGGCCTGGGAATCCCTCAGGGAATCTATGTGAATTATGTTGACAATGATTCTCCGGCTATGGAGGCCGGCATTCAGAACGGTGACATCATCACAGCCGTTGCCGGAAAAACAGTGAAAAATATGCAGTCCTATACCACCAGTCTCCAGCAGCAAAATGCCGGAGCGAAAGTAAAGCTTACCGTTGCCCGCCAAAATGGGGAGGATGGCTTTGCGGATATGGAATTTGAAGTAAAGATAGAAGAGAGATAGGAAGGAAAAAGAGAAATGCGTTTTTTAAATGAGCTACATGAGGGAGACAGGGTAAGCGGTATTTACCTTTGCAAACAGAAACAGGCTGCAGTGACAAAAAACGGAAAGCCTTATGAGAGCATTATCCTTCAGGACAAGACCGGAATGATGGACGGCAAAATATGGGACCCAAATTCATTGGGGATTGATGATTTTGACGCCCTGGATTATATTGAGATCATGGGGGATGTGACCAGCTTTGCGGGAGCCATGCAGTTAAATATCAAGCGGGTGCGTAAGGCAGCAGAGGATGAATACAACCCGGCGGATTATCTGCCCGTAAGCGAAAACAGCACGGATGATATGTACCGTCAGCTTTTGGCAATGATCAATAGTGTAAAGAATCCACATCTTTCAGGTCTGCTTAAGAAGCTGTTTGTGGAGGATAAGGAATTTTTGAAATCCTTTGAGGAGCATTCGGCAGCAAAAACCGTGCACCATGGCTTTATCGGAGGACTGATGGAACATACCTTAAGTGTAACACGTCTGTGTGACTACATGGCTGGCGCTTATCCGCTGCTGAAAAGGGATCTGCTGATCACGGCGGCCCTGCTTCACGACGTGGGAAAGACAAAAGAGCTTTCTCCTTTTCCATTAAATGATTATACAGATGCAGGACAGCTTCTGGGACATATTGTGATCGGAGCGCAGATGATTCATGATCTGGCAAAGGAAATTCCGGATTTCCCCCAGGATTTGGAGAATCAACTGGTGCATTGTATCCTGGCACATCACGGTGAGCTGGAGTATGGCTCTCCAAAGAAACCTGCGCTGGCTGAAGCTGTGGCACTGAATCTGGCGGACAATACAGATGCCAGGATGGAAACCCTTACGGAAATTTTTGCGGCAGACAAGGGCAAAAAGGAATGGTTGGGCTTTAACAGGATTTTTGAATCCAACTTAAGAAGGACAGGAGACATGTAATCTTTATGGAATATCGTAAAAATGATTTGGTTACGTTAGAGATTGAAGATTGCGGAACAGACGGTGAAGGTATCGGAAAGGCTGATGGCTTCACCGTTTTTGTGAAGGACGCAATTATTGGAGACAAGGTTCTGGCAAAAATTATAAAGGCGAAGAAAAACTATGGATACGGGCGGCTGATGGAGATTATTGAGCCTTCTCCCTTCAGAGTGGAGCCAGAATGCGCCTTTGCCAGACAGTGCGGCGGCTGTCAGCTTCAGGCGCTTTCCTATGAAAAGCAGCTTGAATTCAAAGAAAAGAAGGTGCGCGGTCATCTGGAACGGATCGGCGGCTTTACGGATCTGCCTATGGAGCCGATCATTGGGATGGAGAAGCCGTACCGCTACCGGAATAAGGCACAGTTTCCCGTAGGCCGCGGAAAAGATGGACGGATCATTACCGGATTTTATGCGGGAAGAACCCATTCCATTATAGAAAACAGGGACTGTGCGCTGGGAGTGCCGGAGAATAAAGAGGTTCTGGACCGGGTTATCGGACATATGGAAAAGTATGGGATTGAGCCATATGATGAAGCTGTCGGTAGGGGACTGGTGCGCCATGTGCTGATACGTTACGGATTTTTTACCGGGGAAGTGATGGTCTGTTTGATTCTTAATGGGAACAGGCTGCCAGAGGAGAGAGAGCTGGTAGAAGCGCTCAGGGAAATCCCGGGAATGACCAGCATTATGGTGAATGTAAATAAAAAGAGGAATAATGTGATCTTGGGTGAGGAAGTGCGGCTCTTGTGGGGGCAGCCCTATATTACGGACAGGATTGGGGATATTTCTTATCAGATCTCACCGTTGTCTTTCTTTCAGGTGAATCCTTTGCAGACGGGAAAATTATATGCAAAGGCTCTGGAGTATGCAGACCTGCATGGCGAGGAGACGGTGTGGGATCTGTACTGCGGCATTGGTACCATATCGCTGTTCCTGGCGCAAAGGGCGAAGTTTGTCCGGGGAGTGGAAATCATACCTGCGGCCATTGAAAATGCAAAAGAAAATGCGCGTATCAATGGAATTGAAAATGTGGAGTTTTTTGTGGGAAAGGCGGAGGAGGTTCTGCCGAGAGAATATCAAAAGACCGGCGTTTATGCGGACGTGATCGTGGTGGACCCGCCGCGCAAGGGCTGCGATGAAGTGCTGCTGGCCACGATTGTGGAGATGCAGCCGAAGCGGGTGGTTTATGTTAGCTGCGACAGTGCGACGTTGGCGCGGGATCTTCGGTATCTTTGTGATCGGGGGTATGAGCTGGAGAGGGTTTGTCCGGTGGATCAGTTTGGGAATACGGTGCATGTGGAGACTGTCGTTCTTTTGTCCCAACAAAAACCAAATGACACGATAGAGATCGATTTGGACTTAGATGAACTGGATGCTACCAGTGCTGAGTTGAAAGCGACTTATCAGGAAATCAAGGATTATGTGCTGAAAGAATTTGGCTTGAAGGTTTCAAGTTTATATATTTCTCAAATCAAAAGGAAATGTGGAATTGAAGTAGGAGAGAACTACAATCTGCCAAAGACAGAGAATTCAAAAGTGCCACAGTGTCCGAAAGGGAAAGAAGATGCTATCAAGGCTGCCCTGAAATATTTTGCGATGATCTAAGATAAGACATCGCCGATTTCAAGGAGGAATAGCACATGAAAAGCACATTTGAAAAGATGGGTGGAACCTACACATTGGGATCAGACGGAATTTATTATCCAAATCTCGTCAGTACAGATGAAGAACCGCATTATGGGAAATATGGAATGCTACGAAGAACATATCTGAAAGAGCATCGTCCGGCAATGTATTCGCTGTATATGTTGGAAGACAGGCTGACTGCACATTTGAATGCAGTGGATGATGAAGCAAAGGAGAGGATGGAAGTTTTGTTGCTACAGATGATGGAAAAACAGGGAATTACCGAAGAGTTGAAGGCTCATGACCAAATGGCATGGTTTGGTGTGATAAATAATATCCGGAATGCTGCGGAAGAGATGGTGTTGGAAGAATTGATTTACAGATAACAAAAGAAGCTGAACAGGTACAGATATTTACTGGCTTGTTCAGCTTTGGTATTTTACATTTTTAAAGTTCAAAATCTCGATTTTTCTTTTGTGGTTTACGAGATTGATGATGCCTTCGATCCTGCTCCCAGGCTTTCTGCCGGGCACGTTCCCGGAAAACATAGGGATCTTCCCGTATACAGCCATCAATGTAATCAGAGGCATCGTTCAGTCTGTCGTACTCAAATTTCTTTCCAAAAACGTCACACAGTCTGGAAACAATTCGATCACGGACAATGTCACGGAAAGAAACTCTGGCATCTAGCAATTCTTCGGATTTTTCGGAGGCTACAGAAAATTTCAGGTTTATGAATTTTTTGAGGTTTTTTCCAAGTTGTTCATTCAGTGACTGGCGTTGTGCAGCCAGTTTTTCCAGAAAGGCAGACTGTTGTTTTAGAGCGGATTCTGCATTTTTCATATCTGTGTCATTATGGCAGTAGATTTCTCCCATAAGGAAATTCTCTTTTGACTTGAGTTCTTCGATATCCTCGGTTAATGTGGTAATCTGCTGATTCAGCTGATAATGCTGTAAAGGATTTAAGATGCTAAGTTTTTGCTTCTTCGTTTTCAATATTTTCCGTTCTTCCTGCTTTTTGTGGATTTCCAGTTTGGTGGCTTTGTATTTTTCTATTACGGGTTTTGTCATTTTTATCCAATCTTTAGCGGAAGCAGTCTGCATTTCGTTATGGAGCATCTGGTATTGGAAGATGATCATGGTACCACGGATATTTTCCAGTACTTCTGCGATTGCAGGGATACTCTCTTTAATTGATTTTGTCAGCTTTGCGACCTGCTTTTTCAATTCTCTAAGCAGACTGTTATCTGAACGAATCTGCCGATTCAGTTCGCATCTGTCAGATATCAAACCTTTCTTTTCCATATCTCTTGCAATATAGCCTTCGTGGATTGTCGGCTGTTCAGTAATGCCCTGATCGGATAAACTGCGATGGTCAATCCGTGTATCAATCTGACGGCATTCCAACTCTCGATTGACGGTATCTGCCCAGTTTGCTCTCCAGAGGCAGAGCTGTTTATCACTGTTCCATTGCCCGGAAATAGGATTTTGCCTGCCATATCGAGTACTTTTGGGATGCTTGTCAACACGTTCATAGCCTTTTTCCTGTGCTGCGGATGGAGCCAGATAGATTTTCTTTTTTCCTGCCTTATAGCGGTATTGCTTTTCCCAGCCTTCTTTTTGTGCTTCTCTAAATTCAGAAGCAGTAAATCCTTTTTCTTCTCCGTTCTTTATGCAGAGGTATTCTTTTTCTGTTTTGTACTGCCATGTACCGTCTTCATTCAGAGGCCGGACAGTCAGGAGAATGTGTGCATGGGGATTGTGTCCATCGGTATCGTGAATGGCAAAATCAGCACACATTCCCATATCTACAAAGTTCTTTTGAATAAAATTCTGAAGTAGAGAGATATTGTTGCTGTTATCCAGTTCTATAGGGAGAGCAACAACGAATTCTCTTGCCAGCCGGCTGTCTTTTGTTTTCTCTGCATCTTCCACGGCATTCCAAAGCTGTTCCCTGTCTTTCCATTCAGCTGGAGCCATCGGCGGAAGCATCACCTCCTGATAGACCAGACCATGTTTCCGGGTATAGTCATGCTGGATTCCGTCATAATCATTGTACATCCGGCTGCAGCTCATATAGGCGGAAGCCGCAACCGCAGAGCGTCCTGTTCCACGGCTGATGACCTTGGCCTCCATGTGGAAAATTGCCATAGGCATGTGCCTCCTTTCTGTGAAGTGTAATTTATAAATGGTATTTTGGGTAATCTTTTGTTTTATCCAAAACTGAATAAAAGCTGCCGGGGGCAGGTTTTTTCAGGCAGCCATATCCGGTAAAAGGTTTCTTTGCTGAAGTGTTTCGGAAAAGTCCGAAGCACATACAATCGGTGTGTATCCGATTGTTAATGGCTGCATAGCCGGTGTTGCCTGCAACAGCGGATAGCCCTCGGCAGAGCGCACGTGCCTGACCAACGGGAAGGATACTACCGCCTAAGGGGCCCCCGCAAAGCCTGCTTTGTGGGGAGAGGAGGAGCAAGGGAGTGTCCGTAGTTTTCGCTAATAGCGGAAACGAAGGTAAGCGGACTTTGCGACGACGAGGTGGTGAGTAAGTGCGCCCTTTGGGAGTAGAACTTGTGCGTTTACATTCCCCCTAGCCGGATCATCAGCTCCCGTTTTAGGGAATCTAAATCCATTTCTTTAATATGGGGAACAATACTTTCAAGAATTGCTCCTTCCTGGACTAATCGGTGTGTTCTGGCATCACGTTCTTTTTTTCGGTTTCTTGCTTCGGCTTCTTCCTGACGGTGTTTTGCCTGTAACAGTGCTTTTTCTTCTGGTGTCATGATTCTTTTATCTGCCATATCTGGCACCTCCTTTTTATGCCCGTATCCGGGCAGTATTGGTTTTAAAATCTTATGGTTTGGTACTATAGTTTTAGATAACTGACAGCAGCATGTCTCTGGTGATAAATAAGAAAAGAAAGTAGTACGACTGTCAGTGAAAAATAGTTATTGTGCGATACTGCTTTGTTTCAACTCTGGTTTGAAGTGTGATTATCTAACAGGATTTTTTTCGCTTTTTTTAAATTAGCTGTTGCATTGTCCTGACGGATATTTTGGTTATTGATACGGATGGGAACACATCTCTCCAGAATCCGATCATAAATTCGTTTGTGTGCAATATCAGTAGCATTATTCAGCTCTGATAAAGTGAGATTGGTTGTTATGATTAGGGGCTTTTTACTGCGGTAACGGCTGTCAATCACATTGAAAACCTGTTCCAGTGCAAAGTCAGAGTTTCGCTCAATTCCGAGGTCATCAATGATCAGAAGACTGTAGCGGTTTATGCTGTGGATGAACTGGTTCCTGTCTTCAAAATGCATTCCGGTAAGGGTATTCAGAATCCGGGAAAAGTTGGTCATTAGTACAGGGACGCCTTTTGCCAGAAGGGCATTGGCAATGCAGCCTGCAAAAAAAGATTTTCCAGTACCGACATCGCCCCAGATGAGAAGTCCGGAAGCGTTTGCTTTCATCTCTTCCCAGCTACTTACATAATTGTGAGCCAGTTTCATTTCTGGATTGATGCCGTTATCGTTGGCAAAAGTGTAGTCATAGAGTGCTTTGTCCTGTAAGCCACTGGTTTTGAGATGCTCAATTTCCATTTGTCTTTCATGGAGTTTTCTTTGGGTTTCCTCCTGTTCGAAAATTTCCTGCTGGCACTTGCAGCGGATGGAAGGAATAAGAACCTTTCCCTGTAATTCATGCCTGCATTGCCTTGGCGTATTGCATTTGGAACAGTAGATCAGGTGGTCTGTTTCGTTAAAATATTCATCAGACTGAAGTTCTCTGTCTGGTGTGATAGCTGTTGGTTTTTCTGTAAATTTTGTCATAATGTTTCGTATTCCTCACTTTCGTAAATTCGGTGCTGGGAAGCAGGATGATCCTGTCTTGCCCAACTGATGATGGTAGCTGCATGGTTCTGATATTGCTTTCCGGTAGAAGCCATATAACCGGATAAGCGTTCAATATAATCCTTCCAGTCAGGGATTGTCTGCCGGATATCTTCCAGCTCCTTCTCTGACAGAAAAACATTTTGAAATTTTCCATAGGGTGAGCGTGGCTCTTTACTCTCTCTCATTGTTAAATTGTTCTTTTTTATCTCTTTCTTATTACCGGACAGTTTTCTGTCTGTATCAGGGAAAGAATCCTGTCTGTCAATAGGACAGTTTTCTGTCTGTCTTAGGGAAAGAAAGCTGTCTGTATACCGGATGGTTTCTTTCGGGATTTTTACATAAATCCGATTGGGTTGTCCGGGTCCCTGCCGTTTTCGGAAGATAAGCTCCTGCTTTTCCAGTACTGCTAGGGCAGTTTTAACCGTCATCTGGCTTTTGTGAAGAACTTCTGCCAGTGCTTCAATCGTAAAGTAGAGGAACACATGACCATCTGTATCTGACCAGCCCTCGTTTTTCTGGGAAAGCCTTGCACGGTCGAGCAGGATCATGTAAAGCATTTTGGCAGTTTCGTTTATTTCCATGTCCAGAAGAAAACGGGGAAACATCATATAAGATGGAAGGTTTGTGTCTGCTGTGAGAAAGTCTGTCATGTGTTCACCTCCAATCACAATGGCTTATTCTCCAAGAAAATCCCAGTCTACATCACTATCTGGCTGTGCATTTTCAGGTGCTGGAAAGGACGCCCTGATTTGGGGCTCCCTTTGTATCATGCCTGTAGTCAGTCCGGAAAGAAAAAGCGGCAATGACTGTTTCAGGCTGTGTTCTACTGCGTCTACAATCTGTTTCACAAAAAGTTCTTCCCGTTCTCGTGTTTCCAGATAGGGATCAGCCTGTGTACGGTAGTAGCGGTCAAAATAATCTACCAGTGCAAGGGAGATTACCTGACTGTAAGATTTAAAATTTTGTCTATCCATCGTCTGTAAATATTCCCAGGCTTTCCGTTGCTGATCTTTGTCGAGATTAAATCGCAGGTTCGTGTTGCGGATATGGTTCTGCATGGTTTATCTCCTCCTTTTCAGGCTCATATAAGCCAAGAGATTCATAACCTTTGGCAGTGGCACAGATATTGCCGTAGCCGTGATCTACAGCAATGATTTTTGTGTTTCTGAGTTCTCGCATAAAAAATACCTCCATTTTCGTATTGATTGATTCAGCAGGCTGTACCGATGTGGTACTGCATTGCTGTGAGATAAGCATACGAAAATTGGAGGAAAAAGACATTGAGCGGAAATTGAGTTGGAATTGAAAAATAGGGGATAATGAAAATGTTTTTCAATTTAGTTATATAACTATTTTTATTGAGTGTATTAAAATGAAATGCTATAATATGGAAAAATGCTTTATTATGAAAAAACAGATGTTGCATATACCATAATGGAGTATATGGCTCTATCATATAAGATTGGGTGACTCTGCCACCATATAATACTCAGTAGATGGATATTATTTTAAAGGAGTGTAATTTTATGTCAAATAAAATATTAGTCGTTGATGATGAAATGGAAATTGCTGATTTAATCGAAGTGTATTTGAAGAACGAAAATTATATCGTATATAAATTTTACAATGGTCAAGATGCTTTAAAATGTATGGAAGAAACATCTATCGATCTTGCAATCTTAGATATTATGCTTCCAGACATAGATGGATTTACATTATGTAAAAAAATTAGAGAACATCATACATATCCGATTATTATGTTAACTGCTAAGGATGCAGAGATTGATAAAATTACAGGTCTTACGCTTGGGGCGGATGATTATATTACGAAACCATTTCGTCCACTCGAAATGATTGCTCGTGTAAAATCGCAACTTCGTCGGTGTCAAAAATACAATCCGGTTCATGTGGGAAACGTTGAAACCTCTAATGGTGAGTCAGATGATCAGTTAGCTTGTGGATTGTTGACTATGAATATAAAGGCACATACATGCTTTTTAGGAGAACAACCAGTAGTATTAACTCCTACAGAATTTTCTATCTTACGTATTTTGATTGAAAATGCTGGAAATATCGTGAGCTCAGAAGAGTTATTTCATCAAATATGGAAGGATGAGTATTATAGTAAAGCAAATAATACAATTACAGTTCATGTTCGGCATTTACGAGAAAAGTTAGGGGATAGTCTTGATCATCCTAGATTTATTAAAACAATATGGGGGGTAGGATATAAAATTGAAAAATGATCAAAAAGATGAATACTTTGCTTTTCAAGAAAAATTAATTCGAAGAGTATGGATTAATGTTGCTACATCCATTGCCATTGTTGTAGGTTTGTATCTTCTTATTTGGAAACAACGTGTAGGAGATTGGATTGTATGGCTTTTAGAGAATGTATTTCAAATCAATCATGAAGATGCATTTCTCTATTATCATGTTTATTTTAGGGGAAATAAAGAAATCTTTTTCACAATTTCAGTTCTTGTGATCGTAATTATATTGATGGTGAGGATTTTCCGATGGGTAACGGGTTACTTTAGAGAAATCAATCAAGGAATTGAATCTTTATTAACGGATGATGAGAATAAAATTATATTGTCACCGGAAATGCAGCCATTTGAGAGAAAGCTAAACTCAGTCAAGAGAACATTAGAAAAACGAAAAAGGGAAGCTTCTCTAGCAGAACAGCGAAAAGATGAGTTGGTGATGTACTTAGCCCATGATATTCGAACACCGCTTACCTCTATCATAGGTTATCTAAATTTGTTGGATGAAGAGCCGAATATGCCTGTTGAGCCGAGAAAAAAGCGTGTTCATATAGCATTGGAAAAGGCTTATCGATTAGAAACAATGATCAATGAATTTTTTGAGATTACGAAATATAAGTCCCAAAAAATTAAATTGTCTAAGGAAACTATAGATCTTTATTATATGTTGATTCAGTTATCAGATGAATTGTTTCCAGTCTTAGATGCTCGCGGAAATACGGTTTCATTACAACTTGATGAGAATTTGACTGTGAATGCAGATCCAGAAAAACTAGCAAGGGTATTTAATAATATTCTGAAAAACGCGGCATCATACAGTGACCCTAATTCTGAAATTTTAATTTCTGCAGAAAAAACAGAGCAAGAAGTTATCATTAGATTTCAGAACAGGGGAGAAAACATTTCAGATGAGGCAATCCATTCTCTGTTTGATAAATTTTATCGAGCAGATAAATCAAGATCCTCAGATACGGGTGGTACAGGTCTTGGATTAGCAATTGCAAAAGAAATTGTAATACTACATGGCGGACAGATTCGTGTATCCAGTAAAAACCATATAGTTACCTTTTCTGTTTCCTTGCCGTTGGCAAATTAATTCTTTATCCGTTTTATCTTAGGATTTTCTTAGTAATTAAACAACTTCATATTAAAGTCTGAGGCGTCTCTGTTCAGTAGAATAAATACTAACAGGGGCGTTTTTATTTTCCCTAACACAAAAAGGAGGATAATTGAATGAATGAAAATATGAAAACAGATTCTAAAAGAAAACAGAATATAAGACGACAACAACGAAGAATTTTCCCATGGAAATTGGTAGTAATCATGATGTTATTAATCGTAGTTTGTGTGGCTACAATCATTTTGTTTACAGGAACGAGAACGAAGATGGAAGTGACTTCAAACCATATACAAAGTGTACAAGAGACTGAAAGTCAGGCTATTGATGAAAGTACCATGAATAGCATGGATTGGAATTTAGTGCTAGTAAATAATGAAAATGCAATTCCAGATAATTATGAACCGAAATTGGTAGAGGTGTCAGGCGGTGAGAAAGTAGATGAGCGAATTTACGAGCCTTTAATGGAAATGTTGGAGGATGCAAAGAAAGCAAACTTGGATCAACTTCCAATGGTAGTGTCAGGATACCGCACCCAAGAAAAACAAAAGAAAATAGTGGATGACAAAATAGCAGAATTTCGCAGAGAAGGGAATTCTAAAAGCGAGGCGGAAGAATTGGCAAAAAAATGGGTGGCAAAACCGGGATATAGTGAACATCAAATAGGATTAGCGGTGGATATTAACGGAGCTACATATGATCTGTATTTTTGGCTTCAAGAAAACTGCTATAAGTATGGGTTCATCTTCCGATATCCTGGAGATAAGACGGATATCACAGGAGTAACAGAAGAGGTGTGGCATTATCGCTACGTAGGAGTAGAGGCTGCTACGGAAATCCACGAGAGAGGCATCTGTCTGGAAGAATATTTGGAAGAAAAGCGGATGAAACAATAAAGGAGATTTTGTAATAAATAAGGCTAATGAATGGATAGAGTTATTTGATTAATCAGCAGAAGGTACGGGAAAATTCTCGTATCTTCTGCTGCAACTATTATTTATTAAAAATATGATGGTCTTGTTTAGTGCTTGGTGAGAAGGATACTTTTTGCCAGAGCGGTAGTGTAAAATAGTTTGTGTTTCTGGTAAAAAATAACTCTTTTTTGGTAAGAATTCAGATATGACAATTCTTATC
>NZ_CAXSVO010000012.1:0-131068 GCF_964240875.1 Ruminococcus sp. 5_1_39BFAA | reverse complement strand
AGTGTTTGTTTCCACTCAAGATAACCAACTAGCTATCTCTCGTTTTTACTGTTTTAGGTTCATTCTCTTTGAATGATCAAGAAAGTCCGATTCACTAAATTCAAGCTTCGCTTACGCTCGCTTTCATTAAGTTCCTTCGGACTCCACTCGCACTAGATTCAAACTCGCTTGCGCTCCCTTTCATCAAGTGCTCTGTGTATAAAAGAATTTTCGAGAATCGTATGTGTTTCACTGTTTAGTTATCAAGGTTCTCTGTCTTCGCGACAGCTTATTTAGATTACCACATCTTCCAACATCTGTCAACAACTTTTTTCAAGTTTTTTGAACTTTTTTGTTGTTTTCTGTGGTGTTCCTGCCGTTCTGTTCGACAGCCTGTTTACTTTATCATGTATTCAGTCATTTGTCAACAGTTAATTTTCATTTTCTGAAAACTTATTCATTTTTCAGTATTCCAGAACCAATTATTTCCGACAGCCAGATTAATCTACCACAAACCAATCTGACTGTCAAGCACTTTTAACAAAAAAAGCCTTTTATTTTTGTTACCTGTTACTATTTACGGACATAAGAAATGGCATCCTGAATCTTCTCCACAAACACGAGCTTGATGCCTTCCACATGATCAAGAGTGGAACGGCATACCTCCGGCAGAATGACCGTTTCAAACCCAAGCTTTTTCGCCTCCTGGACCCGCTGGCCTGCCATGCTGACGGCTCTCACTTCCCCGCTTAAGCCAATCTCGCCAAAGACCATCATATTGTCAGGTATCACAATATCCTTTACGCTGGACACAATTGCAAGACAAATACCCAGGTCAATCGCAGGCTCTGTCATTTTCATTCCGCCTGCAATATTCACATAGGCATCCGATGACGCCAGATGAAGTCCCACCTTTTTTTCCAGAACTGCCATCAGCAGGTTCACCCTGTTAAAGTCCGTTCCCACTGCAGTACGCCTGGGAATACCAAAATTGCTCTGACATACCAGAGCCTGTATTTCCACAAGAATGGGCCTGGTACCTTCCATAGAACATGCCACCACGGAACCGGAAGCATTTTCCGGTCTTCCATTCAGCAGATACTCAGAAGGATTCGTCACCTCTTCCAGGCCAGTATTCTGCATTTCAAACACACCAATCTCATTAGTTGAGCCAAAACGGTTCTTGACTGCCCGCAGGATCCGATAGGAAGCGTGCCTGTCTCCCTCAAAATACAAGACCGTATCCACCATGTGCTCCAGCACACGCGGACCGGCTACATTTCCCTCTTTCGTCACATGCCCTACGATAAAAATAGATACGCCCAGCCCTTTGGCAAGCTGCATCAGTACATTTGTAGACTCTCTCACCTGTGAAACACTTCCCGGCGCCGATCCGATTTCCTCGTCATACATAGTCTGGATGGAATCCACAATTGCCACATCCGGTTTTTTCCGCTCGATCACTTCTCTGACAGTCCCCAGATTTGTTTCGCACAGTAGCTGAAGCCTGTCACTGAACTGTCCGATCCGGTTTGCCCGGAGCTTGATCTGCCGCAGTGATTCCTCACCGGAGATATAGAGCACGGATACACCCTTTTCTGCAAGATTTCTGCACACTTGCAAAAGAAGGGTGGATTTCCCTATGCCGGGGTCACCACCCACAAGTACGAGGGAGCCGGGGACGATACCGCCGCCCAGCACCCTGTCAAGTTCACCGATTCCTGTTGTCTGCCTCTCATCCTCATTCAGACTGATGTCTTTTAAGATAACAGGCTCCGCCCTCTTTTCAGTCAGCTTTCCGCTGCTTCCTCCTGAAGCTTTTTTTACCGTGGACACGGGCTCTTCCACAAACGTATTCCATGCCTTGCAGCCAGGACACTGTCCCATCCATTTGGATGACTCGTATCCGCACTCCTGACAGAAATACACGATTTTTTTATTTTTTAACATTTTACAATTCTTACGTTTACTTTTGCTCCATTACCAAGTTCCACGCTGAAAGAAAGCTTTCCGCCCAGATTTGTTTCCATTCTTCCTGTGCTCACATCATCCAGAAATACTTCGTACTGTGTTTCAGCTTCAAGCTCCACAGTAACCTGTGCATCCTCTGCCCCTTCTACGGAAAAACTCATCTCGCTGCCATTCTGTGTAAGGTTCCATACGGCTGTCCCCGGCACAGATTCATATACGAACATACCGTTTCTCTCAAGCTTCGTAATTTCCTTAAAAGTCTTTACTTTATACATATCGCCCTGGTGCTGGTAATCAGATAATTTTGACTTCTGATTCAGTTCATAATCCCCAAAGCTGATGGTGCCATTCTCTTCTGTACGGATCAGTTCCTTTATTACTGCCATGATCTTCTGTCCTCCCTAAGACTCTTTCGTTATGGTTTTTTCGAGTTGTGCTCTTTGAGCTATTATATAATAAATCCAGATTCTTTACCAGTGCCTTGCCTAAAAATAATCTTTTTGTAATAACTATTTATTTTTCTTTAACTGTAAAGCGGATTTCTTTATTTTTGCACTGTACCTGTACGGTATCGCCCCTGTGGATCCTGCCTTCCAAAAGCTCATTAGCCAGAGCATCCTCAAGCTTTGTCTGGATGGCACGCCGCAGCGGACGGGCGCCGTATTTTGCATCATAACCAGCTTCTGCCAGATATTCCTTAGCTGAATTCGTCACACGAAGCTCAATATCCATCTGCTCCTTGCAGCGTTTTTCCAGATTTTTCAGTAACAGTGTCACGATCTGCCTGATGTTGTCCTTATTCAGAGTATGGAATACCATGATCTCATCAATACGGTTCAAAAATTCCGGTTTAAAGATCCGGCGTACCTCCTCCATAACTCCTGACTTCATTCGCTCATAGTCTTTCTGCTCATCATTAACTGAAACAAATCCAAGCCGTTTCGGTTCAATGATCGCCTGGGCGCCTGCATTGGAAGTCATAATGATAATGGTCTGCTTAAAGTCCACCTTTCTTCCGTGTGCATCCGTGATGTGCCCGTCGTCCAGCACCTGCAGCAAAATATTAAACACATCGGGATGTGCCTTCTCAATCTCATCAAACAGAATCACACTGTAAGGATTCCGGCGCACCTTTTCACTGAGCTGTCCGCCTTCATCGTAGCCCACATATCCCGGAGGGGAACCGATCAGCTTGGAAACGCTGTGCTTCTCCATATATTCCGACATATCCACACGGATCATAGCCTGTTCGCTGCCGAATACTGCCTCTGCCAGCGCTTTGGACAACTCTGTTTTCCCCACACCCGTAGGTCCCAGGAACAGGAATGAGCCAATGGGACGGTTAGGATCCTTCAGACCCACTCTTCCCCTCTTAACTGCCTGTGCAACTGCTTTTACAGCCTCCTCCTGACCGATCACCCGCTTGTGAAGTACCTTTTCCAACTGGGCAAGACGTTTTGTCTCTCCCTCTGTAAGTCGCTGTACAGGAATCTTTGTCCAGTCAGATACAATGGATGCAACAGCAGCCTCATCCACCTCCATGGGCTTTCTCCTGTTTTTCCGCTCCTCCTTTGCCAAAATGCTGTCCAACTGCTTCTGAAGTATCTTCTGGTAGTCCCCTGCGGATTTCGCCTGCACAAGGTCACCGGATTTTACAGCCTCTTCCTTTTCTGCTGCAACATCTCTGATCTCTAACTTCAGTTTCTCCGTCTCATGGCTTGTGCCGTAGCCAGAAAGCTGTATCTTGGATGCAGCTTCATCGATCACATCTATTGCCTTATCCGGAAGGAAGCGGTCATTGATATAGCGGACAGACATTTTCACCGCAGCTTCCAATGCCTCATCCAGAATTTTCACTTTATGGTGTTTTTCATAGTAGGGGCGCAGTCCCTTTAAGATCTCTACTGCACCTTCCTCCGTAGGCTCTTCCACCGTTACAGGCTGGAAACGCCGCTCCAGAGCCGCATCCTTTTCAATATATTTCCTGTATTCCTCCAGGGTTGTGGCGCCGATTATCTGTATTTCTCCTCTGGAAAGAGATGGCTTCAGAATATTGGAGGCATCCAGTGCACCTTCTGCGCCTCCGGCTCCTATAATGGTATGAAGCTCATCAATAAACAGCAGGATTCCCTGATGCTCCCTCACTTCGTCCACCACACCGCGGATCCTTTCTTCAAACTCTCCGCGGTACTTGCTGCCGGCAACCATTCCCGATAGATCCAGCACCACAAGCCGCTTATTCTTTACCGTATCCGGCACCATACCGGAGACAATGCGCTGTGCCAGTCCCTCCGCAATGGCTGTTTTTCCCACTCCAGGCTCTCCAACAAGGCAGGGGTTGTTTTTTGTACGGCGGCTAAGGATCTGAATCAGACGGGCAATCTCATCCTCCCTGCCTACCACAGGATCAAGCTTTCCTTCGGAAGCCATCCTGGTTAAGTCCCGGCTGTACTGGTCCAGCATAGGCGTTGCGCTCCCCTTGCCGTTTTTCATAGCCTTTGCAGCCTGAACCTCCTCATTGATTGCTTCATTGTCATAGCCCATAGCGGTAAGCACTGATGAATAAAGCTTCTGGATATTAATGCCCATTGTATATAAAAGTCTCGTTCCTACGCAGTCTGTCTCCCGCAGCATGGAAAGAAGTAAATGCTCTGTACCCGCAGCGGATCTGTGTACATCCTCCGCTTCCTTCACTGCATTTTCAATCACCTTTTTTGCTCTTGGGCTGTATTGAGGCTTTCTTTCTTCCACCTGTGTTAACTGGTTTTTCGGCGGTGCAATAAGTTTCGCGATCAGGTCCAGAAGACGCTTGGGATCTACCCCGAATTCTTCCAGCACTCTTCCTGCAGTTCCCTCTTTCTCGCCCAAAAGACCCACTAACAGGTGTTCTGTACCAATGTAGCTGTGGTTTAAAGAATGAGCCGCTTCACTGGCAAGAGAAAGAGCCTTTTCTGCCTGCTCCGTAAATCTGTTCTGCATGGTTTCCTCCTCTATCTGTCTCGCTGATATTCGTCAAAAATCTCGTCAATAAGCTGATGAACCTCTTCTCTGCCCACGTTCCTGCATCTTCCCCGGGCAAGAACCACCATAAGATTCTGCTTCAGCTCCTCCATTGCTTTTATTTTATTTACGTCAACGGAAATAACGGTTCCCCGCCTTCTGTCTATGGTAACAAACCCCTCCTGGCGCAAAAGGGCATATGCCTTATTTACTGTGTGCATGTTTATGCCAATGGTTTCCGCAAGCTGGCGCACAGAGGGCAGTGTATCTCCCTCCCGGAGTCTGGAGGTCGCTATCCCCATGATGATCTGGTTTTTCACCTGCATATAAATCGCTTCGTCACTGCTAAAATCTATTTCAATGACCATTGGTCCCCTCCTAAAATTCAGGCCGGAGTTTTCCGCCCCGGCCTTTTCTCTGGTAATCGCCTTATGTTTTATTTTACAACAATTTTACTTAACTGCTCTTTGTTCAGGATCAGGTTAAAGCCCATGGGATTGATCACAAACGCCTTTGCCTGCTGCATAAGCAGACCAGGAAGCTTGTCAAAGGTTACCTTTGCGGCGCGCAGCTTCTTTCCCTTGGCGAATTTTTCGAATTCCATCACATCGGTAAAGGCCGGCTGAAGGATCTCTCCCTCTTTATTTTTCAGGTAAGGGATATTTACTTTTTTCGGATCATTGGGATCTGTGTCCATAGCTACAAGGAATTCCGCTTTTGTCAGGTTTACGATCAGCTCCTCCTCCAGACTGCGCATATCTCCCCGCTCCTCTTTCTTTAGAGGGCGGCGCAGCTCCTGCATAAAGTAAAGTCCGGTAAGCTGCAGGGTAGGATTAAAGAGCGGTCTTTTTGCAGGCTCCAGCTTGCTCATGTCAGCCTGTCGCGCAATCCTTTCCAGCTCTACCTCCACGCGCTCCTCACCATCAACCCACACAACGCTGTTTACACCGATGGCATAAAGGGTTCCGTAAAGTCTGGGAAAATCCTTTTTTTCATAGCGCATTCCCATAAGGAGGATCTTATCCTTTATTTTTTCCTCTCCGAATTTTTTAATTCCTTCCTCCGTAGAAAACATCCATACCTGATCATTGTAGGAGCCGGATTCCTCATCGCAGGTCACATACGGCATTTTCGTTGCCTGTGAATAGGCTGCAAATATCATATCTCTGGTCTGTAACGCCTTAATTGCTTCTTCCTTGCTGATTCCCATTTTTTTATCCTCTCTGTCTCATTTCTCGTATTATCTCTTTGGTTTCCTTATCCACCCGATAGGATTCCAGAATTTTCTGTAATGATTTTTTGTAAGTAAATTCATCCAGGCCATGGCTGCCATTCAGATATGCCAATACTTCCTGGGGAAATGCTGTGAAATATACGGAGATAGCCCAGGCAACTGCCATTTTTGCATAATAGCCCTCCTGGTCAATACTCTCCAGACGCTTTAAGGCTTCCTCCAGGTACTCCCTCTTTACAAAATGGCTGAGCAGCATCACCGCGCCAAACCGTGCTTCATATTCCTTATCCGATGAAAAATATGGTTCCAAAAACTCCCAGTATTTTTCAGGTTCCTTATCTGCCGCCTTTATGGTATTGCAAAAGCAGTCGCACACAGCCCAGTTATTGATATACGGCACAAAACGCCGGATATAGGAGAGACGGCTCTCGGAATCCATTTTCGCGTAAGCTACGGTAAGCCCCCGCAGCATGGTTTCCTCATAATAGGCATCATCCGCCGCAGCAAACCATTCTTCCCAGTCCATCCTAGCCAGCTCTTTTGCAATAGCGCGAAGCTTTGGCAGGCGGACTCCCATAATATTATCAGTCCCTGGAAGCAGACTTCCATGAAATTCTTTGTATTTTTCATCCGCAGCTTCCTGAAGTCTCTCGCGGACAAACATGCTGGTTACTTTTTCTTTTTCCATTTTCCTTCTCCGCATTCAAGATCAAGAAGATATTCCTTAATCTCCACGCCTCCTGTATAGCCGCCGATGGTTCCGTCATTCCGGATCACTCTGTGGCAGGGGATCACGATAATAATAGGGTTTCTTCCGTTCGCTCCGCCTACAGCCCGGGCGCAGGTACAGTCTATCATCCGCCCTTCGTCCCCGTAACTGATGGTACTGCCGTATGGTATCTTTAACAGCGCTTCCCACGCCTTTTGCTGAAACAAAGTCCCTTCCGGTTTCAGAGGCAGAGAAAAATCGCGGCGCTTTTTGTCAAAATATTCGCCAAGCTGCTTCACTGCTTCTTCCAGAAGCGGCGTGCTCCCTTCGGCGGAATCTCCCGGCCTTTCACTGTTCAGCGCAATTCCCGTAATAAAACCATCCTTCTCCGATATCCTCAGAGTTCCGATCGGCGATTCATAAAAGCAATAGTACATAACTTCATTTCCTCTTTGGAACATACTCACAATGTTCTTCTATTTTATAATAAAAAGCATAAAAAGTAAAGGCTGCCGAAGCAGCCTTTGAAAAAACTTTGTGATTCCTATTTGGTCATAAACTCCACAATGGCGTCAAGCTGTGACAACTGGTTTTCCTTCAGAGAAGATTTCACCGTCACCACATCCTCGCAGATCTCCATATTTTTCATCTGGGAAAGGATTTCTTTCATCTGCTTGCCAGCCGTGACAGCCCAGGTACCGTTTTCCAGCACTGCAACCTTTCTGTTCTGCAGATTGTGTGCCTTTAATTCGCTGAGAAGAGTCTCCATTTTCGGGAAAAGTCCTGCATTGTAGGTCGGGCACGCAAATACGATCCTGTCGCAGCGGAAAGCCTCAGACAGAAGGTAAGACGGGTCTGTCACAGACACATCATATACCGCAATATTCTTTTCTCCTGCGTCAGCAAGCTTGCCGGCCAGCACATCCACAGCGCTCTCCGTATTTCCATAGATGGAAGCGTAAAGAATCAGCACATTGTGATCCTCCGGTGTGTAGGTGCTCCATTTCTGGTATTTGTCGATGAACCATCCCAGATTTTCTCTCCAGATAGGTCCATGTAACGGGCAAATCATCGCGATGTCCAGAGTCAGGGCTTTCTTCAGAGCAGCCTGCACCTGAACGCCATACTTTCCAACAATATTGGTAAGATATCTTCTGGCATCATCCAGCCATTCCGTTTCAAAGTTTACCTCATCAGCGAAAATGTTTCCGTTTAATGCGCCAAAGGTACCAAATGCGTCCGCGCTGAACAGAACCTTATCATATGCGTCATAAGTAACCATGGCTTCCGGCCAGTGAACCATTGGAATCATGGCAAATGCCAGGGTATGTTTTCCGGTGCTTAAGGTATCGCCCTCTTTGATCACAACGGCATGTGCATCCACATCAAAGGTAAAGAACTGCTTCATCATAGTAAAGGTTTTTGCATTTCCAACAACCTTCACATCAGGATGGCGGCGTACAACCTCTTCCACAATGGCACAGTGGTCCGGCTCCATATGATTTACGATCAGATAATCCAGCGCACGCTCGCCCAGTACATGATCCAGATTTTCAAAAAACTGTCCGCTTACTGCCTTGTCAACAGTATCCAGAAGAACTGTCTTTTCATCCATCAGCACATAGGAGTTGTAGGAAACCCCTCTTGGAATGGGATAAATATTTTCAAACAGCGCCAGACGGCGGTCGCTTGCGCCAATCCAGTATAAATCCTCTGTTACGTTCTTCACATTGTACATTTTACTCATATCCTCCATTATAATTCCGTTCCAAACCCTCTCCATTTATCGAAAGGGTTCCGATACCGCGCCCTTACTCAGCCTCATCAATAGCCTTTCCGATATCATGGCGCATATATTTGTTTGCAAAGGTAATCCAATCGGTTGCCGCATACGCATTCTTTCTGGCTTCCTTCAGATTGCTTCCGGTAGCTGTGATTCCCACAACTCTTCCGCCGTTTGTGACGATCTGTCCGTCCTTGAATTTTGTTCCTGCATGGAAGCAGTAATAGCCGTCCTTGTCCTTAAAATTCTCAAATCCGGACATCGGGATTTCTTTTTCGTATTTTACAGGATAGCCGTCGCTTGCCAGAACCACGCATACTGCCGCATTGTCCTCAAACTGCAGGTCGATCTGATCCAGCGTTCCGTCAATGCAGGCTTCCATCACTTCCACAATATCATTTTTCATACGCGGAAGCACCACCTGTGCCTCCGGATCGCCAAAACGTGCATTATATTCCAGCACCTTCGGACCGTCTGCCGTGATCATCAGACCAAAGAAAATGATCCCCTTAAACTCTCTGCCTTCTGCTGCCATAGCATCAACAGTTGCCTGATATATATATTTACGGCAGAATTCATCTACCTCCTCTGTGTAGAAGGGGCTTGGTGAAAAGGTTCCCATTCCGCCTGTGTTCAGTCCCTGATCTCCGTCTTTAGCACGCTTGTGATCCTGTGCGGAGGTCATGGTCTTGATGGTTTTTCCATCTACAAAGGAAAGCACGGAAACCTCACGCCCTGTCATGAATTCTTCGATAACCATGGTGTTTCCTGCGTTTCCGAACTTTTTATCTTCCATGATCTCGCGAACGCCTGCTTCTGCCTCTGCCAGATCCTTGCAGATCAGCACGCCTTTTCCCAGCGCCAGACCGTCTGCCTTCAAAACAATAGGGAATTTTGCCTGAGTATGAAGATATTCCAGCGCCTTTTTCGGGTCGTCAAAATTCTCATACGCAGCCGTAGGAATCTGATATTTTTTCATTAAATCCTTGGAAAAAGCCTTGGAGCCTTCCAGAATGGCAGCATTTTTGCGCGGTCCGAACACTCTCAGACCCCGCTCCTCAAATACGTCTACCACACCGCCTACCAGCGGATCGTCCATACCGATAATGGTAAGATCTACCTCATTTTCCTGAGCAAAATCTGCCAGCTTCTCAAATTCCATCGCGCCGATATTTACACACTGGGCATATTCTGCGATTCCCGCATTTCCCGGTGCGCAGTATATCTTGTCAACCTTCGGGCTTTTTGCCACACTCCAGGCAATGGCATGTTCCCTTCCGCCGCTACCTACGATCAATACTTTCATTTTATCCTCCTTGGAAAATCAGTCGCTGATTATCACATTTCCGTCTGTAACTGTAATTTTATCATTTGCGATCAGGTCGATCGCCTTTGGCAGAATCTTCCATTCCGCTTTTTCCATGACTCTTCTCTGAAGTGATTCAGGGGTATCGTCCGGCTCTATCTTAACCGCCTTCTGTAAAATGATCGGACCTGTATCGGTTCCCTTATCTACAAAATGTACCGTGGCCCCTGTCACCTTTACGCCTCTTTTTAATGCTGCCTCATGAACATGCAGGCCATAATATCCTACGCCGCAAAAAGACGGGATCAAAGAAGGGTGGATATTGATGATCTTGTTTGGAAAAGCATCCACAATAGCTGGCGGGATCGCAACAAGAAATCCTGCCAGTACCACCAGATCCACACCGCTTTCCAGAAGTTTATCCAGAAGAGCTTTATGAAACTCCTCCCTGCTCTCAAACTGCTTCGGGGAGATGCAGATTGCTTCAATGCCGTGCTTTTCAGCACGTTTCAGTGCATAAGCGCCTGGATTGTTGCTGATCACAAGCTGAACCTCAGCATTTGTGATTTTTCCGGATTCCATAGCATCCAGGATCGCCTGGAGATTTGTACCGCCGCCGGATACCAGTACGGCTGCCTTTAGCATAATGTCACTCCCTTTTCTCCTGCCTCAATACGGCCTACCACATACGGAGTCTCACCTGCTGCCTTGATGGCTTCCATGGCCTTGTCCACGTCTGCCGGGTCTACAGCGAGAACCATTCCCAGCCCCATATTATAGGTGTTGTACATCATTTTTTCTTCAATATTTCCGGTTTTTGCCAGCAGCTTGAAGATTGGAAGAACCGGATAGCTGTCCTTTTCGATCACAGCTCTTGTTCCTTCTTTTAACATACGCGGTACGTTCTCATAGAAACCGCCGCCTGTAATATGGCTGCAGGCATGAATCTTCACTCCCGCATCCTTAATGCTTTTTAACGCTTTTACATAAATCTTGGTCGGTGCAATCAGTGCCTCTCCCAGTGTTGTTCCCAACTCCTCATAGTAGGTGTCCAGAGATTCCTTGCTCATCTCGAAAACCTTGCGCACAAGGGAAAAACCATTGCTGTGTACGCCGGAGGATGCCATTCCGATCAGCACATCTCCAGGATTTAAAGCCTCACCTGTGATAAGATCTTTTTTGTCTACGATTCCTACTGCAAAGCCTGCCAGATCGTATTCATCTACCGGATAAAAGCCCGGCATCTCCGCAGTTTCTCCGCCGATCAAAGCAGCGCTGGACTGGCTGCAGCCATCTGCCACACCTTTTACGATCTCTGCGATCTTCTCCGGGTAATTCTTGCCGCACGCAATATAATCCAGGAAGAAAAGCGGTTCCCCGCCAGCGCAGGCAATATCGTTGACACACATTGCTACACAGTCAATGCCTACTGTGTCATGCTTGTCCATGATAAATGCCAGCTTCAGCTTTGTTCCCACACCATCGGTACCGGATACAAGGGTCGGCTCCTCCATATCCTTAAAGGAATTCATGGAAAAAGCTCCTGAGAACCCTCCGATTCCTCCCAGAACTTCCGGTCTCATTGTCTTTGCAATATGCTCTTTCATCAGCTCTACAGATTTATATCCGGCTTCAATATCTACGCCCGCGTTCTTATAATCCATTTTTCTGGTCCTCCCATATTGTTATTCATCCTTCGCCTTCGGCTCGGATTCATTAAGTGCTCTACTTAATACTCCTTATATCCTACTTCCTGCAGTCTTGCATCCTTTGCCTCAACCTGCTCTTTTAATTCCTGGCTGTATGCCTTTAATCTTCCAAGAAGCTCCTCATCCGAAGTTGCGAGGATCTTTGCAGCCAGAAGACCTGCGTTTGCACCGCCGTTGATGGCAACGGTGGCAACCGGAATACCGGACGGCATCTGCACGATGGAATACAGAGAATCTCTTCCGCCAAGGGAAGTGGTGTGCATAGGGATTCCGATCACTGGCATCGGAAAGATTGCTGCGCACATTCCCGGCAGGTGAGCTGCCATACCAGCTCCTGCGATGATGACCTTAAAACCTTTTTCTTCTGCAGTTTTGGCGTATTCAAAAAATACGTCCGGCTCTCTGTGTGCAGAAATAATCTTCATTTCATAATCAATTCCAAGCTTCTCCAGAATGTCTGCCGCCTTGCTCATAACCGGCATATCAGAGTCGCTGCCCATCACAATTCCTACTTTTGGCATAATATTCTCCTTTTTTTGTATATAAATATTGATTTGAACTGTCTCTTCAGCGTAAATTCTACTAAGAATCCCTTTTTCTGTCAACTGAAAATGTCACAAAATAAAATTTAGGTAGAAAGCGGAGCTTCAAAGGGATCGTTTAATTCCTCCGTTCCCGGAAGCACGAAACGTCCTTTTTCTATAATAGAAGTCATATTGCCTTCCTCGTCAACCACGCGGATGCTCCCCAGTTCGTCATAAGGGATGGTGATATCCGTATGACAGCCGTAATATGCCAGGCTTACATCTTCCTTGCGAAGCTCAGAAATCTCATTATCGCGCGCTATGATCTCTTTTCCATCCGGATTATAAACCGGCGTGTCCTCTGCCCAGCTATAGCAGGTATCTCCCACAGCAAAATGCGGTCCCATCTTCTCTGCGATCAAAATAGGAAGCTTGTCCCCAATGCCGTATTTCTCTGCTGCCACATAAGCAGTAGTATTTGTTCCAATTGCAAATTCTCCCATAGCAAGCTTTGGATGGTGGAAAAGAATGTTATCCTCAATATATTTTCTGTTATCTTCTTCCTTTTCAAAATTGCCGCAGGTATAATCGATCACCTGACCGCAGTCGAACACCAGCTTCAGATCCTTAAACTGCAGACCATTCAGATACACCTTTTTCACATGAAGGGTTCCGCCTGTTCCTGCCAGTACCGGTGAAGTGAACACCTCGCCCACCGGTATATTCACATCTGCCACACAATTTTCGAAATTCGTCTGTTTTTCCGGATCATCCAATGTATGAAGATGAATAAGCAGATCCGTTTCATTGCCGTCCTGACCTTTTATCTCCACCCACTCACAGGTATCCAGAGTATCAATGATGGTCTGCTGGATTCTCTGGTACAACTCATAATCCAGGGTATTGATCTTCACGATTTCCCTGAAGATCTGCCCATAGTCTCCGCCGATTTCCGGCACGGGATAAGCGATAATGGTAAAGCTTCTCTCATCTCCCCGGATATACCGGTTGGTGATCTGTCCACTCTCATTTGCAAGCTCCAGTTCCAGCTTCTGCTGGGCTTCTGTAAAGCTCCAGGCATCCTCGTTACTTGCCGGAGAAAAGGGCTTCTCTCCAAAGGTTTCGATGCAGGCTGGTCCGCCGTGAACCGCCGCCAGATCCTTGTATTTCTCATAGGATGTCTGCAGGGCTCGCAGCTTTCTCTTTACAAAATCAGCATCTAAAAACAATGCCGCATCCTGTCTGTGGTCATAATCATACTGAGCATTGGCGATACCGCCTGTATAACCCACACGACTCTGTCCCCGTCTGCACACAGCATGGGTAGCATGGCGGTAGATCACGGGTTTTAAACCCATCTCACCAAACTGAAGAATTGCTGCGCGCACCATCCGCTCAAAGCCCAGGTTATAACGGATATTTACGGTTTTCTTTTTGCTCATATCCTTTCGGCCTGTGATAAACCCGATCCGGTAGCCCTCTGTGTAGGTTCTTGCCATGGCATCAATTTCTTCCTGTGAAAGAGAATTAAGGAACTCCGCCACTCCCAGCTCATTATCCGACACAAACTCTCCATATTTATACAGATACCGCAAATCTGACAGATCCGCTTCCATTATGATCTTTTCTGCAAAATCGCACTCCGGATCAAGACTTTTATGAATATGCTGTTCCATCATGTCCTGGCAGTAGTCATTAATATAGGAAGAAAGAATTTCACGGACCGTTTTTTCCTCCGGCAGCTCTTCATCCTGAGTAAACGCCGAATAAACCTCCAGGAAAAGTTCCAATGTCACCGTCATATTCCAGAGATCCTTTTCATGGGCATACGCAATTGCTCCCTGCAGCTCAGCATACAGGAAAGCAAAATCTTTTCCGTATTCTCCCAGCATCTTAGCCCCGTAAGCAGGATTCCCATAGCTGGTCCCGTAATTTTCTTCCAGAATATCCTGATAAAATCCGCGATTCCGCTCCTTTAGCTGTTCCAGGGACAATTCACATTTCTCTTCGTCCATAACGCCGATGGTTTTTACCAAAAAAGCAGCCGTCCGCTGAAAAAAATCACGGAAAGGCTCTGCTGCTGCATCCTCTGTCACAATCTGGGCTGTTCTCACTTTCGCAAGCTCATAGCGCTCCATCATAAATTCGTCCAAAAATCCCACTCCTAACTGTTAATTTTCTTTTACATCATCGATCACATGCCCCAAACGGATATGTTTCTCAACCAATTCCTGCATATACTTCCAGACTTTTTCAGAGCCTTCACCTGTTTTTCTGTTTCTCTTATAAATCTGGCTTTTTCTCACCTGGTGCTCTGTCCAGCTTTTTCCATCTGAAGCATCGTTCAAAAAAAGCGGCTGGCTGTTATCCAGCATGTGGGCAAATTTCGCATCCGGGCTTTCATAGGCTTCAAATTCCTCCCACAATCCGCGGAGCCATTGTCCCTGATCCTCCGGAAGAAGGCCGAAAATACGATCCGCAGCTTTATTTTCCCTGTCTGCTTTTGTAGCTGCTCCCACTTCATCGTAGGCATAGGTATCTCCTGCATCGATTTCCACCAGATCATGGATCAGGACCATAGGAATCACCTTTGCAAGATCCACTTCTTCCTCTGCATATTCCTTCAGAAGAACCGCCATCAAAGCAAGATGCCAGGAATGCTCCGCATCATTTTCTTTTCTCCTGCCGTCAGCCAGATAGGTCTGACGCATAATGTTCTTTACCTTATCCACTTCCAGGATAAAATCCATCTGTTTCTTTAATCTTTCGTCCATACTCACACTCCTGTCAAATAGACACCCAACCATAGGATCATAATGATCCCATTTGTAATAGAACCAATAATGCTGGTTCTGTGGCTTTTTCCCTCCTCCGAAAAACTCATAAGTCCCATAATAAATCCATATACGGAAAGCAGGGTGGCAAAAAGCCCTGTACTTCCCACAATAAAACCATAGCTTCCTTCCAGAAGAAATGCCAGCATAATGGATACAGCAAACAGCAGAAAAGACCCCACTGCCAGTCCCACAGACAGCTTTCCCTTTCCTGCTTCCTTTTTCTTTGTAAATGAATATCTATATCTTTTTGCCATTATATGTTCTCCTAATGTAATTGCAGATCACGAAAAAAAGATATCCCAATGCAGCCCCAAGAGTATTCAAAATCAGGTCATCCACATCAAAGCAGCCCACCTTTGTGACAAGCTGAATGCACTCCACTGTCAGGCTTAGGCTCAGACCCGACATACAAATGAGAAAACCGCTTCTCATACGATCCACGATGATCGGAAGGATAAAACCAAAGGGAATAAAGCCGATCACATTTCCAAAAATGTTGGTAAAAAGCGCTGTGATTCCCAGTTGGCTTCTGTATGTCCAGAACCTGCGGATTTCCACAAATGGCTTCAGGTTATAGCGGTATGCCCGTTCTGCGTCAGCCACTCTCCCATAACCCTCCGAGAAAAACAGGAAATATATAAGCAGCAGAACATACAGCACAAACAGTGCCGTCCCACCCTTCCGTATGATACGTTTTGTTTCTTTTTTCAATATTTTCCCCTATCCAAAATAAGATAAAAAGTGTGCGCGCTGGCGCCCACTCGCTCTGGAACGCGGTTGCGCCAGCAGCCATCTTCCTCTGACACGAAAAACCACAGGCAGCTCCTGTGGCTTTTCAAACATGTTTATATCAGGATATCCGATTTTCTTTTCAGAAGCCTTGCTCCGTTTACGATCATAAGGACTCCGGTCACAATTCCGGTTACCAGAGTGATGATTCCCAGAACAAGAGCAGCCGCGCCTGCGGAAGACATGGTTTTGTAGGTTTTTTCGTTCAGCATGTGAAAATTCCTCCTTTTCCCATTATTCTGCGCCATACTGCTGGTAATATGCGTCGATTGCAGCTTTTAAGGCATCGTCAATGATCACCTTTCCTTTGTATTCTTTGTTATAAAGATGCTCCACAACCTCTGCCATGGTAACAATAGCAGTGGTTTTCAGCCCGTAAGTTTCTTCAATCTCTTTCAATGCGCTCTTGGTTCCCTGACCGCGCTCCATACGGTCCACAGATACAACCAGACCGATTGGATTTACATTTCCCTGTGCCTTGATGATAGGCAGCGTTTCCTGAATGGAGGTTCCGGCTGTTGTAACATCCTCGATGATCACAATCTTATCGCCATCCTGGATCGGGCTCCCCAGAAGGATTCCCTTATCGCCGTGGTCCTTTACTTCTTTGCGGTTTGAGCAGTAACGGATGTCCTTTCCGTATTCCTCGCTGATTGCCATAGTAGCGGCAACGGTCAGCGGGATTCCCTTATATGCTGGTCCGAAAAGCACATCGAAATCCAATCCGAATTTGCTTTCGATCGCTTTTGCATAATACTGTCCCAGTCTGCGGAGCTGTGCTCCGGTGCGGTAGAAGCCCGTATTTACAAAAAACGGCGTCTTACGTCCTGATTTTGTCACGAAATCTCCGAATTTCAGTACGTTGCAGTCGATCATAAACTCAATAAATTCCTGTTTATAGCTTTCCATAAGTATATGTCCTCCATTTTATTCTTTATTTCACACAGCCGATCAGCTCATGGATATCCTCCACCTTCTGACGGGTCATAAACGCCTCGATTCCTTCCACAACCTCCTGAGTAGTGTACGGATTAATAAAGTTAGCTGTTCCTACAGACACGGCGGTTGCCCCTGCCATAATAAATTCCAGAGCGTCCTCTGCGCCTGCAATGCCGCCCATACCGATAATAGGAAGCTTTACCGCATTTGCCACCTGATAGACCATGCGCACAGCTACTGGCTTTACGGCCGGGCCTGACATGCCCCCTGTTTTATTTGCCAGGGCAAAGGTCCGGCGGTTAATGTCGATCTTCATTCCGGTGATGGTATTGATCAGGGAAAGCACATCCGCCCCTCCTGCTTCTGCAGCACGTGCCATTTCTGTAATGTCTGTCACATTTGGGCTAAGCTTCATGATAATGGGCTGTTTGGCATATTTTTTCACTTCTTTTGTGATGGTCTCCAGCGCTTTTGGATTCTGTCCAAAGGCAATTCCGCCCTCCTTTACATTGGGGCAGGAAACGTTGATTTCCATCAGATCAATGGGTTCATTAGCCAGTCTTTCCACAACCTCGCAGTAATCCTCTGTGGTTTTTCCACACACGTTTACAATAATTTTTGTATCAAATTTCTTTAAAAAAGGAATATCACGTTTGCAGAAAACGTCGATTCCCGGATTCTGCAGTCCAATGGCATTGAGCATTCCCCCGGCAGTTTCCGCCACTCGGGGCGTAGGATTTCCCGGCCACGGCACATTTGCCACACCCTTTGTCACAACTGCGCCAAGCTTGCTTAAATCCACGAATTCACTGTACTCCTCACCGGAGCCAAAGGTTCCGGAGGCTGTCATGACCGGATTTTTCAGTTCCACTCCGGCAAGGTTCACGCTTGTTTTACTCATAACTCTACCTCCGTGCTTAAAAATACAGGACCGTCCTTGCACACTCTCTTGTTATGCACATGGGAATGCCCGTCTACTTCTGTGGACTGGCACACACATCCCAGACATGCGCCCACTCCACATGCCATACGCTCCTCCATGGAAATCCAGCAGGGAATGTTTTTCTCCAGTGCATAGGCTTTGATCGCACGCAGCATCGGTTTGGGACCGCAGGCAAAAATGGCATCTGCTTCCAGATTGTTTTCCCTGATAGCATCCATAACATTGCCCTTTGTTCCGGCAGAACCATCCTCTGTAGCTACATACACGCTGCCGTATTTTTCAAATTCCTGATTCAAAAACAGCTCGTCCCGGTAACCAAGAATGGCTGTCTTTTCTCCTTCCAGACGTTTCATAGTTTCCAGCATGGGCGGGATTCCGATTCCTCCGCCCATCAGGAATACCCGTTTTCCTTTTACTTCCTCCAGAGGGAAGCCATTTCCCAAAGGTCCCAATACCTCTACCGGAACCTTTGCATGCAGTCTGGAAAAACCTTCTGTTCCTGTGTTTTTTCCTGTCACCCTGTACACAAGGCGCAGTCTGCCCTGTTCATTGTCAATCTCGCAAAGGCTGATGGGACGTGGAAGAAGCTTGCTGCCGTCTCTCGTATAGAGGGACACAAATTGCCCCGGCTCAGCCGTTTTTCCGATAGTCTGTGTCTGAAGCCACATACTGTAAATATCTGTTCCAATGCACTCCTGGCTTATGATGGTGCACGTTTCTTTTGCTTTTTTGCCCATGTTCTGCCTCCTAACGGCTTTCCAGTGCGCCTGCAATGTCTGAGATCATATCCTTCACAGCCTGGCGGGACGCATCTGCATAGCCTTCCTCACCGAACTTCGCATATTTTTCCTGTTTATAAGCCGCAATAATACCGCGGGAAGAATTTACAATGGCGCCAAGACCATCCTCATTAAAGAAATGAACCAGGTCTGCTCCCTTTCCGCCCTGCGCGCCGTAGCCCGGCACAAGGATAAAGGTCTTTGGCATAAGCTTTCTCAGGACTTTTCCCATTTTCGGATAGGTTGCTCCCACAACAGCTCCTACATAGCTGTAGCTGTCGCCCATGTGGTCTGCGCCCCATTTGTTTACCATTTCTCCCACCCACTCATAAAGCGGACGTCCTTCGATCACTCTGTCCTGGAATTCACCGCTGGATGGATTTGATGTTTTAACAAGTACGAAAATACCTTTCTTTTCCTCTTTGCACACATCGACAAAGGGCTTCACACCGTCTGTTCCCAGATAGGGGTTCACAGTTGCAAAATCCTCGTCAAAGCCTGCGTATGTCTTGCTCCCCACCTGTACCTTGCCCAGATGTCCTACCGCATAGGCAGCGGAGGTGGAGCCGATATCACCGCGCTTAATATCTCCGATCACTACCAGATCCTTTGATTTACAGTAATCCACAGTTCTCTTATATGCAATGAGCCCTGGAATGCCGAACTGCTCATACATGGCAATCTGAGGCTTTACCGCAGGGATCAGATCGCAGGTTGCATCTACAATGCCTTTATTATACTGCCAGACAGCTTCCGCAGCTCCTTCCAGAGTCTCTCCGAATTCCTTAAAAGCAGCCTCCTGAATATGCTTCGGAATGTAGTTCAGCATTGGGTCCAGCCCTACTACGATGGGAGCGTTTGTCTTCTGAATTTTGCTAACCAGCTTGTTGATCATGAATTCTTCCTCCTAAATGTTAAGGTTTTATATTATCTTTTTGTATCTATTTTTCGCTGTACACAACCTTGCCGTCACAAATGGTATAAAGGACTTTTCCCTTTACTTCACGTCCATTAAAAGGTGTGTTCCGGCCTTTTGAGACGAATTTGGTCTTGTCAATTTTATATGGATGTTCTACATCCACCACGATCACGTCAGCAGGGTGTCCTTCCTGCAGGGTGCCGCATTCCAGTCCCAGGATACGCGCAGGATTTAAGCTCATCTTTTCCACAAGCTGCTTTATAGTCAGAACACCTTTTTCTACAAGCTCTGTGTAGGTTAAAGCAAAGCTTGTCTCCAGCCCGACAATACCAAACGCACAGTTTCTCATGGAACCAGTTTTATCCTTCTGGGCATGGGGTGCATGGTCTGTGCTGATAACCTGGATATAGCCTTCCTTCAGTCCTTCTTTTAATGCCTCCACATCCTTTTTGGTGCGAATCGGCGGATTCATTTTGTAATTGGGGTCATCCCGTTCAATGTCATCTGTAGTCAGTATAAAATGATGAGGGCAAACCTCAGCGGTCACATTTTTCACGCCCTGATCCCGCAATACTTTCATCATTTGGGCAACTCCCTCTGTGGAACAGTGACAAAGATGAAGATGCGCACCTGTCTCCAGTGCCAGGATAATATCTCTGGCAGCAATCACGTCCTCTGTAGAATTGCTGATGCCCGGCAGACCCAGCCGTCTGGCATTTTCATCATCGTTCATGCAGCCGTTACCGCGAAGGCTCATATCCTCGCAGTGGTCAAAAACAGGAAGTCCCGCTTTTGCAGCTTCTTTCATAGCTTCCTTGCACAGCTTGCTGTCCATGACGGATTTTCCGTCTTCGGAAAGGGCAGGCACTCCTGCTTCCGCCATACCTGCGATATCAGCCAGCTCTTTGCCCAATTCCCCCTTTGTCATAGCTCCGGCCTGTAAAACATGAATGCCGGAAACCTGAGCAGCCTTATTGTGTACATAATTCACCCTGTCCGGGCTATCGATCACAGGAGAGGTGTTCGGCATGGTGACCACCGTAGTCACGCCACCCCTCGCTGCTGCCCGTGAACCGGTTTCTATATCTTCCTTATAGGTCTGACCCGGATCACGGAAATGTACATGAAGGTCGATCAAGCCTGGCAGCACCAGACAGCCATCCGCGTCAATCACTCTGTCATCCTCTTGTTTCTTCGTCAGCTTTTTACCTATTTCCTGTATAACACCCTCGTCCAGATAAATGTCTCCAATGATATCCGTATCGGTGGCTGCATCGATCATGCGTCCACCCCGAATCAGAATACCCATATGAATCTCTCCCTTCTGGTATAAATTTCAAATCATATTCTAAGCTACATAATACACGAAAACCTGAATTTAATAAAGCCCTTTTTTTCAGACCCCCGCCCGTATCTGCCGCCGAAAAAACAGCAACAACAGTTTTTTACCAACTATTCTCATTAATCCTTGACATTTCTTAAAACTGGTTATATAATCAAGTCGTAAAAAAGATTATTTAATGTAAAATCACTAGTTTTTAGAGATTATATATTACATGATATAGTCTGTAAAATCTGGTGATTTTTTTTCGCCAGAAAACTGCTTTTAACTTTTATTTTTTATGGAGGTAACAAAATGAACAAAGGAACTGTAAAATGGTTCAACGCTGAAAAGGGTTACGGATTTATTACCGGCGAAGACGGAGCAGATGTTTTCGTTCACTTTTCTGCAATCAATGGTGAAGGCTTCAAGTCTCTCGAAGAGGGCCAGGCTGTGACTTATGATTTGACTGAAGGCGCTCGTGGAATGCAGGCAGCAAACGTTACTAAATTATAATTTATTATAATTCTGATAATTGTTTGGTGTATTGGCACCATGTAGATTAAACCTAACACTAATAAAAAACCCCTGGATTTTCTCAATCCGGGGTTTTTTATTTTTTAATCATTTCATTCTGCTTCAGCAATTCCTGACAGATAATCATCCAGCGCGGAAGTATCCATAACGGTTTCCACCTCAGTTTCTGTCTGACCCTCTGTTACCTTTCCGTATACGGAATAACCGATCCAGCAAACTGCAACAAGGCAAATCACCAAAGCTGCCAACTTCTCCAGGGTAAGGATCAGCTTCTCTTTCTTCATGATCTTTTCACGGTTTGCCTTCTGCTGCTTATAAATGTCAACTTTCTTCTGACTCATAATCTATCTCCTTTTGTCATGCTGACTCATATAGTATTTGTCCTATTATAGCATATTTATTTTCAAAAGAAAAGAGTATTGTCAGACTGCTACTATAATACCGCCGTCATTTGCATACATACTGCTGACTCCTGCAGTATCAAGGACCACAATTTTTGAAAGCTTCATCTTTTCCTGAAGGGCTTCTTTCAGCATCTGCGCCCGTTTTGCACTGTTGCAGTGAGAAATTGCCAGGACCTTATGCTCGCTGTCCACTGTTTTTTCCACAATATGCTCTGCCATTTTTACGAGAGCTTTGTTCATGCCTCTTGCCTGATCGAGCTGGCAAATAGTGCCCTCCGGGGTCGATCCCATAACAGGCTTAATCTTAAGGGCTGTTGCCACCAGCGCCTTTACCTTGCTGAGACGTCCGTTTTTCCGCAGTGTATCCAGATTCTCCAAAACAAAAAAGGTGTTCTGCCCCTCAATATATTTTTCCACGATACTCACCACATCCTCAAAAGGAAGTCCGGCTTCCTCGCATTCTTGGATTTTCATGGCGATCAGAGTCTGTCCGATAGATGCGGAACGTGAATTAAAAATGTGAACCTTTTTGCCGGGTTTTTCCTCTTTAAGAAGATTCCCCCCTAAAACAGCGCTGTTATAAGAGCCGCTTAATTCGGCAGACAAGGTGACTCCATAAACATGGTCAGCCTCACAGTCAAAAGCGTCCCGATAGCGCTCCGGGGACGGGCACGCTGATTTCGGGCACTCCGGACAGGCATCAACCTTTCTCAAAAAATCCGCCTGGTCAAAGCTCGCATCGTCCACAATCTCCTCTCCCCCTACCATAAGGGTCAGCGGTATGGATTCAAAACGCTCATCCTGCTTCCACTCCTCCAACAATTCTCCACAGCTATCTATCACAATTTTATAACTCAAAATATCGTCCTCTTTTCTATTATATGTAGTTTTGAATACCAGATAATCATATCATATTACCATATATTTGAAAAGACTTTTTTTAAAACTCTGTTCTTTTTTTGATAAATGATTTATAATGTGAACACTTGATGAGCACAAGCCGCAGGCGCTGGGCGAATCTAGTGTGAACATGCTATAATAAGTATTACCGAAACGAAAGGAGTTATGAAATGCTTGCTCTAAAAATTACTGATCTGAAAGATTTTACCAATAAATTGTTTATCGGTGAAGTTTTTGACCATTTCTGGTTGAACAGCGCTGAAATCTCTACGTATAACAGGTTTACTATAGACGGAAAGCTGCAGCAGAATTTCTTCGACAATGATGAAAAAGAGATTCTAGCCGGGACCGGGCGGACCTATTCCCTATGGAAAGAGGTAAAGCCTTACTGCTATTCTATTATCCGCGGAAGACGCACCCCTTTATACTTCAAGATCGTTTTACAGCTTTCTTACAAGAAAACCATATCACTCCTTAAGCATTCCGAACCAGGTCTGTCAGCAGACAGTATCAGCGGACTTTATTTAAATCTGCAGTACAAAAATAAAACTCTTCTTTGTACAACCGGTATCTCTTTCAATACCTTTATGCAGACAAAACATCTGGAGCAGCTTTGGAACAGCACAATCCTGGATTTCTTCAGCCAGAATCACATTCTTTTTGAAGAATTATAATCTCTGTTATTCTACTCTTCCTCCTTGAGATAGTATGCCATCATATCAACAAATTCACTGTTTGTTGGCCTGTAGTTCAGAGAATAACCAGCTATCTGTTCCATCCTTTCCTTGTTTGTTTCCCAGCACACATTGATAACTGTCCGAATATCATGTTCGACATTCATAGGTGTGGATTTAAATTTTTTCGCCAGACACGGATAAATATCTTTTGTAATTTTTATGGGTCTCTCCTGGAATTCCATAGTCATGTGAATGGCTTCTGCCAGAAAATAATATCCTTTATATTTTGATGTCACGCCTAATTTCCTGATCAACCCATAAACCTTTTTCATTTCCTTAGTGTTCCTCCTTGAATCCCTTGCCTTGCCGCCTGTTACCGAACTTTACTGCCGTAATTTCCTTGCTTATCTCACCTCATTATACGACTTTTTTCTTAAGTTTTCGAATTTCCTAAAAATTTCGTTCTTCTTCGATAAAAATAGAGCTCGCCTCGAACTGTTAGTATCTCAGCGCCGTCCACAGCCAATAGAATATGTACGCACCAACAGCTTTGTCAATACGCAAAAATACAGGGGCAATTGGCCCCTGTACCATATATTTGACTATTTATTTAGTAAGCATCATAAGAATTTCATTGCTTCTCTGCACAAAACGTGTCATCTCTTCCGGCGAAAGCTGCTTATGGCTCAGCATTGCCAGGTCGTAAAGCTGCTCACAGATGAGAGGAGCTTTGGAATCCTCTTTATTGTCTGCCACAAACTGAACCAGCGGATGTTTTGCATTGAGCACCAGTGTTTCCTGTCCTCCGAACATTCCAGGATCCATACCGTACATATTGTACATTTTCATCATTTCCTGCATACGGCGGCTCTCCTCGGAAAGTGTCATCATAGCAGCCACCTTCTCATTTTTCAACTTCTCAACACGAACCTCCAGCTTGTCGTTTTTCAGGCTGGTTCTAAAAAGCTCTGTGAGTGTTTTTCCCATCTCCTCGTCAGCTTCACTGTCCTCACGAAGCTCCTCAGTCAGGTCTGCATCAATTCTCTTGAACTGGATATGCTCATCCTTCTGCTCCAGATGTGAAATAAATGGGGTGTCAATATTATGCTTCATGATAACCGCATCTTTTCCTGCTTCACGGAACATATTGATGTACTGCCCCTGCTGCACTTCATCGGTCACATAGAAAATAGTTGTCTTCTCCGGCTCTTTTTTATCATCGGAAGCATCTGTATCTTTGTTCTCTTCACCCTCAGTCTTTTCTGCTTCCTCAGCAGTGTCCTCCGGCTTCTTGTTTTCCTCGATACAATCCTTCAGGGTAAGATATTTTCCATCAATATTCTTAAAAAGAATATAGTCATTCATCTTATCTGCAAACTTTGTATCCTTGATACAGCCATACTTAATAAACGGACTGATATCATCCCAATATTTCTCATAGGCTTCTCGATCTGTCTTACACATACCGGTAAGCTTGTCAGCAACCTTCTTTGTAATATATTCGGAAATCTTCTGCACAAAGCCATCGTTCTGCAGCGCTGATCTGGAAACATTCAACGGCAGATCAGGGCAGTCGATCACACCTTTTAACAGAAGCAGAAATTCCGGAATCACTTCCTTAATATTATCTGCAATAAACACCTGATTGTTGTACAGCTTGATGGTTCCTTCAATAGAATCATATTCTGTATTAATCTTCGGGAAGTACAGGATACCTTTCAGGTTAAATGGATAATCCATATTCAAATGGATCCAGAATAACGGTTCCTTGTAGTCCATAAAGACTTTGCGGTAAAACTCTTTATATTCTTCATCTGTGCAGTCGTTTGGATGCTTCATCCACAGCGGAGCAGGCGTACTTAAGGATACAGGACGTTTGTTGATCTTAACCTTATCCTTAGCCGGAGAAATCTCAACGATTTCTTTTTCTCCGTTTTCATTTTCTTTTTCCTCAGTTTTTGCTTCTTCATGGATATGCTCAACTACCACATCATCCTCACGAAGCTCGGATTCCTCAATGGTCTCATATTCCTGTTCTGCATTTTCCTTGGAAAGATAAATGTTTACAGGCATGAAGGAACAGTATTTCTCAATGACCTCTCTCATTCTGTACTCATTGGAAAACTCCACGCTGTCTTCATTGAGGAAAAGGGTGATCTCCGTACCAACTGTCGTCTTATTACCATCCTGCATATCGTACTCTGTACCGCCGTCACAGGTCCAATGTACAGGAGCAGCACCTTCTTTATAGGAAAGTGTATCGATATGAACCTCATCTGCTACCATAAATGCAGAATAAAATCCAAGTCCAAAATGACCGATGATCTGATCATCCGTTGTTTTGTCCTTATATTTCTCCAGGAACTCGGTAGCACCGGAGAATGCGATCTGGGTGATATACTCCTCCACCTCATCAGCAGTCATACCAATACCGGTATCAATAAATTTCAAGGTCTTTTCTTCTGGATTTACGATAACCTCTACCTTTGCCTTATAATCATCCGGCAGGGTGTATTCTCCCATTACATCCAGTTTCTTTAATTTTGTGATCGCATCACAACCATTGGAAACCATCTCTCTTACAAAAATGTCATGGTCAGAATACAACCATTTCTTAATGATCGGAAAAATATTCTCGCTGTTAATTGACAAACTACCATGCTTTTCAGCCATGCAGCTCACTCTCCTTTATGATTTGATTTTATTTGTATCAGCCCGTGTGTTTGCCGCTTTCCTTCTCACACGTGACCAGCTACTTAAATTCTGAAATATATAGTAATACGATTCACAAGAAAAGTCAAGAGAAATTTAGCACTCATTTTATTCGAGTGCTAACAAAATAATTTTTATAAAAAGAGGAAGCCATTTAAGGCTTCCTCTTGATTTTCCTATGATAGCTCCACTCTACAGCTCATCTTTTTTTCTTGCGGTAAACAAGAATTCCGGCAATCAATACCACTGCCACCACAAGGATGATAACAAAGGTCATGATTGGTGTATCATCGCCTGTCTGAACTGCTTTCTTCTGATTTGCATCTGCCTTATTTGCTGCCGGTGTAACCGTTACATTTCCGGCTGCAGATACAGAAAAGCTTACCTGCTTGGTGTCCTGTGTTCCGGTACTTGCCCAGTTGCTTCCGTCAAACTTCTGCTGGTTATAGGTAACAGTCAGTGTATAACTGCCGTTCTTGCCCATACGGAATGTTGCGGAATATGGAGCGCTGTCCCAGCTTCTTGCTTCCAGGACTTCCCAATACAACGGAAGGTATCTGGTATCTCCCTTAATAGGGCTTGTATTGTCCATACCTGCTCCGACTGCGGTGAAGGTAATCTTTGTTTCCGTCGTATAAGCACCGTCAGCGCTGATACCTGTAATGCTGTTATTTGCCGCATCCGCGATCTTGGGAGCACGGCTTACAACTACATTTACTGAGGTGATCAGATTAAGTCCGTCTGGATTTGTAACTCCATTCGGGAGAGCAATAGTACCTTTTACAGAAAACTTCTGTGCGTCCGTACTTTTCTGGTTATAAGCGCAACCCTTTACATCCCAGGTCACAGAAGCATTCATGCTTCCTTTATTGGTATTAATGGTAACACTGGAGGGAAGCTTTAAACCTGCTGCAGATTTCTCCACACCGTTCGCCAGATTGATATCACCGGGTTTATTTACTCCTGTAAGCTTCACGGCTGCTGCTGTTACCGTAAAGGTTGCGGTCACAGTTACAGGCTGTGCTTCCTTGCTTTTTACTGTAATACTCTGGACATGTGTACCTTCCTTCAGACCCACGATCGGAGCCACATTAAAGGTTACTGTGCCGTTTACATCTACCGTTGCTGCGGAAAGAGCACTTACGTTAAATTCCTGTCCGCCAGCCTCAACAGAAAGTTCTGTGAGAGGAATGTTGCCTGTATTAGTAAGAGTCACCGTCTGGGCTGCCGGAGCCTGTGCGTAACCCTCTTCCATACTTTCAAAAACTGGTGCTGCTGATGCGGAAAGATTCGGGTTATCGGCATCAGCAATTGTATATTTTACGCTAAAGGTGAGCAGAACATTTTCTGTATCAGCTTCCTTTAAAGTAATGGTTTCATCATAAGTTCCAGCCTCTGCTTTTGCAGGAGCCACATTCAGAGTGAGAGCTGAGTTGGCTTTTAATTCAAAGCTGCCCTCTGCTGCAGTGATCTGGAAATTGTTGCTTACCGGCTGGAGCACGACATCCTTATCACCGCTGTTAAACAGCTTAACCGTCTTTGCCGCTGGTGCCTGCTGCCCCTGTTTGATCGTGTCAAAGGTAAGAGCACCGTCTGTCAATCCCTCTGTGGCCTGTACGTTTGCTTTTGGCGGTTCAGGTATCACAGTTGGTTCCGGAGTGACCGTCACATCCGGATCTGCAGGGTCCGGAGTACCTGTTACAACTGGCTCCGCAGGATCTGGCGTATCTGTCACGCTCGGGTCTGCTGGATCTGGTGTATCTGTCACAACCGGGTTCGCAGGATCTGGCGTATCTGTCACGCTCGGGTCTGCTGGATCTGGTGTATCTGTCACAACCGGATCTGCTGGATTTGCTGGGTCTGTCACAACCGGATCTGCTGGATTTGCTGGGTCTGTCACAACCGGATCTGCTGGGTCTGTGACTGCTGGGTCTGTGACTACTGTATCTGTTCCATTATCCTGTGCCTGAGGCGCATTTACGGTAACAGCAGCATCAAAAGATACGCTTATCCCTTCCTCTGTGGTATAGGTAATGGGATCCTGGTAAATCCCTGCCGCGATTCCTTCTCTCGGGACGATCCACAACGTAACGGACTCTCCTGCGCCCAACGGTGCCATAATATCCTGCGCCATAAAATGCTCTGGCGCGATTCCGTTAAAGTTCAGTGTTCCAGTACCAGTATTCTTAATGGTTACATACTGTTCTGCCGGAACTTCGGTATAACCTTCTTCAAGAGTACCGAAATCCATCACGCCATTCTCATTGTCCACAACTGCCACAGCCTCATAAGTCAAAGGCTCTACTGCGGCATCCGGTGTTTCTGCAGGCTCTCCACCTTCCGGAACAACGAGAGTTTCTTCTGTTCCAATATCAAGAACGCTGCTGTCAACACTGTCATCATCTGCTGTTTCCGGAATATACTCTTCCTGCGTATTCTCAGCAGGCTGCATAACCTCTGCCTGATCAGCCGGTACGCCCTGTTCATCCACTGCTTCCGGTATCTCTCCTAACTCCTCTGCAGGCGGATCTAACAGAAGCACATCCTCTTCTCCTCCAGGGATCTCATCGACTGTAGGTTCCTCCACATAACCTGTTTCGGCTCCCTCATCGTTTTTTTCTTCCGTAGTCTCTGCCGGCGCTTCCTCCGGTGTAGCTGCGATCGCAACCGTATTTGCTTTCATCTCGCCGGTTACACCAAGCTCTGTCACACCTGTGATCTTCATTTGGATCTTATTTCCCAGGTCTTCGTCTACCAACGTGTAAGTCTTTTCTTTACTTACCTCTGTAACCTGGTCACCGACCATTCTGGACCATGTAATACTTACATAATCATCTGTAAGCCCTTCCGGTGTCACCTTCGTATAATCTGCACTCAGGACACTTCCCACAGCCGCCGTTCCTTTGATCTTCAGCTTGCCGCCCAGCTCCCCTGCCGGTGCTTCTGCTGCGAATACAAAAGACGGTAACAGTGAAAGAACCATGAGAAATGTCATGACCATTGATAAGATTTTCTTAGGCTTCATATGCCATCCTCCTTTACATTCCCCTGTCAAGTTTGAATTGTAACATTACTGTAACATATTCTAAATACTTTCACAAGTTATTTTTCATATTTGTTTCTTGTTATTTTGCTCAGTCCTATTATATCAAACTCGTTTTTGTTCATGTAATTTGAATTTGCCTCAACCTTCTACGATTAAATAAGTGCCATCGGAAAGCGAAAATACCTCACTTGCCTCCTTCAGTTCATCCTCACTCATCCCCTCTACATCAGCACCCATTCCGGAAAGATACTCCTTTACTTCTTTTATGGAATCTACCACGACAGCCATACAGTCCTCCAGAAAGGCTTCCGCCTCCTCATAGGTTTCCGCTACCGGTTCATCAAAAAGCTGCTCCTGTTTTTCCAAAAACACACGAATACACTCTTCCGTATACATATTAAATTACCTCCTCCATTTTTCCTCCGGCTGCGATCAGCTTTTCCAACACTTCCTGCACCCGCTTTGTTTCATAATGTGCCTGTGCCCGCACTCCTTCTTTTGCATGTGCCATGGCGTAACCGTATTTTACCGACTGCAGCATTTCGATATCATTATATTCATCCCCGAAAGCCAGGCACTCATCCGGGGAAACCTGAAGCATTTCCTGAAATTTCCGAATGCCCTTCGCCTTACTAATTCCAAACGGAATAAAATCGATCCATGCAAAGCCTGATGTCACGACACGGCAGCGTTTTCCAAATCGCTCCTTCCAATAGCGGATTGCCTCGTCTGTCACACCGTCTTTTTCATAAACCGCCATCTTGACGCAAGGCTCCGTGATCTCACTCACACTTTTCACCACTTTGCAATCTACCTTTACCACATTCAGAAGAAGATTTTTAAAATGCTCTGTTTTTGGCATAATATAATGAAATTCTTTTGTCGAGCATGAGAATTCAAATCCTTCTGTTTCATCTGCCGCCCGGATAATATCCAGCATCAGATCTCTATCCAGGAAATCCTCATATAAAAATTTTTCGTTCTGGACAGCCAAAGCGCCATTTTCGCAGATAAAGGCAATATCCGATGCCACAGGCTGAAACAGCCGTTTTATATTATTATACTGTCTTCCGCTTGCTGCCACAAACAAAATACCCATTTCTTTCAGCCTGCGTATCAGAGGGAAAATATCCTCCGGCAGCTCCTGGGCTCCGTTCAGCAGCAAGGTGCCGTCCAAATCACTTGCAACCAGCTTAATCATTTTTTCTTTCTCCATAAAGCTTTAAAATCTCTTCCGGTTTTTCCAGCAAAGCCTGCGCACCGTTTTCCATCAGCTCAGCGCGGTCACGATAGCCCCACAAAACGCCGACCGTATACATGCCTGCAGCCCTTCCGGTCTGCATATCCGTGCCGGTATCCCCGAAATACATACATTCCTCCGGCTTTACTCCCATTTCCTCCGCTGCTTTCAGAGGTTCATCCGGAGCAGGCTTTTTCCGCATGGAATCACTTTGCCCGATCACAATATCAAACTCACCATCTCCGAACATCTCTGAGATGACTTTAACAGCCGCCAAATGAGGCTTATTCGAGCAGACGGCAAGCTTCACGCCCTGTCTTCTCAGTTCCCTGATCGTCTCCGGCATCCCGGGATAATGGCTTACCTTATAGAGCGGATCTCTGTCAAACAGTTCCCTGTATATCCTCCTCGCCTCCTCATAATGAATCAGCCCCTCATCTCCGGCATCCCTCAGACACCGTTCTATCAGCCGGTCAGCTCCATTTCCGCAGTAATATTTAAAATTCTCCACCGGCAGCGTTTTAAGGGAATATTTTTCCATTACTTCATTGGCAACACAAGCCATGGAATCCAATGTATATGCCAATGTACCATCCAGGTCAAAAATGCAGGCTTTTATCATTTTTCCATACCTCTCATATCAATCCCAAGTTTCTTCATCTCATAAAACAATCTTCCTAAAGGAAGTCCCACAACGTTATTATAGTCTCCTCTGATTCCCTTTACGTAAACTCCAAATCTTCCCTGAATACCGTAGCTCCCCGCCTTATCCATAGGCTCTCCTGTTTTGACGTAATCCAGGATCTCATTATCGGATACCGGGTAAAACTCTACGTCCGTACATTCGCTGAAGCTATGGGGTTCCCATTTCTCCCCGTTTCGCACAAGGATCGTAACTCCGGTATATACCTGATGAGCCTTCCCCGCAAGAAGCTTCAGAGTTTCAAAAGCCTCCTGTTCATCAGCCGGTTTTCCCAGGATTTTATTCTGAAAAGCCACAATGGTATCTGCTCCGATCACAAGCTCCGCTTCCCTGTTTTCCATTAATTCATCTGCAACAGAAAACGCTTTGGTCCTGGAAAGCATCTCCACCACCTGTTCCGGAGAGTTTCCCTGTATGTCTTCCTCCCCTTTACTGGGGATTACCGCAAATCCTATGCCTGCCCGTTCCAGAAGCTCTCTTCTTCTTGGTGAGGCAGAAGCTAATACTATTTTTTCCATAATATCCACCTTTCCGACATAATAGTATAACCTCTCTAAAATATCTGTGCAACCTGTTTTTTGCCTCTTATGGCTCCTGCAATACCGAAAAAGCGCACCTTCGCTGATCATACAGTGAAAGTGCGCCGCGCAAAACGTCATATTTTTCAATTATCTGTCAAAATAAGATTCCGGGCATTACCTTTTTTGGCTCCTGCACGTCTCAGACTGGCAAAAACAGAACCTGAGATATTATGCCACACGCTGAAGATCGCTCCCGGCAGTGTCGCCAGGGGATTGGAAGCAAAATTAGCTGCAGCAAGCGAGACGGCAAGCCCGCTGTTTTGCATTGCAACCTCGATCGCAATGGCAGTAGCTTTATCGTATTCCACTTTAAATATCCTGGATGCCAGCAATCCCAGCAAGAGTCCCATAAGGTTGTGCAAGATCACAACACCAAGTACCAAAAGTCCACAGGTCAATATCTTTTCCACATTGTTTGCCACAATTCCCGCAATGATCATGACAATGGCGACCACAGAGATCAAAGGTACCATAGACGAAATCCGTTCCATGGCTTTGCCCAGGAGACGATGGACCACAAGCCCCAGAAGCACCGGAACCAGGATCACCTTTGTCACGGAAATGATCATAGCTATTAGCGATACATCTACCCAGGCACCGGCAAGGAGGTAGGTAAGGAACGGCGTCATGATAGGTGCCAGCAATGTGGATACAATGGTCATGCCCACCGACAGGGAGACATCTCCGCCAGCAATATAGGTTATCACATTACTTGCTGTGCCACCCGGGCAGCATCCAACCAAAATGACTCCTACCGCCAGATCCGGCGGCAGCTTTAGCAGCATACACAATGCCCATGCACTTACCGGCATGATCGTATACTGCGCAATACATCCGATAATAATCTCCTTGGGGCGCATCAAAACTGCCTTAAAATCCTCCGCCTTTATAGTAAGCCCCATGCCGAACATGGCTGCTCCCAGAAACCAGGAGGTATAATTGGTCGCCCATGCAAAACCGGCGGGCGCGATAAAGGCAAATATGGAAAAAATGATGATGATAATTCCAATATAACGAGTCAGGCCGGAGATAATGCTCTCAATTTTTTTCATACGCTATACCTCATAACTGAAATTGTCAATGAGGCGCGTTTTGCCGATATAAACTGCCATAGCAACCAGAACATCACGGTCAACCTTATCTACGTCCTGCATGGTCAGCGCGTCTACCACGGAAACGTAATCGATCTTTGCCAGAGGCTCAGCTTCAATAACTGCACGCATTTCTTTCAGGACTGCTTCACTGTCCATATCCTTTGCAATGATCTCCTGGCCCTTTTTGACTGCTCTGGACAGGCAAAGTGCAGCCTGGCGCTCCTCTTCATTCAGATAGGTATTGCGGGAAGATTTTGCAAGGCCATCCTCCTCACGCACGATCGGGCATCCCACAATCTGAATGTCAAAGTTCAGATCCTGCACCATTTTTTTAATGATCGCCAACTGCTGTGCATCCTTTTGTCCAAAGTATGCCTTGTCCGGCGCAACGATATGAAACAGCTTCGATACCACCGTACAAACGCCCTTGAAATGGATGGGCCGTGTTCTTCCGCAGAGATTCTGGGAAAGTGTGTCAATGCTGACATAAGCACAGGGATTGATATACATATCCTCCGGTTCCGGATGAAAGATCAGATCCGCTCCCAGACTCTCACAAAGGGCGCTGTCCCTCTGGAAATCCCTCGGATAAGCCTCCAGATCCTCGTTCGGGCCGAACTGTGTCGGGTTGACAAATACGGATACTACAACAATATCATTTTCCTCCCGGCATTTCTTGATCAGGCTGGCGTGTCCCTCGTGAAGATATCCCATAGTAGGAACCAGTCCAACGGTTTTGCCTTCTCTTTTCCATCCTTTTACCAGTGCTCTTGTTTCATCTACAGTTTTTGTTACCTGCATTTTTGTTTCCTCTCTTCCTATGGATTTGAAGATAGCCTCGTTCCGATTCCCTGTTATTCCATGTCCTTTAACAAACCGTGTTTTTCATAGTTTGTTGTCCTGCTGATGTGATTGCTTTCATCTACAAAAACCACTGCAGGTTTATGCTCTTTTGCTTCCTGTTCGCTGTATCCGGCATATGCCATAATAATGACTTTATCTCCCACGCTGACGCATCTTGCAGCCGCACCATTGAGACAGATCATGCCGCTTCCCGCTTCGCCGCTGATGGTATATGTTTCAAACCGGTTTCCGTTGTTGACATCCACAATCTGAACCTTTTCATATTCCAGAATCCCTGCAGCCTTTAAAAGACTTTCGTCCACCGTGATACTTCCCACGTAATCCAGCTCTGCCTGCGTAACCGTCGCGCGGTGGATCTTGCCCTTCAGCATTTCCACTGTCATACTGCCAGCACCTCCTTTTTTACAAAATAAAAAGCACCTTCAGGCATAAACCGACCCTAAAGATGCACAAATAATAATTATCCATTTTCATACAATTACTTTTACAGCTTTCTTTTTTGAGTCCTATTTCTTTCAAATATAAGCCCATTAAAAAAATATGTAGTTGTATAGCCTGATCAGCACGCCGCCCAAAAGGACATTCTGCGTTCTGACCATAAATCATAAAATAGCAGTTCATCAGATAGAGTATAGTTTTGGAACAAATACTATCTCCAACTGCATTATAACAAAATTGGCAGCAAAAACCAAGTATCTTTATCGGTACAATCCGCTACCGTTCACAGTAACCCGTAACAACTATCCAACCATATTTTTTCAAAATATTAAATTTAGGTGTTGACAATCCCATTTTTGTCTGGTAATATAATCAACTGTGAGCGGCAGAAATGCCTATCATAAACAGAGCGCTGCTGTGGCTCAGTCGGTAGAGCGTCGCCTTGGTAAGGCGGAGGTCACGGGTCCGATTCCCGTCAGCAGCTTTTAACCCCAGATTTTCTGGGGTTATTTTTTACCCAAAATGAGCCAAAATTTCGCATAAAATCTTTTAAAACAGATTGATTTATGGTAAGATAAATAATCTAAGAGTATTTTTAGGAGGGAAAGAGATGGATAACGAGACAGTTTCCAAAAATTTTATTGAGAATATTATTGATAAAGATTTGGCAGAGGGTGTCTATGACACTGTACACACACGTTTCCCGCCGGAGCCTAATGGCTATCTTCACATCGGACATGCCAAATCCATTCTTTTGAATTACGGACTTGCTCAGGAATATCATGGTAAGTTTAATATGCGCTTCGATGACACCAACCCTACCAAGGAAAAATCTGAGTTTGTGGAATCTATCAAAGAAGATATCAAATGGCTGGGTGCTGACTGGGAGGACAGGCTTTACTTTGCGTCCGATTATTTCCCGCAGATGTATGAGGCTGCTGTGACCCTGATCAAAAAAGGAAAAGCATTTGTCTGTGACTTAAGCGCTGACGAGATCCGGGAGTATCGCGGTACCTTAAAAGAGCCTGGAAAAGAGAGTCCTTACCGCAACCGCAGCGTAGAAGAAAATCTCCAGCTTTTCCAGGATATGAAGGATGGGAAATACCAGGATGGAGAAAAGGTTCTCCGTGCCAAGATCGACATGGCCTCTCCGAATATCAACATGCGCGACCCTGTAATCTACCGTGTCGCCCACAGAAGCCACCACAGAACCGGCGATACCTGGTGTATTTACCCTATGTATGATTTTGCCCATCCAATCGAGGATGCGATAGAGGGAATCACCCATTCTATCTGTACTTTGGAATTTGAGGATCACAGACCATTATATGACTGGGTCGTAAGGGAACTGGAATATCCCCACCCGCCGAAGCAGATTGAATTTGCCAAGCTTTACCTGACGAATGTGGTAACCGGAAAACGTTATATTAAGAAGCTTGTGGAGGATGGCATTGTGGACGGCTGGGATGATCCGCGTCTTGTATCCATTTCCGGGCTCCGCCGCCGCGGTTATACCCCGGAGGCTATCAAAATGTTTGTGGAGCTGTGCGGTGTGGCAAAGGCAGACAGCTCTGTGGATTATGCCATGCTTGAATACTGCATCCGCGAAGATTTAAAGCTGAAACGTCCGCGCCTTATGGCAATTCTGGATCCCATTAAGCTTGTGATCGACAACTATCCGGAAGGGCAGTTGGAATATCTGGATGCTCCTAATAATATGGAGAACGAAGCGCTGGGAAGCCGCCGGATTCCATTCGGAAAAGAGCTTTATATTGAGAGGGACGATTTTATGATAGAGCCTCCCAAGAAATACAAGAGAATGTTTTTAGGTACAGAGGTCCGTCTGATGAACGCCTACTTTGTTACCTGTACAGGCTTTGAGGCTGATGATGACGGTACAGTCAGGGTCGTTCACTGCACCTATGATCCTGTTACCAAAGGAGGCAATGCTCCGGACGGCAGAAAGGTCAAGGGAACCATCCATTGGGTTGAGGCATCCAGCGCAGGACAGGCAGTTGTGCGTCTGTACGAAAATATCGTGGATGAGGAAAAGGGCGTATATGACAAAGAAACCGGTGAGTTGAATCTCAATCCGAATTCTCTCACCAAAATGACCGCATATGTGGAACCAGCCCTGATGGAAGCAAAGGGATATGACAGCTACCAGTTTGTAAGAAACGGTTTCTTCTGTGCCGATATCCATGACTCCAAGGAAGGCGCTCCTGTATTTAACCGTATCGTGTCACTAAAAAGCTCATTCAAGCTTCCAAAGGCATGAAAAACTTCAAAAGAAAGCATCAGCAACCGCTAAATGGACGTGGAATCACGTCCGTTTGGCTTGTTGCCTGCGGGAATAAAAACTAAAAGAAAAAAGCGGAGGGAACAAAAATGAAAAAACTCTATGTAGCAAAAAAAGACGCATGTATGGCATGCAAAGAATGTGAAATTGCCTGTTCTGAGGCTTTTTACAAGGAATTCAATGAGAATTTATCCTGTATCCACATTTCTGTAAAAAAAGACGGTGAGACCCCGAAGCCTGTTACCTGCGTACAGTGCGGAAAATGTGCAGAAGCCTGTCCGGAAGGCGCTATCACTCAGAATGCAAAGGGTGTTTACATGATCAACAAAAAGAAATGTGTGGGCTGCGGCAAATGTGTGGAAGCCTGTCCATTTGGCGTAATGGTAAAAGCAGAGGACAAGGAATATGCAAGCAAATGTATCGCCTGCGGAATCTGCGCAAAAGCCTGTCCAATGGGAGTTTTGGAAATTAAAGAAGCATAAAAAAATACATAATATCAGCACAAACGCCCCGCAGGAATCTGCGGGACGTTTTATTTTACGGGTTAATTTTATATCCGGACGTTAGATGTATCATGATACAACAGCAGTCTCATCAGTCAATCTTTACAGACTCGGCATCGTTCTCTTCTGCCTCTTCAGCGGACTCCTCCGGTGCTGTCTCTTCTTCAGCTTCTTCGGAAGCTGCGGCAGTCTCTTCTTCAGATTCTTCCTGCTCATCAGCCTCTGATTTTTCTTCCTCCTCAGATGACGGCTCCCAGGAAGCAAAATCTTCCTGTGTCTCTTTTCCCTCTTCATCCGCCTTTTCCGGAGTGTCAAAATCTTCGTCAAACTCGTCCTCAAAATCAGGTCCGTCAGTAACAGCTTTTTTCTTCATAAATGCTGCTGCCATAAATCCGGCGGCTGCCGCTGTCATAGCTCCAACTGCTACCATTCCCCAATATTTGTTCATTTTTGCCATAAAAGTTTATGCTCCTTTCAAGTATTCACCTTCTGCCTATATTTAACATGAAATATAGCTTATCCTTATTGTAATACTTTTATCGCAAAAAGGAAAGAAAAATATAAAGAAACGGTTCTACTTTTCTTGTATCACCTGATTTCTTACCAGTGCCGTATCTGTCAGCTCACTGTCTGTAATTTTTTTATTTGTAAAAACAGCGCCTCCATTCTTGTTTCCGGATAAGTCAAATTTTACAGCGTTTTCAGATGCAGTGCCGTTTAAAGCTCCCGTTATAGCTTCCAGCTCATATCTGGCGGTTGAAAGCTCCGATGCAGTATATACGCCTGCAGGTACTTGAAAATCTACAAACATTGATATTATCCCATCCTCTGCTGCGTTATTCCCGGAAAACTCTGCTGTATTGTACCAGGTGTACGCATCTCCGTCCACATCTGTTCCTGTTACCTGGAAAATAAACACAGGATTGCCGTGCGCCATGACGATCTCGTTCGCATAAATACGCTTTGTGAGACGGATATTCACATATTTGGCGTCCGTCATTTTATATGTCTGAACATCTGATGCTGCGCTGATCTCACACGTTACCGGCCTGCCCTCTTTGTATCCCTCCGGCGCTTTTAATTCTGTAAGAGTATAGGTTCCTTTTGGAATGCGGTTGATCCTGTGAGGTGTTGTTTCCGATATCCAGGTATCCACCACCGTGCCGCTTTTGTCCGTGAGCTGAAGCTCTGCCCCTGGCAGAGCCTGGCCTGTCACTTTATCGGTTTTTAAAAATTCTGCCTTAATAAAAAGGTTTTCCACCGGAATGATATGTCCATGCTCTTTTTCAACCTGTCCATACTCATCCATTACAAATTCCCGGACCCGGCTGTCCGCCACATAGCCCACCGGAACAGATATTTCCCGATAGCAATATGTACCAGGCTTTATTCCTTTCAGCTCTATCAATCCTCTTTCATCTGTTTCGTAAGTCTTTCCCTGCCCCTCGGATTCCGTCTTATTCCAGATCCGGAACCCGACCCCTTTAAGGGGTAGTGCTTCACTTTCACCCGGAGCCAGTTCCGAAACTTTTTTCAAGTAAACAAGTGTCTCTTTGTTTTGGAAGGATACTCTTTCTTCTGTTCCAGCTTCAAGACTCTCCGTATAACGGATCTCCACATCGGTCGGACTCAGATTTCTGGTGTAACCCTGGGGCGGCAGTTCCTCTGTCACCGTATATTTTCCCACATACAAACCTTTCGTCACAGCATTCCCGTCTCCGTCAGTAGTAACTGTATCTGCCAATGATCCGGCTTTCATAAGAACCTTTCCTGCCATAGACAGGATGTCCTCTTTTGCTGTGATCCGGTATACGGCTCCTTTCAGAGGCGAACCTGCTTCTGAAGTTTTTTTCACCGAAATTCTCCCTTTGGGAGTCGTTTCTTTCACAATCACCTGAACAAGCCCCGTATTCTTTGTGAGGGATTCCAATCCATTTTTCGCCCATTGAAAAACTGTAGTCGCCCCATTGGGAATATGCGATTCCAGAATCTCAGCATTGGAATTGCTTACATAATAGCTTTTCAGGCTGCATCCTGCCTTCAGCTTTACCGTCATTTCCAGCCTTATGCTGCTCCCGTAACAACCATCCGCAACACCATTCTCTGTCTTTACCGAAACCTTCTGCCCATCCACGGACAAATTCCATCCGTTTGAAGATCCGCTGTTTTTTCCGAATGAAGCCTTTTCAACCTGGTTCACATACACCTTTGCCGACTGAAGCTCAAAACACGACTCAAGAACATCCTCAAAGCCGAAGCTGCTTAAAGACCAGCAGCGATCATATGCCGGGATCGCCTGGGTCACAGAAAAAACTGCAGTAAGCCCTCTTCCGGAAAACTCCGCACTATCTTTTCCGTTCACTTTTTTTACAGGCGATGGTGGATCCGTTCTCACAAGGCTTCCTGACACCGGGACAATATTAGAATGCAGAGATGACGCTGCTCCGTCAGCTTTATGCTTAATTGCCAACCCGAATTGGTTTCTGGCAGTAAAGACCGCTTCATTTCCCCTATATTCCGGTGTCATTTCACTGTGGAGCATCCTGGCATTGAACACAAGATTATAATGCTTTCCATAGAATGCCTGACTTGCAAGTGCTCCCGCTGATGCAGTTACCGTCAGGGTACGCCCGCTGAAGCTTGCCGTAAAGTATCTTGTTACATCTCCGTCCTCATTTACTGCATAAAAGCTATTATCGGCAAAGGCAAGGCCCGCAGGAAGTGTATCCGTTACAACAAAATGATCGGCAAAACCGCCATACTCATTATATGGAACATCCACCGTCATATTATAGCTGAATGCGTCTGCAATATCTGCCACATTACCCGAATCAGCCCAGTTTCCCCCGGAAACTGATATATATTTGTGGACACCATACTGCCTGTTGATGGTTCCTCTGTAAACAGTTGACGCATTTCCAGTGGGAATAGCAACATTTCCTCTGGTGTCATTTTTATGGTTTACATACAGCGTACCGGAGTTCACTGCCGTATATGTATAACTATCCCCGTTTCTTTCCGGTTCCTTCTCTGCGGGATCCATTTTTGCCCTTACCTTAATCCGGTATGTATTTTCATAAAAGCCCGGGTCAGCAAGAGCAGCCGCTGTAGCAGAAATAGTCAGCGTATCATAATTGTCCGTCAAAGTAAACCATCCGGTACGGTTAGCTCCTGTCAGCGCGTCCCACACGCTGAAATCATGATCATAATCAATTCCAACAGGCAAAGCATCTGTAATCCACAGGCTGTTGTAAGCGCACCCTGCTGTATTAGACGGCTCATCATAAGGTACATACATCTCAAGATCATAATAAAATGATGCCGTGGACGTATTCAGGGTTAGGGAAGTTTCCCTTCCGTTGTCTCCGCTGCTGCTGACAAATTTATGGATCACAGGGTCCTTTGGACCATAAGCATTGCCGGACCAGCTCACGGTCACCGGTTTTGCATCGCTAAAATTATGATCCAAAATAGATTTTCGCTTCTCCTCCAAGCCTGTTTTGGAATACCGGTGCCCCGGATGATCGTTTTCATGGTCCCCCGGTGCCCCGATAAAGAAATAAAAGCTGCTGGTATTTTTCACCTCCAGATAAACGGAAGTTCCCTCATTGCCCGACTGCGGTGCATTGATCATATCCCAGTCAATCCCCAGAGTCTGGTATTTTTCATAGGAAAGCGAACAGTCTCTTGTAGCATATTTTCCGGTAAGTGAATTCTTTCCTGTAAGGTCGGACCTTGCGCAGATTCCATATCTTTGCCCGTAATTAATATTTCCGATACGAAAGCCGTAGTTTCCCGTTATCCGGTTGCTTGTACCATGCTCTACCAGGTCCACTCTCAACGCCTGGTCGCCGCCGCTCGCCTGAAGCATAATACCGTTTGTATAAAATTTCTGTTTTCTGATACCAAGGCTTGTCATCACTTTGACTGCCACATCTCCCATACTGTATACGTATGGGTTAAATTCAGCCAGCGTGATCACCGCATCTATGGCTTTTCCATCCTGGTAAGCCACATTTGTAACCCTGTAGCCAATACGACCTGCTGCGCCTTCCTTTTTTACCACAAACCAATGCTCATCCCCATCCACGCTCTCTGCCGCCGCAGACGAAACATCGCTGAAAGGAAGCACTTCTGTATTGGAATGAAAACTGATCTGCCTGAAGGAACTGTCATATACACGGTCATAACTATCCACAATAGTCCATCCGTTTTGTCCTGATGAAATCCCTGTTCCGCTTGTGACAGCGTACGGCATAATATCCATAAATGCTGCCGTTTCTCTCATATGGGTAACCAGCGCGCATTCCTCCTTATGATCCGTAATGCTTCCTGATATACCACAAGTACATTTTTTCTCCAGGATTTCCTCATAAGCCTGACATCCGTCATCATGCTCCAGAATGTCAATCCCCTCTCCTTTCAAGATACAGGTACATTTTTCGTCAACCCATTCCTGAAATTCCTCGCTGTACCAGTCATAGAGCCAAGGCTCTTCTGATTTCCCGTCTTCTGCACTGTACCAGGTTTCTTCTGCATCCTGCTCAGCGGCTGCATTTTCTTCACCAGGTTCTTTCTCATCCAGCCCATAGAAATTCCCGCTTTCTCCCCACTCTGACTCTTCTTCGCCTCCCTGAAAGCCATCCGTTTCTTCCTGGCTTATCCCCTCTTCTTCTGTTTCAAGCTGCGTCTCCTCTGCTGCTGTCAGCTTCTGGACGCCCGATCCATACACCATGGCTGCCGCCAGGATCAGTGCCAGTCCCCTGCTCTCCCATGTCTTTCTGCTCATTCCATTCCTCCTTTCCCGTCATCCTCATACTGCTTTACAAATTCTCTGTAAATCTGTTCCAGCTCCCGCTCATCTACATTTCCCTGAATCGCTTTCGCAGTCACCTGGATTCCGTAGCTTCTGCCTTCCTCCAACTCTCCTTCCAGATAATTTGCAGCAGTCACCTGTTCAAACAGAGGCGCTGTCATTTCTCCCGGCTGAAGCACCGTCTTATAGCCATAGGTATAACGGGCATACCCATCGGCAGTTTCATACACTAATTTTTGCCAGTTTTCCTCATCTGCCCGAAAGGAAAAAAGCTCGCAGCTTCGCCTTTCCATTTTTCTGCCTGTCGCTTCATCCACAAGCGCAATATTTTCCACGGGAACTGATACCTCCAAAAACACATATGCGTCATTCTCCCCCGTGTTCTTTACCGCGGGATCCTTATCAATGCTTTGTCCCGGATATACCGCCGCCCCGTTTTCCGGTTTCCAATGCTCCTCTTTCAGCTCAGCTTTTACGGAACCTGCTGTGATCACATTCCGAACCTCACCGGGAGAACGGCTTAAATATGCAGCCGTCACCCCCGCAGCAGCTCCGGGAGCCGCCAACAGCACAGCCGCCAGCACCAGGACATAATTTTTCTTTTTACCCTTCATTGTCTGCAAAAACCTTCTTTCTTATTTTATCTTTTTCCAATAGCTCCGACATAAGGAAAAGACCCAGCAATGTGCTGACCGCTGCTCTTTTCCCCTTGTCATTCGCTAAAAACTTCTGCAAATATCCCAACAATGGCAGATAAAATTTCACTACACCGCAGACATTTTGAAAGCTTACCGTTTTTCCGTCAACACATTCATTGGCATCTCCTTTTGTCACAAACTGCTGCTTTTTCTCATCTGTCTCCACCACTCTGTGGGTAACCCGCATTCCGCTCTCTCCGATCACATAGGTGATCACATCCCCCTTTGAAATGTCAGAGAAGGGGATCCTTTTCACATACACAGCACTCCCTACAGGCAGTGCAGGTTCCATGCTGCCGGAAACCACGGCATAGCATTCCAAACCGACAAGCTGTGGAACAGCCAGCAACATCAGCAGAGTACAGCAGCATCCCAGCAGCACATTTACGGTTATGCAAATCAGCCGACTCACTGTCTTTTTCCTGCACACCCTGTCTTCTCCCTTCCGTAAATTTTCCAACCGCTGAAGACTGCGCCGATCAGACCACATCCCATTAAAAACAGCTCTGCCAGAATAGATGTGGCATCACCAGTTTTCGGACTGAGCGTTCCAACTGCCTTTTGCTGTCCGGGATTCCCGCCGGAGCCTGAAGGATCATTGGATTCCGTTTCCGTATCACGCCCGCCGCTGGCAGTAAATACCCAGTTCACCTTTCCCAAAAGCTCCTCGTACTGATTGTCCATCCGTGAATCCAGAGACAGGGTTACCACCAGATTTTTTGTTTCTTTAGTTCGGAAGGTGCCCAAAGAAATATCCTTTTTCATGGACCAGCCTTTTCCGTTGAGGTTTCCATCTACGGTTCCCTGATACAGCACCGTATTTCCTTCCTTCACCTGGATCACGGCGTATTTTGACAGGAGCTGCTGCACAAGCTGCAGCTTTTCTTCGCTCATCCTGTTCTGCTCTGCTGCCTCGGCACGCAGATAAAGAGAGATCGCTTCCTTTGACTGATTCACAAGCTTTACCGTCTGGGTCCTTCCGCAGCCTGGAAGCAGATTTTGGAAGCTGGAAAAAAGGTTGTCATCCGGCGCTTCGATGCGAAGCTTTTTATCCCCGGTAAAAATCACCTTTGTCACTGTTTCGCAGCGGCAGGGCAAATAAGTAATTCCAAGTTCCCTTTGCTCAATTCCCCACAGATTTTCCATGGCACCGCCTTCTGCCTGGATGCATTCCATGCTTACAACAATCTGTGCCTCCTTGTTTTTATATCGGTTGTCTGCCCGTTCTGAGAGCCGATAGCTTTTCATAAGCGGTTCCTTTGTGGATGTTCCGGCACGCAGCACATCTGCATAGTACCAGTATCCATCCGGAAGCTTCTTCCAGTAGTCCTGATTAAAATCCACCTCTATCATTTCCGGGTCCAGTTCCTTATCTGCAAGAAAGCTCTCATCCTCTCCGCGGGTTCCCAGTATCTTTTCAATTTTTACCCGGACTAAGGTATCTGAATTTCCCTCATTTTGGATATTCACCTTCTTTACCACCTTTTGTCCCGGTTCCACATGACTGGGCATCTTATATTCTTCTATAATGGTATTTTTGCATGAGGACATGGTAATAAAATTAGTCGAACGCCCTGTAACATTCCATGCTGCCAGAGCCGAACCGGAAAACAGGAGGATTCCCGCCATCACAGAGGTGGCCAGCCAAATCCATTTACGTTTTTTCATAAGCTTCTCCTCTGTTTTACTCATCAGACAGTATCCCTTACGATTTCCTGGATCGTCCCTCCGTTAATTTCCTCATCCAGCATCTCATAAGCATCCTCCTGAGCCGCAAATCCGCTGCTTTGGATTGCCTGTGCCGTGATTTTCAGCTTGTAATCTCCCATTGTAGTGAGATGTGTCTGGTTCCAGTCCGTAGGAATCACGATATTTGTAAAAAGTGTGGATTCCTCCCCGATATCCAGAATTCCGTCCCCATCCTCGCCCACGTAATTAAATACAAGCTTAGACGGAGTAGAGCGGGCTGTGTCCTTTGTCCATAACGGATTTACCATGGAATATTTGGAGAGCTCCGCCAGGTTATATCCAGGTATCCGCCCCTGCACCAGTCCCTGTGCCTCTCCAGCCATACTGTCATATGTCCCGGTAAAGCTGGGATCAAAATAAATCGTCTTGTAAATCAGATTCAGCGCGTCCGCTCCTGTCACCTCCCGGTCATTCCTGTCCAGAATCTCCACATTGATCCGGCAGTAACAGGGCTCCTCACCGTTCTTATCAGAAGTAATGTTTTTTACAGTGGGATTTTTATATACCGTATAACCAGGATACATGTTTTCGCCATCCTCCTCATCCGGTTCCCATTCCGGCTCCCGCAATCCCAGATCCAGATCACCTGTTGTAAACGAGTTTACCTTGGTGGATGACTCCGTAAAATAAGCAATGGTATTTCCCACTCCAACGACAGCAATCGCAGATATTATGGCAGCAGCCGCTGTATATCGTATTAAATCTCTTCGTTTCATAACAATATTCTCCTTTTCGCTTTTTGCTTCGTTTCGCCCTATGCCTTTATTCCGGCTATAGTTCAAACAATCCAGCCCTGTAAGCATCTTCTGCGCAGTTCAGTCCAAAATAATTTTCTCCGGTCATCTGCTGCAGTACATGCCCTGAAATCCGGATATCAAAACCTCCTATGGTCTGTATTTTTGAAAATCGCCTGTTATTAACGGTTTTAGGAATTTTAAGCTCCGTAAATAAGGGCACTGTCGTTTCCCCCGTTCCGGGATAATTGCGGTTCAGCGTCTTTCTGTAATAAAAACACTGAACAGCATCTGTCTCATTTTGGCCCTCAAATCTGACCCAATCGCCTTTTTTCGGATCGTCACTGTTGTAATCAATCTGAAACACCTCAACTACAGAAGCCATATCCTGAGAACTTAATACCCTGCCGGTCCTTGATCTGTCAGGGCACTCTGCCGTATAGACAAATTCGCACTTCAGTGCCACCAGCTCGTCCAGGTCTATTTCCGATGTATTGGTGACCTGCGGATTTTTAGGTATCACGGTGTTGGGAATCACTTTCAGACCATTTTCCTCCCGCCAGTCCGGCTCTGTGAGAATGGCATTTAAGCCATCTTTTCCCACAAAATCCAGATGGTTTTTCACCTGTTCCTTATCACTCATATATGCCATTGTCCTATCTGCGCAGAATCCACCCAGGCAGATAGCAGCCAAAAGCAGACCCGCTATTTTTTTCTTCCCTGTCATACATACCTCCTACAGCATTTCAAAGGCTTCCTGCGGAGAGGCATAGTTCCGCGCCTGAACTGCCTCACCGTAGACCAAAATGTCAAAAGGTATCAATTCTTCTTTTTTTACACTGTTTTTTATCACAATATTATCAAAAATATCGGTTGTACCCTCACCTGTTTCGAGCTTTTTTCTGTAATAATAATATCCATCTTTTTCAAGATCCCAGCCCTCCCGAATAACAAGCGGCTCACACTGCGCCTGTGCATCTGAATCAGTAAAGCAGATACGCGCACGGACATATACCGGAATCACAGAATCGTTTACAATCGATGGTTTTTTTACAATTACATCACCTGGCTTGGGGTCAGGAGGAGGATCAAATTCCTCTTCAATATGTACTTTGTTTTGGACAAAGCGGACAGCATTATCAACCTCTTTCGTATCGATCAGCCAGGCATACACACTTGCACCGCTGAAGCCTGCGATAAGACCGATGATGAGGCTAAAAACTAACCATTTTTTCTTCATATCTCAACAAACCTACAGACATTTCTGCCTGTGTTCTCCTTTCTCTGAACATGATAACTGATATGTTATAAGCACAAGGGAATCACCTCCGTATCTATAGAAAAGCTAAGACGGCGCATTAGAGAATAGAAATACAGAAAAGTACTGACAAAATAAAAAATGGGATAAAACTGAAAAGTTAAATGAAATAATTAAGATTTAAGATATATGTTTCAGATATTGTAAGATTTATCATTTGTGAAATGTTTTGATTATCTGTTATGTTACCATATTTTTTTCAAAAGTCAATACGGGAAAAAATGAAAGAATTATAAACTCTTTATTTCCCGTATTTATCCAACTCCTCACGGACCTTTACACGAATCCGCTTCAGTGCATTGTCAATGGATTTGGGCGATTTTCCCATAGCTTCTCCGATCTGCGCATAGGTCTTGCCGCTTAGAAAATAATTCAGGACCTTATTTTCCATAGGGCTTAAGGAACCGGCAATTTTGTCCTGCAGATCCCGGATGCTCTCCTTGCCGATGATAATAGATTCCGGATTGGCTACCCACTGTTCTATTACAGGCTCTTCTTCATCCTCATTGCTTAAGGAAACATAGTGGTTTAAAGGGATATGTTTCTGACGGTTGGAATTCTGGACTGCGCTGTAAAGCTGACGATCTATGCACATTCTCGCAAAAGTCATAAAAGAAGCCTCTCGGTCCGGCTGGTAGTCACGTACAGCCTTGAAAAGCCCTATCATTCCTTCCTGGCTGAGATCATCCGTATCGCCGCCGATCAAGTACATTGCACGCGCTTTTTGGCGCACAAGCCCCTTGTATTTTTCCAGCAGATAATCTGCTATACCGGTTTCCCCTTTGCGAAGGCGGGCAATCAATTCCTCATCACTGACATTGTCATACCGCTCCATGTTACCTCAAACACCTCCAAAACAGCTTACGCAGCCGCCCTGGGACGGCTGCATTTTTTCTCCTTTATGCCAAACGCTGGCGCACGATCTCGTAGGCCAAAACTCCTGCCGCCACAGAAGCATTCAGAGAATCAATGTCTCCCTTCATGGGAATCGATGCAGTAAAATCACATTTTTCCCTGATCAGGCGGCTCACTCCCTCGCCTTCGTTTCCGATCACGAGCCCTATTGGTCCTGTCAGATTCAAACGGTACATCGTTTCTCCGTTCATATCCGCACAGACAAACCAAAGTCCCTGTTCCTTTAACTCGTCAATCGTCTGACCCAGATTCGTTACTTTTGCAACTGGCGTATAATTTAAAGCGCCTGCAGAGGTTTTCGCAACGGTAGCTGTCAGCCCCACTGCGCGGCGTTTTGGAATGATCACTCCATGGGCGCCCGCCAGATTTGCTGTACGGATGATCGCCCCCAGATTGTGAGGATCTTCAATATTATCCAGCAGAAAAATAAAAGGCGGTTCTCCTTTTTCTTTTGCCTTATTCAAAATATCTTCCACAGTGGAGTAATCATAGGCAGCCACCTGCGCAATGACTCCCTGATGCGCTCCCGTCTCGCTTAACTGGTCGAGACGTTCTCTGGACACATAGTTGATAATGGTATCTTTTTTCCGGGCTTCTCTGGCAATGGTACGCACCGGACCGTCCTGACAGCCGTCCAGAATAAACAGCTTGTCCACACATCTTCCGGAACGGAAGGCTTCCAGCACCGCGTTGCGGCCTTCAATCTGTTCGCTCATTTCGTCCTCCTGTTTTCTAAATCTTATCTTCCGGGATTCCAGCCCGCACAAGCTGAAAAATACGAAGAAAATCTTCCTTCAGGTACAAATATCCCATCAGAGCTTCGAATCCTGTAGCTCTGCGGTAATCAGCCATGGTAGCATGTTTTGCCATGGTAGGGGAATGGGCATTTCTTCCCCGTTTATAAACAGCCAGCTCCTCCGGCGTCAGCATTGGCTCAAGTATCTCCATCATAGCGGACTGCGCACTTGCCTTGACCAGACTGCTGGCACGCTTATGAAGCTGGTTCACCGGACAGTTTCCGTGCTTCACCAGGATAGTGCGGATCACAAGCTCGTAGACCCCATCTCCGATATAAGCAAGCGTCAAAGGAGAATAGGTCCTTAAGTCCCTATCCTCCAGATGAAATAGCTCCTTTAAATTTTCTAAGCCCGTTTCCATTTCACACCTTCACGGGTATCCTTTAAAACGATGCCCTTCGCGAGAAGCTCGTCGCGGATTTCGTCTGCCCTCTTGAAATCCTTTGCCTTTCTCGCTGCCTGGCGCTCTGCGATCATATCCTCGATTTCCTTGTCCAGAATCTCTTCTTTTTTCTCAATGGTCAGGCCCAGAACATCGCAAAGCCCTGTCAGAATGTCCAGAATTCCTCCTGCCAGTTCTTTGGAGCTGCTCTCGTTTACATTGGTATTAGCAAATTTCACCAACTCAAAAACAGCCGCGAGACCGTCTGCAGTATTAAAGTCATCATCCATGGCTTCCTCAAATTTTGCCACGTATTCCTTTGCAGACACAAGAAGATCTTTCTCCTCCTCTGTCGCTTCTGCCGAGACAGCCGCTGCTTTTCTGTCGCTTAACCGCGCTGCTGCCTCCCTGATACGCTCCAGAGCGTTTTTCGAGGATTCCATCAGCTCTGCACTGAAATTCAGCGGGCTTCTGTAGTGGGCGTTCAGCATAAAGAAACGCAGAACCTGCAGATCATACTGCTCGCTGATTTCACGGACTGTACGGAAGTTCCCCAGGGACTTGGACATTTTTCGATTGTCAATATTCAGGAACGCATTGTGCATCCAGTATTTTGCAAAAGTCTTGCCGTTGCAGCATTCACTCTGTGCAATTTCATTTTCATGGTGCGGGAAGATCAAATCCTCGCCGCCTGCATGAATATCAATTTCCTCTCCGAGATATTTCTTCGACATAACCGAGCATTCAATATGCCAGCCAGGACGACCGTCACACCAGGGAGAGGGCCAGGATGGCTCTCCTTCTTTTTTCGGTTTCCACAGTACGAAATCCATAGGGTCTTCCTTCTGGTCTTCACCGGAAACCTGAAGGGCACGGAAGCCTGACTGCAGATCATCCAGATTTTTATGGGAAAGCTTACCGTATTCTTTGAAATTCTTAACCCGGAAATATACGGTTCCATCTGCAGCAGGGTAAGCGTATCCTTTGTCAATAAGGGTCGTAATCATGTCGATCATTCCCTGGATTTCCTGGGTTGCCTGAGGATGGGTTGTGGCAGGCTTTACGTTCATGCCGGCCATATCCTTTTTGCATTCTTCAATATATCTGTCGGAAACTTCCTGGGCGCTTACACCCTCTTCGATTGCCTTTTTAATGATCTTGTCATCCACATCGGTAAAGTTTGAAACAAAATTCACCTCATAACCTTTATATTCCAGATAGCGGCGAACCGTATCAAAAATAATCATAGGGCGGGCATTTCCGATGTGAATCAGATTGTATACGGTAGGCCCGCAAACATACATTTTTACCTTACCTTCTTCCAGAGGGATAAACTCCTCTTTTCTGCGGGTTAATGTATTAAATAATTTCATAGTCTCTTTTCCTCCATTTTTTTAAGCCCGATACACACATAGCAGACGATCAGTCCTTTTTCGGTGTTCGGACATACAGAAGGCAGATTGCCTGTGAGGCGATACCCTCTTCCCTTCCGGTAAAACCAAGCCCTTCCTCAGTAGTGGCTTTGATATTCAGACTGGATGTCTCAATTCCCAGTGCCTTTGCAATGTTTTCCCGCATCTGGGGAATATGAGGCGCCATCTTTGGTTTCTGGGCAATGATCGTAGCGTCAATGTTTGTGATGCCAAATCCCTTTTCCTCCAAAAGCTTTGCCACATGTTCCAAAAGCAGAACACTGGAAATACCCTTATACTTAGGATCTGTATCCGGAAAATGCTTTCCGATATCTCCAAGAGCAGCAGCTCCCAAAAGAGCATCCATAATCGCATGAATCAGCACATCCGCATCAGAATGCCCCAGCAGTCCCTTTTCCCACGGAATGTTTACTCCTCCCAGGATCAGGTCACGGTCTTTCGTCAGACGATGTACATCATAACCCATTCCCACTCTCATCCTGTTTTCCAATTCGTCGTTTTCCTCCCAATTTTTCTTCAGGCTGCTGCTTTGCAGCCGGCTTCTATCTGATTTCAAGCATCTTGCTTACTCTGAGAAGGCTTAAACGCCTGCGCACATAGGGCGCAAGCTGCAGGCTTAAGGGAACGATACTTTCCTCAAGTCCGATATCATAAACGCTTTTTTTACAGCCAGCCTTGTCAAGAAGATGCTCCATTTCCTGTTCATCAGGAAGATCATCTATAACCTCCGCAATATCAGGCAGACAGCGCTTTAATCTTTCCGGTGACACGTCCAGCAAAAGCTCCGGCTCATTCTCTTTTCGGATTCCGTCCAGAAGTCCTTTTTTGCCAAATGTCTCAGAAAGAAGCTGCTCATCACAGTCCGCATATGGCTTTACCTGACATCTTCCCTCACGGATCGCTCTGGCGATCCGTCTGTATTCCTTTAATACGGTCATCATCCCCACGGAAACCTTTTCTCCGTGAAGTGCGTCCAGAGGACCGTTTAAAACCTCCATCTCCCAGAGGTGGGACATATGGTGCTCCGCACAGGAGGCTGGTCTGGAGTTTCCCGCCATCTGCATGGCAATCCCTGAAAGGATCAGCCCGTACATCAGCTTTTCACAGTCTTCCGGCTCTCCTGCTGCAATGTCACGCAAGGCTCCCCTGACAGTTTTCAGTGCTTTTTCTTCCATTTCCACAATACGTTCACAATAATATTCTCCTGTCAGCAGATGGGCGATCTTCCAGTCTGCCAGACAGATATATTTTCCCATCAGGTCCGATACGCCGGATGCTGTGAGCCGTTTGGGTGCGTTTGCAAAAATATTTGTGTCAGCATAGACACACATGGGAGCAGCGGCAGGTACAGTCTTTTTCAGACCGTTCCATGTCATAGCTGCCACAGTAGATACGAATCCGTCCACACTGGCTGCGGTAGGAACAGAAATAAAAGGTATTCTGTATTGAAATGCAACGTAGCGGCTGATATCATGGATCGTTCCCGAACCAACAGCAAGGATGATGTCTATATCCTCATCCATATTGTTCTCCACAATTTCCACCGCAAGATTGTCTGCATGGAGACCTTCCGCCTCCAGCACAAGTACCTGACAACGATCAAATATTTCTTCCATGATTTCTTCCGTTGCCCTGCAAGTGTTCGTGTCACAGATTAAGAGGGGAGAAATGTATTGTTTCAGAAAACCGTCTGACATTTCCTCCTCCAGCTTGTCTATGGCCCCTGCTTCAATCAAAATTTCTTTGACTTCTATGTGATGCTCCTTTCCGCAACCGCAAGGTCGGCCAAAATCATCCGCATCGACTCGCATGTAATTATCTCCTCCTGACTTTATAACTGTTGATTTAAGTGACTTTGCCATATAAATTTAAGTACCGATTGCCTTGACAAAACCAGACAATACTACAGTTTGCTATTATACATGATTTTCCTGCAAAAATCAATGTCTCGCCGCAGGCTTTCGGCGGTTTCTTAGCAACAAAAAACCTCCCGGAACTCCGGGAGGCTGCAGATATCATTTCAAAACAGGCTGTATATAAATTACTCCACTGCTGCAATAACTTCCACTTCACAAAGTACATTCTTCGGAAGGGTCTTTACTGCAACACAGGAACGTGCCGGTTTATTCACAAAATATTTTGCGTAGATTTCATTGAATTTTGCAAAATCACCCATATCAGCCAGGAAACATGTTGTCTTTACAGCATTTTCAAAGCTGGTACCTGCTTCTGCCAGTACAGCGCCCAGGTTCTTCATCACCTGCTCTGCCTGAACCTCGATCGTATCTCCTGCGATCTCTCCTGTAGCCGGATCTACCGGAATCTGTCCTGATGTAAACAATACACCATTTAAAATCATTGCCTGAGAATATGGTCCGATTGCTGCCGGAGCCTTGTCCGTATAAACTACTTTCATAATGAATCTCCTTTCAAGAATCTCTGTCCTGCCCTTATTCTATACTAAAAGATTATTAGGGTCAAGCAATATTTTTGTATATTCGTAATATCCATAATTACAGATCACCAGTTTAAGTAGTTATAAACCATTTTGGATATACTTCTGATATGATCAATGGCATCATTTTCATTTTTATAATCCTGGGACATGACACAAATAATATAATCCGTCCTTCTTCCATAGACAATGGCAATATCATGCTGGGCGTTATCATTTTCCCCGGTTTTGTTGGCAACCTTGATTCCTGACTCCAAAGGTGTAGGAACTTTTGTCGTATTTTCCTGGGCAAGCAAAAGCCGCAGCATCTCCTTGGACGCCTCTTTGCTGACACACTTCTTTCGGTAAATCCGCTCCAGCAAAAGACCGCAGTCTGTCACTGAAGTGGTATTGCTCTCTCCGATTCCCGTTGACGCGGAAGCGGACGGAGCCAGAGTATGTAAAACAGAGGTGTCCGCATATCCCTCCTGTTTCAGATAACGGTTAATGGTTCTGGCACCAAGAGCAAAATCATAGTTCTCCGTCTGAAGCCTCACCAGTTCATTGAATGATTCGTTATCACTGACCGTGATCATATTGGTAAGCAGATCTCCCAGCTTTTTCGCCACCGCATCACTGTCGGGAGTGGATTTTAAAAGAGCTGCCTGGGTGTTCTGTACCGTTTCCATATTCTGGTACGTTTTTTCCATAACAAACGCTTTGATCAGACTCGCGGATGCCATCTGCTTATCATTGATCACAAGTTCCTCATCCGCTCCAAGATCTTTTACATAAATGCTCCAGTCCCCTTCATAGCCAGACACCAGAGTATTCAATGTTTTCTTAAGATCCCGGATTCCCGGCTCTCCCATGTCTGTGATCTTTCCCGAATCGTCCACTTCCAGCCCGTCCGGGGTGGTACCTCCCTGGGACAGTACGCCGCCTGTACCCCCAAAATAATAATATCCTGAAAACTCCCGCTCCTGGAAGTACATGCCATCAATATAATGGATGCCGCCTTCCGATGCCAGCCTTCCTAACTCGTCAAAATAGTAAAAGCCATTCAGCACCGTACCGTTTATATTTATATTATCAAGATACCGAACCTGCGGCGCCGCTGATATTTTCCCCAGGTTATTCACCATATGAAACCCGTCAAACATCAACTGTACTGCGCTGTCTTCTCCTTCCTCTACAGGGAGAGAAAGCTGTTTCATATACACCAGATGGGAATCTGCTGCTTTAAATTTGCCGCTCTCGTCGTGATAGTAGTAACCGTTAAAAATAGTACCGTCTATCACAAAATGGTCAAAATAGTGGACAGCGGCTGCCGTGTCCTTTGTGCCGTTCGCGTTCAGACAATAAAACCCGTTGCTTTTCAGCATGTACTTGCCGCCGCTTGACGGAATGGGAAGTATCTGGGATTCTTCCGTAACCGAAGCAAGGCTTTCTTCCTGAGCGGATGCGCTGACACAGTATGCAGATGCAGAGACAGACAACAACAGGCTTCCAAGCAAAGCTCCTGCTAAACGTATCTTTTTATCAGTTCTCATATACTTCTCCTTTTTGTAATTCAGAAAAAGTATAACTGCTTTTCCCCGCAAGTGCAATTCTTTTTGACAAAATTCCGTTTTATTTCACATTCCTGGCAGCCTTACTCAACCGTAACAGATTTTGCCAGGTTTCTCGGCTTATCCACGTCAAGGCCCCTGCCCACGGATACATAGTAGCCGAAAAGCTGCAGCGGGATGATCGCCAGGGAATTGGTAAAGTAAGAACTGGTCTTCGGGATGTAGATCACATAATCCGCATTCTTTTCTATCTCTTTATGCCCAAAGTTGGTAAGCGCCATAACAAAAGCGCCTCGTGTCTTTACTTCCACAATGTTGCTGATAGTCTTTGGATACAGCTTCTCCTGAGTCGCTACGGCAACTACCAGTGTTTCATCTTCGATCAGGGAAATGGTTCCGTGCTTTAATTCTCCGGCAGCATATGCCTCGGAATGCACGTAGGAGATCTCCTTTAATTTCAGGGATCCTTCCAGTGCTATTGCGTAGTCAATGCCCCTGCCTATGAAAAACATGTGGTCTGCCGCCAGATAGCGGTATGCAAAACGCTGGATTTTTTCTTTCATTCCAAGCAGTGTTTCAATCTGCTCCGGAAGCTGGATCAGATCACTCTGAAGCTGCCCAAACTCCTCCTTGGAAATGGTTCCGCGGACTTTCGCAAATTTCAATGCCAGCAGGTAAAGAGCTGCAAGCTGAGCACTGTAAGCCTTTGTGGTGGCAACAGAAATCTCCGGTCCTGCCCAGGTATACATGACATTGTCTGCTTCTCTGGCAATAGAGCTTCCCACTACATTAACAATTCCCAGAACACGGACACCATGCTCCTTTGCGTCACGCAGAGCAGCAAGGGAATCTGCCGTTTCACCTGACTGGCTGATAATGATCGCCATGGTTCCTTCCTCGTAAATCGGGTCACGGTAACGGAATTCGCTTGCCAGATCCACCTCAACAGGGATACGCGCCATGCCTTCCAATACATATTTTCCTGTCACGCCTGCATGGTAGGCGGAACCACAGGCCACAATATCAATCTTGCGGATCGCACGTATTTCCTCGTCTGTCATACCCAGCTCCTCAATAACAACATCGTTGTCCTTCAGACGCGGGCTGATGGTATCTCTCACTGCCTTTGGCTCCTCGTAGATTTCCTTCAGCATGAAATGCTCATAACCGCCTTTTTCCGCAGCGTCAATATCCCAGTCAATGGTTGTGGGAGCCTTTTCCAGCTTATCGCCGTCAATATTGTAAAAACGGATGTTTTCTTTGGAAAGGCATACGATCTCCTCATTTTCCATATAGTATACACTTCTCGTGTACCGGAGAATCGCTGGCACGTCTGATGCAATAAGATTTCCCTTATCGCTGGCACCCACGATCAATGGGCTGTCCTTGCGGGCTGCATAAATATGGTGCGGATGATCCTTGAACATGATTCCCAACGCATAGGAACCCTCCACACGATGCATAACCTTCTCAATGGCAGAAATCGGGTCGCCGTCATAATACTCTGTCAGCAGATGAACCAGCACCTCCGTATCGGTTTCGGAAAGGAATTCATATCCTTTTGCTTCCAGCTTCCTTTTCAGCTTTCCATAGTTTTCGATAATACCGTTGTGAACGACTACAATGGAATGCTCACTGTTAAAATGAGGATGTGCGTTCACGTCGGACGGACAGCCGTGAGTAGCCCATCGGGTATGACCGATCCCTGCGGTGCCTTTCATTGTCTCTCCGCCATGGGTCAGTTCCTCCAGAACCTTCAGACGCCCCATAACCTTTTCCATTCTCAGCTCGCTTCCGTCGTATACTGCAATTCCAGCAGAATCATAGCCTCTGTACTCCAGCTTGGAAAGACCATCCAGCAAAATGGGAGCTGCCTCATGTTCCCCAATGTATCCAACAATTCCGCACATATTGTTACCTCCTGTATATAATTTGCACAATCAGCTTATTTTTTTGCATTTTCAATCAAACTAAAGTATACCTGAATTTTCATATCTGTCAAGCAGATTGCATTTTGTTTTTATTTAAGGACAATGCCAATATCCAATTCGTGCGAAGTCCATCACGATACTGGTACGTTATCCCAGAAATCTTTCAGGAAACTCTCCATACTGGACAACGTACAGTTTTTCCTGTCCGACCATTCCACCGGAAACAATCCCTGGTATTCATAGCTTCTGAACCGGTCATCCAAAAGCAATATCACCCCCACATCCTCCTGGGTACGGATAACCCGGCCTGCTGCCTGCAATACCTTATTCATGCCCGGATATCTGTATGAATAATCAAATCCATTCTCACCTCTCGCTCCGTAGTATTCCTTTAAGATCTCCCGCTCATTGCTGATCTGAGGAAGCCCTGTTCCCACCACCACGGCTCCGATCAACCGCTCTCCCATCAAATCGATTCCTTCGGAAAATACACCTCCCATGATACAAAACGCCACGAGGGAATCCTGATCGTTCTCAAATTCCTCCAGAAATTCCTCTCTCTCCCGCTCATTCATAGATGAGGACTGGCAGATACATCTTACCCAGTCTGCGGAAAACTCTTCCTCATAAACCTGATATACATCCTCCATCAGCTTATATGACGGAAAGAATACCATATAGTTTCCTTTTTTCTGCCAGACCATCCTGGCTATATATTCCGCGATCCTGCGATACTCTGTATAATTTCTTCTGGTATAACGGCTGCTTACATCACCCCCAAGGAGGATACACCGTTTCTCCTGTGAAAAAGGCGACTGGACATAGATGCCGTAATCATCCTTCTCCGTACTCAGAAGCTTCCTGTAATAATGCAGCGGCAGAAGGGTTGCGGAAAAAAACACAGTGCTGATTCCCTTTTCCAGATAACTCCTAAGGTTTCCGGCTGGATTCACACAGAACAGCTTCATACGGAATTTTCCATCCTCCCCGTCCTCCGTGTACACTACATAGTTTTCATCCACAAGCTCCGCTGTATTCAGAAAATCCCTCACTTCAAAATAGAAATCCAGGATTTCCTCTATAATCTCCTGACCAGGCGGCTCCTCCATCAGCTTATCCATCTCTCCCTGCACCTTCAGAAGACTGATCGGCAAAGCGCCCGGATTTTCAAGCACCTGATACCTGCCGCAGTCTTTTTTCAACTCCAGGAGCTGCTTATTCACCGTTCCAAGCGCCCTGTAAAGCGCCGGTGCATAAGGCTTTACCTTTTTTCTTGCTTCCAATACGTTTTCTTTACAGATGGACGCGCTGTACATCTCTCTTCCTCGCTCCACCAGATTGTGCGCCTCATCGATGAGAAAAATGTATTTGCCTGATACCGATTCCCCAAAGAAACGCTTCAGATGTACATTTGGATCAAAGGCATAGTTATAATCGCAAATTACCGCATCCACCCATATTGCAAGATCCAGGCACATCTCAAAAGGGCACACCTGCCACTTAACGGCCTGCTCCAGAATTGCGCTGCGGTCATAAAGACTGCCTTGTGTCCAAAGCTCAAATACCGCGTCATTTACCCTGTCAAAATGTCCTTTTGCAAAGGGGCAGCTTTCCGGATTACACTGAAGCTTTTCATCGTTTCCGCACAGCTTTTCCTTTGCAGTGATGGTAATGACCTTGTATTTCAGTCCTTTTCCTTTCAAAATGGAGAATGCCTCCTCCGCAACTGTCCTTGTGATGGTTTTTGCAGTCAGATAAAAAATGGTGTCTCCCTTGCCTTCTCCCACCGCACGCACTGCGGGAAAAATCGTGGACATGGTTTTTCCCACTCCTGTTGGCGCCTGGATAAAGATCTGTTTTTCCGACTTGATCGTATGGTAGACACTGCTCACCATCTTTCTCTGTCCTTCCCGGTATGGGAAAGGGAACTGCAGTCCCTCCATGGAAGCATTTCTCTCCTGCTGCCACTGCAGCTTGTAGGAAACCCATTTATAATATGCATCCAGAAGTTCTTTGTACCATTCCTTTAACGATTCCAAGGACATGTTCTCCTGAAAACGCTTGATTTCCTCCGTATCCAGGTTTGCGTAGGTCATCTGGATCGTAATCTCCTCCAGTTCTTCCATTTCTCCGTATATTCTGGCATAGCACATAGCCTGTGCGCGATGAACCTCTATGGGCTGACTTAAGTGCTCCAGCTTTCCATAGATTCCTTTAATCTCATCCACCGTTGTCCTGCCATCCTCAGTCTGGATTCCGTCCGCTCTTCCCTCCACCTGAATGATCAGATCATCATAAACAGTTTCCCATTTCAGGGCAACCTCAGCGCGGTAACTGCTCCCCATCTGCTTCTGTATTTTTCTGTGGAGCCTGCTGCCCTTTAACATGGCTTCCTTGTCCCCGGAACCGCGGCGGCTGTCAAGATCACCGCTTCTTAAAATAAATTCCACCAGATTTCTGACGGATATACGGATAACTGGTTTTTCCATCACTGCACTCCTGCCTCTGCTGCATAATGTAACAAGTATAGCACAAAAGGCGTGCGTTTGGAAATCGCTTTCAGGAAAACTCCAGCATATTATCCCGGAATTTCAGCGGGACCAACTGCTGTTGAAGCTTTCCGTTTCTGCGTTCCTGTACAGTAATACTGCTGCAAAAAGCCCGCCACAGTTCCTCATATTCTTCCTTTTCCGTCAAATCCTCCCGGTATTCCTGTGAAAGAGTTACACCGCTTCGCAGGGTACACTCCTCCCCTTTTCGGTGGAGCAGTACTTTTTCCCGTCCCTCATCGTATATCATCCAGTTCTCATTTGGAAACCGGTTGGCAAAGTGGGGACCCAGCATAGCCAGAATATCATTTTCCGGTTTGATCTTCGAAAACAGTATACCGCCTCCCAGCTCCCTGAATCTTACAAAGCCAAAATACCGATGGAACTCATGCCAGACCTTTGTGCGAAGCTTCGCCACTGTAGATACGTCCGGGTCTGCCAAGGCTTCCATGATCCTGGCATCACACCGTCCGTTTCCAAGTGCCTTTCTCACCACCCGGTAGATGGCTGTTCCTCTGTCCGGATTTTGGGATACTGCGGCATAACAGATATCCTCATATGTTTTTACCCCAAGCTTCATCAGAATGGTGCGCATAACCTTTCCTGCCTTTTCACAGTCCGTCTCGATGCGACGGTAGGTACAGAAAAGTTCAAGGTTTTCCGGGGCGCAGACCCGCACCTCCACTTCCCTGTTTCCTGCCCCGTCCAGCCATCCGTCATACACAGCCGTAAAGATCCCTTCCATAGAATCTTCACAGATCAGTACAGTCTTTTCGCCGTTCATATCTTCACATCCTCTCAAAACCCGCGGCAGCTTTCATACCATAGTCTTCAAACAGAGAGAGCTGCCTGTAATCTGACTGATCATCTGCTGCAGGATTCTTCTCTCTTGGGTCCAGCATGTTCCGTAGAATATAATCCTCCTCAAGCCTGGTTGGGTACATCATTTTTCCATTGCATGTAATAAAGTATAATGCCCGTTTTAACACTACGCCGATTTTCTTCAGGTCGCAAAAATCCAGCGAATGGGTCCTCCGTGCTCCCACGATCCTTTTTGCCGATCTGTCCCCGATCCCTGGCACGCGCAAAAGCTTATAATAATCTGCTGTGTTGATCTCCACCGGGAAGAATTCCAGATGGCTCAGCGCCCAGTCACATTTGGGGTCTAAGAACAGATTAAAATTAGGATGTTTTTCCGACAAAAGCTCCGAAGCAGTAAATCCGTAAAACCGCAAAAGCCAGTCCGCCTGATAAAGCCTGTGTTCCCGAAGAAGAGGCGGACCGGAAGTCGGCATAGGAAGATCCTTATCCTGGTTTACCGCAACAAATGCGGAATAGAATACTCTTTTTAACTCAAAATTACGATACAGGGATTCTGCTACCGATACGATTTCGTAATCACTTTCTCCTGTTGCGCCGATGATCATCTGGGTGCTTTGGCCTGCGGGAACAAACTTGGGAGCATGGCGGTATAACGTCAGTTCTTCCTTATTTCCGTCCCTGTGAAGCTGGATCTGTTTCATTGGCTTTAAGATGGTTTTACGGGATTTATGGGGTGCCAGCCGTTTTAGTCCGTCTGCAGTAGGAAGCTCCAGATTCACGCTCATTCTGTCAGCCAGATATCCGGCTTTTTCAATCAGCTCCGGGGCTGCCCCGGGAATGGCTTTTAGATGGATGTAACCCTGAAAGCGGTATTTTTTTCGTAACAGCTCCACGGTCTGGCACAATTCTTCCATCGTGGCATCCGGGCTTCCTTTCACTCCGGAGCTTAGAAACAGACCCTCGATATAATTTCTGCGGTAAAACTCGATGGTCAGCCTGCACACTTCCTCTGGCGTAAAGCTGGCGCGGACTACATCATTGGAGGCGCGATTGATGCAGTATTTGCAGTCGAATACGCATTCGTTTGTGTACAGGATTTTTAAAAGGCTGATGCAGCGGCCGTCTCCTGCAAAGCTGTGGCAGATTCCGGCGGAAATGCTGTTTCCGATGCCGGTTCCGTCACCGTTTCTGTTTATTCCGCTGGAGGTACATGCCACGTCGTATTTGGCGGCGTCGGATAGGATTTCCAGTTTTTTCATTAGGGTCATTGATTCCTGTATTATCATATATTGACTCTCCAAACAAATGTTCTTGTTTTATTATAGAACGCTTGTTCGTAGTTGTCAAGGTAATAAAACGGGATGAAGTAGAAAAACCGTGAGGGGGCAATCTCGGAGTTGCGAAGGCCGAATGCCCCCTCACACTCCCCCTGTTGGCCCCGCCTGTCTGACGGGAAAATTATGGTTTTTTGGGGAGATGAGTTTTCCCTGCGAATCTGACAAATGCGTATCGGCTACCTTTTTTGCATTCCTGGCGCATTTATCTATTTGTCTGTCCTGTGCTCGGCGTCATCTGTTTCATCTTCTTCCACGATCTGCATATTGCAGCATCCGCCTTTTTGGGGCTTCTTTTTCGGTTCCGTTTCTTCCTCCAAAGACATCCCACAGTTGCATCCACTGCCGCTAAACAACTTTTCCCAAAAACTTTTTTTCTCAGACATGATAAAATTCTCCTTTCAAATTATAATACAAAGTTAAACACATAGCCTGTAATTGTGGCTACAGCAAAGATACACAGTACAAAAGCAACAACCATTTTCTTCTTAAAAATGGAATTTAGCAGAGATACTTCCGGAATGCTGGCACCTGCGCCTCCCAGGATCAGCGCAATCATAACGCCAGGAGCTACACCCTTGGAAATCAGGATACTTGCAATCGGAATCATGGTCTCAGTACGGATATACATGGGAATACCCACGACTGCTGCCAGCGGAACTGCCCACAAGTTATTGGCTCCGGCAAAGTTCGCTAATAAATCCGTAGGAATGAACTCATAAATAAATGCACCGATACCAGCGCCCAGCAGCAGGAAGAGTACCACGCCCTTGAACAAGCCAAAGGCATCTTTTAAAGAAAGTTTGACCGCCTGCCACTGCTTCTGCCAGAAGGTTCCCTGCAGGTTCTCCCATGAGATACCATCCTGATGCCCGCCTTTGACCGTAACATTTTTCACTTCCTTTTCAAAACCAGCTTTGTCAAGAATAAGCCCCATCACGATCGCAAAGGCAAAAGTAAATGCGCTATATACGATTGTGGCTTTCAGCCCAAAGAATGCAACCAGTAAAGTTAAAATCGCCGGATTCAGAATCGGAGATGTGAGCAGGAACGAGATTGCTCCACAGAAAGGAGCCCCACTCTTAAATAACCCTACCAACACCGGAATTGTGGAACAGGAGCAGAACGGTGTCACCGCTCCCAATGCTGCCCCCAGGACACTGTTCAGCCCCTTTTTCGGTGTAGTCAGGATACGTTTAATACGCTCCTGTGAAATATAAATCTGTAATAAAGCAACCACAAAGCTGATGCCAATAAACAGGCTGAATAATTCGCCAAACAACATCAGAAACGTCTGTCCGGCATGAATAAGAGTTTCCGTTGTAAACATACAAATTACCTTCTTTCTACTTAAAATTTTAATTCGCCACAGCACACTGGAAATCCGCCTCTGGAAGATTTCCCCATTGGTTTACATACGGAAATGTTTTTATTCAGAACGGCACTGAAGCCGCCGACCACATGCACACATAACCCTTCCTCCTTGATATCTCAATTCAAATCGATACATTCAAAAATATCTATTTATTATTTCAAAGGGAAGCCACCCTTAACAGATGGCCCAAATAATCACTTCATCAGTTTCCCGCACTATTACTGCCGGAAACCGTAAGCTGCTGCTCCAGTATCTCCCTTACTTTCTCTGCACCTACCGGGTCTATCGAATAATAAACCCATTTCCCTTCCTTGCGTCCCTGGACAACACCAGCATCACATAATATCTTCATGTGATGGGAAAGTGTAGGCTGAGAAATACGCAAATCTTCCAACAGATCACACGCACATTTCTCTCCGGTACGAAGCAAGTCTAATATTGCCAAACGATTCTCATCACAAAAGGCTTTAAACACTCGTATCGTTTCGTTATATTGTGTTGCCATTTCTTTCACCTCACATTTATGTTTTTGAATATGTCTATATTATATGATATACATTCAAATCTGTCAATATGTTTTTTAAACTTTTTCCATGTTTGCATCTTCCTCAGCCATCTAATGGTATATATCAGAGGGCTGCCTTTCAGGCAGCCCTCCGTAATCATTTTTGATATATTGCTGTTCCTCTTTCGCAGGGATATAGAATATAACCTGCTTTATCAGATTTGGGTTATGACGAAGATGTCGTAGATGGCTTTTACGGCGCGTTCAAAATCGTCGTTGGCTACGCCGATAATGATGTTTAGCTCGCTGGAGCCCTGGTCGATCATTTTTACGTTTACATCGGCGTGGGCCAGGGCAGAGAAAATTCTTCCGGCTGTTCCTCTTGTGGACTTCATGCCCCGTCCTACAACAGCGATCAAAGCCAGGTCAGACTCCATTTCTACAAAGTCAGGCTGTACGGCGCGGTGGATGCCGGCGATAACCTGCTGCTCTTTTTCTTCGAATTCGTCCTGGTGTACATATACGGTGAGGGTGTCGATGCCGGAGGGGATGTGCTCAAAGCTGATGCCCTGGTCCTCGAATACCTGAAGGACCCTTCTTCCGAATCCGATCTCGCTGTTCATCATGGATTTTTCAATATTGATGGAGCAGAAGCCCTTCTTTCCCGCAATTCCGGTGATGGTGTATTTCGGCTTTTTGCAGGTGCTTTCCACGATGAAGGTTCCTTTGTCCTCAGGACGGTTTGTGTTTCTGATGTTGATGGGGATTCCTTCTTTTCTTACCGGGAAAATAGCCTCCTCGTGGAGTACGGTGGCTCCCATATAGGAAAGCTCACGCAGCTCACGGTAGGTTACAGTCTCAATGACAGCAGGATTCTCTACAAGTCTTGGGTCTGTTACAAGTACGCCGGAAACATCAGTCCAGTTTTCATACATATCCGCCATGATAGCCTTTGCCACCAGGGATCCTGTCACATCGGAACCGCCGCGGGAAAAGGTTCTCACTGTGCCGTCTTCCATAGCTCCGTAGAAGCCCGGGATGACAGCGCACTGGCATTTAGAAAGCCGTTTATTTAAAAGTTTATTAGTCTTTTCTGCCTCCAGATTGCCGTTTTTGTCAAAGCGGATCACCTCTGCAGCATCTACAAACTCGAAGCCCAGATAAGCAGCCATCACCTTGCCATTTAAAAATTCTCCGCGGGATGCCGCATATTCCTGTCCTGCCAGGTTTTTGAAATCCTCGCGGATTTTTTTGAATTCATCCTCCAGAGAAAGATCAAGGGAAAGTCCTCTGATGATCTCATAATAACGATCCTTGATGGCAGATAATTTTTCCTCAAAATCCTCACCCTTTTCAGCCGCGGCATAGCAGCCGTACAGCATATCGGTGACTTTTGTGTCTCCGTCAAAGCGTTTTCCGGGAGCGGACGGCACCACATATCGTCTGCTCTCCTCACTGCGGATAATATCGCCTACCTTTTGGAATTGCTCCGCATTGGCGAGGGAGCTTCCTCCAAATTTTACTACTTTTTTCATAATTCCTGTGCTCCTCATTACTTTTTCTCTTTACCTCTATAAAGCATGTATTTTATTTTAAGAAAAAGCCCGGCATTTTGCAAGACTTTCTTTCCTCCTGGAAAAAAATTGTGATATTTCACAAGGATTCCTTTTTTTTCGCCCAAAATCCCCACAAAAATACCGGAAGGGCTATAATTCCACAACTTCACATACAGTCAGTACATCGCCTTCCACACGAAACCGTATATCCTGGCTGCCAAATGCCATACCATAGATCCGCTCCGGGTCTCTCTGATATCCCGGTCTCGGGTCATTTGCCAGCACAGCAAGAAGCGCCTCCCGCCTTTCCTGCGGAACCATAGCAAGCCATTTTTCCGGGAACTCCACGGTGAGTCTGTGATCCTGGATCGTATCTGTGAAACCGCCTTTTCCATCCGGGTGGCTGTCCACATAGGGAAGGTAAGGCTTAATGTCAAAAATCGGCGTTCCATCCATCAGATCAGCTCCCGAAACGTGAAGCACAGGTCCAAGCTCGGGATGAAATTCCACCCTTTCCAGCTTTACAGAGGAAAGCCCGATTGGATTCGGCCTGAAAGGAGAACGGGTGGCAAATACTCCTTTTCTTATATTTCCTCCCAGTCTGGGCGGTCGCACAGTGGGGGACCATTCCTCCCTGATCGCCTGTGAAAACTCCCATATGATCCAGATATAGGTATATTCCTCCAACCCCCGGAAGGCATCCGGGTTGCGGTATTCCGGTTCGAAAACGATCTCTGCTTTCAGCTCCTTTATCCGTCCGCTCTGATGGGGAATTCCAAATTTTGTCGGAAAATCACTATGTATATGCGCAATTACCTTCAACCGAAAGACCTCCCTGATTTTATACCTATCGGCATCGTCCCATGATTTCATTTGCCCGGGCATAAATTTCCTCCGGATCCGTTCCCACGAAAAACCTTCCGTTCTCATAAAGGATCTTGCCGTTTACCATGGTAAGCTTTACATTTTCCTTGCTGCCGCTGTATACCAGATTTTTTACCAGATTATTCTCCGGCTGCATATTAGGCCTGTGCAGATCGATCATCACCAGATCCGCCAGCTTTCCTTCTGCCAGACAGTCACACTCGATTAATCCCATTGCGTGAGCACCGCCTGAAACAGCCATTTTCAGCACTTCCTTTGCTCCCACGGCGGAGGCGTCCTGCTCCCGCAGCTTGGCAAGCCCTGTCACAAGGAACATTTCCCGGAACATATCCAGGCAGTTATTGCTCGCCGGACCGTCTGTGCCGATCGCCATGCGGATTCCCATATCCAGCATCCGTTTTACTGGTGCAATGCCGCTTGCCAGCTTTGTGTTGGAGCCTGGATTTGTCACAGCGTAAAGGCCCTTTCTTTGGAAAATATCCAGATCCTCATCGCTCATATAAACGCAATGGTACCCGCCGCCTCCATGCTCGTAAATGCCCAGGCGGTCCAGAAATGCCGTAGGCGTAGCACCGTTTCGCGCCACGCACTGCTGCACCTCCTGATACGTCTCGGAGTTATGGGAAAAGACAGGCGCCTTATATTTTTCAGCCAGACGCGCAACTTCCTCAAGCCGCTTCCTGCCTGTTGTATATTCCGCATGAAATGCCAGAATATAGCTGACCAGTGGATCATACTCTTTAAATTTCAGATACTCTTCCTCTACTGCACGGATGTCAGAGGTAAAATCGTTCAGAGGGGCTGCCAGCACGGTCCGGAATCCGCAGTCTGCAGCAGCCTTCGCCATCTCCTCAGGGCAGATGTACATATCAAAATTTGCTGTCATACCGCTGGTGAGATATTCCAGTATTGCAAGCTTTGACAAATGGTAAATGTCCTCCCGCACAAGCTTTGCCTCCATGGGAAATACCTGCTTGTTCAGCCACTCCTGCAGCGGCAGATCATCTGCATAAGAGCGCAGAAAGGTCATAGCGGAATGGGTATGGGCGTTTTTAAAGCCTGGGATCAGAAGGTTTCTTTCCGCATTTATTTCCCTGTCCCAGCTCTCCCACTGCAGGTCATCCTGCCTTTTTTGAGGACCGATATAAGATATCCTGTTTCCTTTTACATGAAGCTCTCCTTCCAGAATCTCAAAATCCCTGTTTAAAATTCTGGCATTATAAAAACGAATATTCATAGCTTTTCCGCTCCCATCTGCATAATAGACTCTGTGATCAGCTTCTTAAATAAGGGTGCAACTCTGTCTGCCGTTTCCTGTACCTCTGCGTGGGAAAGAGGATTTTCCGTCATGCCGCAGCCCAGATTGGAAATGCAGGAAATCCCGCAGATCTTCATTCCCATGTGGTTAGCCGCCACCGCTTCGCAGGCTGTACTCATCCCCACCGCATCCGCTCCCAGCGCCCGGCACATACGCACCTCTGCCGGTGTTTCAAAGGCCGGGCCGGTAAGCTGTATATATACCCCTTCTTTTAAAGGGATAGATAGCTTTTTGGCTGCATTCCGTATGATCTCCTGCAGATCCCTGTCATAAACATGGCTCATATCACAGAATCTCGGACCCAGTTCATCAATATTTTCTCCAACAAGAGGAGACGGTACAAAGTTTGAGATCTGATCTGTTATCATCATAAAATCTCCGGCGGCAAAATCGTAATTGACACCTCCAGCGGCATTTGTGAGAAACAGAATCTTTGCGCCCATCAGCTTCATAAGCCTGGCAGGAAGAACCACGTCCTGTATGGGATATCCCTCGTAATAGTGGATTCTTCCCTGCATGATCACCACCGGGATCTCCCCCACATATCCAAATATAAATCTGCCCTTATGTCCCGGCACGGTGGATACGGGAAAGCCCTCAATCTCACGGTAATCCAGTGTTTGTACTACTTTGATCTCCTCTGCATATCCTCCCAGCCCTGAGCCAAGAACCAGCGCAACAAGAGGTGTAAAATCCACTTTTTTCTTTACACTTTCATAGCAATTCATCAATTTTTCATATACAGGATTCATGTGATGTACCTTTCCTTTTTTCTTTCAAAATCTATAAATAGTATACTCCCGTCCACAGGAATCAGCAAGGATAAGATAAATCTAATAACATCAAAGCAGGATCTCCCGCCCTCCGACTGTTTCACGGAAGGCCTTGTCGTGCTCCACTGCAAGCAGGGTAAAACCGTAAGCATTGATCAGGCTCTCGATCTGCATTCTGGAAAAAACATCGATATAATTCAGCGGCTCATCCCAGATATATAAATGAGCCCTTTTGCACATGCTGGCAGCCAGCAGTACCTTTTTCTTCTGTCCGGCGCTGAAATCCTCCATTTTGTGCGCAAACATTTCTCTGGAAAAATCCAGCTTCCGAAGGAGGGTCAGAAAAGCCGTTCTGTCGATTTTCTGTTCTTCTGCGTAATCCTCCAGCCGTCCGGTCAGGAAGGAGGCATCCTGAGGGACATAGGAAATCACAAGACCCGGCGCCGTCCAAAGACTGCCTGCACTGACCACAGGCTCCTTCTGTCCCAGCACTGCCTTTATCACGCTGCTTTTTCCACTGCCGTTTTTTCCGCTTAAAAACAGCTTTTCGCCGCGCCTTATGGAAAACGTTATGCCATTCACCGCCGTTTTCCCCGGATATGCCAGGGTACAGTCCTTTGCCTCTGCCAGAATCTCCTTGTGATAGAAAAGTGGAAACAGCTTCAGGCCCTCCGTTTCCTCTATGTCTTTCAAAAGCCCTTTCTTTTCCTCTATCGCCCTTTCCATGCGCTTTTCCAAACTTTTGCGCCGCATCTGCAGCTTTCTGGATTTTTCACCAATGTATGCTCTTGTCACATGGTCATACCGTGAATCATAAGGATCGTGCCCGATTTTTGTGCTCTCTACTGCATCTGCCCAGGAACCGGACTGGCGGGAGGCAGCCCGCAGATGCCCAATCTCCTTCTTCAGCTTTTCATTTTCTTTTCGCTCAAAATCATCCCGATTCTCCTTATCTCTCCACCAGTCAGAAAAATTCCCCTGGCGGATTTCCACAGTTTCCCTGTTTATTGCCATCACATGGTCTATACATGCATCCAGAAGCATCCTGTCATGGGAAACCAGAAGAAATCCTTTTTTCTTTTTCAGATATCGTGCAATGGCTTCCCTCGCTTCTCCATCCAGATGGTTCGTCGGCTCATCAAGGAGCAAAAACGCACTCTCCCTGGCAAAAAGCACTGCCAGCAGTACCTTGGTCTGCTCCCCGTTGCTTAAAGTGCTAAAGGGACGGTATAAAACCTCTGCGTCCAGCTCCAGCAAACTACATTCCCTGCAGACCTTCCACAACTCGTAACCCGGTTCCACTTCCTCCACCACATCGATCGTAAGGCATTCTTTCTCTTTTATCACCGGGGGAAAATATTCCGCCGCAGCAGGCATGGAAATTTTCCCCTGACCGGAAAGCTCTCCCGACAGAAGCTTCAAAAGCGTGGTTTTTCCCTTTCCGTTGCGGGCGATCAGCCCCAGCTTCCAGTCTGTATCAAGCCGGAAGGACAGATTCTCAAACACAGCATCCGGGCTGTTCTCATACTCAAAGGTGAGATTTACCACTTGTATCATTGCCATAAATAAAAACCTCCTTTACGCACAGCAGGCTTTTCCCGTTGCCGTAAAGGAGGCTTACAAAGAAAGCGGCTCACAAGCCGCTTTCCCAACCCTCATATTTAAAATCCGGTTATGGAAATCCTTATTATTCCTGCCGTGCCAAACAACAGACAGTCCCCCTGTCTGTATAAAAGCACACTGTGTAGTTCATCACATTAGCAAGAAAAAATAATCATCCCCACAACTCCTCTCTGTTTACCTGGACATGATAATAGCATAGCCCTCTTTCGGATGTCAAGGGGTATCCGCACTTACACCGGAAAACACTTCCTTTGCCAGTTCCGCATCCAGGGACGGCTCCCGGTCATCTCCCGCTTCCGTTTCTGTAACCATACACTGTAAAATATGGTTATCGTCAAGCTTTGTCCATATCTCAGTCTGGGTACATACGGTTCCCTCCTCGTAGGAATACACTGCCGTCACGCAGGAAACTGTCATGTCACCCAATTCCATTTCCTCCGGTCCTGCCGTACGATAGTAACGATATCCGTAATCAGCCAGCTCATCCTCGGAAACCATATATGTTTTAACAAAATCCTCTTCCGTAAAGCTATCGCTTAACTCCGTGATCTGATACACCGCAAATGTCTGCTTATTATCTTCTGATGTCCTTGAAAAGCTTAAGAAGGTCTTTTCCGTGGAATCTGCCGTGTAGCCTTCCGGAGCAGTCACCCTGGCGCTTACGTCTCCGCTGTATGAGGTCAGGACATATGAGCCGTCCTCAGATACCTCCGCTTCCTCCGGTGTATAGACATCCTCCTGTCCATCGGTGCCAAACATATCATCTGTCAGATCCTTCAGTGGATTTCCTTCCGTTTCCTCCGCTGTCAGCGCCTCCTGAGGCACCTCAATGCTGTCAACGCTGTTGTATTCCATCACATTTACATTTATCACGCATTTTCCGACTCCTGGCAGGCCCGCCAGCTCTTCCGAAGACTGTGCGGCACTGCTCAGACTATCGCCGAAATCCACATTCACGGATGCCGGAAGGCCGCTTTCTTTATAAATCTCCAATGCAATATCCGCTTTCAAACCGGAAATATCTGCGTCTCCCAGGTCATCCTCCAAAAACTCTGCCTTTTTCATCAGCTCAATTACATCCTCACCGCTGATTTCCGTATGTATCACGCTGGTTTCTTTTTCGTTTACTTCTCCGCTCTCCTGAGAAAGCTCTATGCTGTCCGGCTCCAGTTCATAAAATCCATCCCAGTTGTCAAAGGATTTCGCCTGGCCTTCAAATTTACTCCACTGGCCTGCTGTCTTTGCGTAGGTGACGTATTTACCGTCCTCCTCCACTCCATATATTTCGAAATCCATACCGAGTCCCATCACATCCAGCCCCAGGGTTCCATCAAAATGAAAGGCAGCCGGATTCACCGCCGTCTCCCATTCTCCCGCGAGCACCAGGTCTACATCCATATCCATTCCCCACTGCGACAGGTTTACCCCTGTGGTAACCTCCACATCGCCGGATGCAGAAGCGATTTCTTTTGTATTTTCACGGGATTCATCCAGAATTTCCTTTACCTCCCCGGTTCCGCAGCCAGTCATTCCCGTAAGAGTAAGGATTCCTGCCAATAATATCACATTACGTTTTTTCATAAGATACCTCCATATTTTCAACAAAGCTGCTTCATCCGCTTTGCCTCACTGCAATTCCTCCATCCGGAGGAACCTGTCTTTTTTCATATCTTATACATTATAACGCACTTTGTAACACATTTGTAATAACGGATAACCTTTTACCTCAGGGAAGTTCTGGAAGAGGGCAGAAATTTTTTCTTCCATATCAAAAACACCGCCACACAGATGATCGCAGACAAAAGAGAGCCTGCAGGCGCAGCCAGCCCCATGGGGTAAAGAGTATCCGGATAATATTTGGATGCCAGGTAAGCCCCCGGTACACGCAGCAGCACAATGGACGCCACATTCTGTATAAACGAAATTCCCGAATATCCATAAGCGCAGAAATATCCGCTGAAGCAGAAATGCACACCTGCCACAATGCAGTCCAGAACATAAGCCTTCAGGTATTGTGTTCCCATTTCCACCACCATGGCATCGTCTGTAAACAGCGACAGGATCTGCGGGGAAAAGAACTGGCAGATCACAGCCATCAAAGCCCCGAAGGAAACTGCAATGGTCACGCCGTAACGCAGTGTTCTTGCGCCCCTTTTGTACTCTCCTGCCCCTACATTCTGGGCTGTAATGGAAGAAATGGAAGACAGCATTGCCGACGGAACCAGGAAGAAAAAGCTGATGAGCTTCTCCACGATCCCCACGCTGGCGGCTGCCGTCACACCTCTTTTATTTGCAATAATGGTAATGATCATAAAGGAAACCTGGATCAATCCATCCTGGAAAGCAATGGGGATTCCGATTTTTAAAATGCCTCCCATGCTTGTTTTATGCGGTCTGAAATCCTCTTTTTTTACAGACAGCCCAAAGCTTTTCCGCCGGATGGTCACCAGCGCGATCACCACACTTGCCGTCTGGGAAATGACAGTTCCAAGGGCAGCTCCCGCCGCTCCCATAGAGAGCCCGCCAATGAAAATAAAATCCAGCGCCACATTCAGCACACAGGCTGCAGCCACAAAATACAGCGGGCTTTTGGAATCGCCCATTCCTCTGAAAATGCAGCTTATAATGTTATAAGCCGTGATAAACGGCACCCCTGCAAAGCAGATGATCAGATATATTTTTGCCTGGGAATACGCCTCCGTGGGAACGGAGATCCACTTTAAGATTCCGTTTACGCCAAGAAGAAGCCCCGCCGTCAGCAGTACTGCAAATATGAGAAAAAGAGTCACCGTGTTTCCCACAGCTCTTCCTGCTTTTTTCAGATCCTTTTCCCCTACATGATGGCTGATGGTAACCGTGGATCCCATGGCAAGTCCCACAATGATCACCGTGAGCATGTGCATCACCTGGCTTCCGATGGAAACAGCAGAGATAGCATCTGCTCCGTTAAACTGCCCTGTAATAAATAAATCCGCCAGACCGTAAAAGGTCTGAAGGAAACATGATAAAAGATAAGGCAGTGAAAACTGGATCAATACCCGGAATACACTGCCTTTTGTCAAATCCTTCTGCATTGATTTTCCTCCCTGATAAAAGTGTGCTCTTTGGCGCACACTCGCGTCGGAGCGCGGTTACGCCAGCAACCATATCATAACGGAAAATCACCGATCTGAAAAACGATTTCTTTTGCTTTTGTCAGCACTTTTTTTCATGGATGTATTGCACCAGCCGTTCCAATGGCTCCGGCATATTTTCGGATGGATACAAAAGCTCTGACACCTCATCAAATACGTCCGGCAAAGGAAAGCATGCAAGATTTCCCGCTTCAATCCGACTCCTTCTCGGAATGACAGCGAAGCCGTTTGCCATATTGACCATGAGAAGCTGCTGAGAAAGCCCCTTTACTGTGATCACCTCCGAAAAGGACACACCGTAGATTTTTTCAAGTTCCTGTCTGCAAAAATCATGGTAGCCTGAGCCTTCTGTCTTTGTGATCAGCGGCTGGCTTTCGATCACCTTTTCTATGGAGCCAAGTCTGGATAAAACTTCCTTTGAGCATACCAGGACCGCCTCAGCGGAAAGCACCGGAACCCGGCCCACAGGCTTCTTTTCTCCAATCCGCCTGTCTACTCTGAGAATATCCGGACAGATCAGGGCATCCAGCCGCCCCGCAGACAATTCCTCTGCCAGCCTATCTTCACTTCCGAATGAAAAATAAAGGGAATACTGCGGATATTCCTGCTCAAAGGCCCTCAGGATCGGAAAATCCACATAGTCTGTGGTGATCATTCCGATCCGCAGCTCCTGTTCCCTGTTCCTGACAAGCTCTCTGCAAAGTCTCTGATACTGTTCAAAAATCGGCTTCATTCCCTCGTAAAACTGCTGTCCCTGGGCTGTCATCACCGCCTGATGGTGGTTCCGCACAAACAGAGGGCAGCCCAGCTCCTCCTCCAGAACACGGATATATTTGCTCATAGTCGTCTGCGCGATGTGGCATTCCTTTGCTGCTTTTGTAAAATTTTTAAGCTCTGCCGCTTTGAAAAAATATTCAATCTTATCTAAATCCATGAAAGCCGACCTCTTCTCTTTTTCCCAATATTTCTGACTGCAGCTACAAAAATTCCACCGTGATCTTCAGCATATCTTCCTCGAGCCGGGCATAAAGCTTTCCTCCCATGCGCTCCATCAGCTCCCTGGCAATGGAAAGTCCCAGCCCTGCATGGGAACCTCTGCGTGCATTGTCCGCACGGTAAAAACGCTCAAACATCCGGTCCGGATCTATCTGTGAAGGATCTTCCACCTGGTTGGAAAAGGTCAGTTTTTTCCCTTCCTGTGCGATAAAAAGCGTTCCTTTTCCGTGTGCTGCTGCATTGGAGATCAGGTTTCCCATCACCCTTTTAAGCTGTTGGACATCCGCCGTAACCTGGATGTTCTCCTGTGAAAAATCTAGTGACGGTTCCATATTTTTTTCTGTAAGCTTCTCATAGCCTCCCATGAGACATTCGCTTAATACAGGCAAAAGCTGGCAGGGTTGACAGTGCAGCTCCACCTCGCCGCCTGCAAGCCTTGTATAAAGAAACAGCTCATCCAAAAGCTGTTCCAGATCCTTTAAACGTCCCCTAACGATCCGGCAATATGCGCTCTTCTTCTCCTTTTCTTCAGTCTGTTCCAGAAGCTGTACATAGCCTGCCGCTCCTGTCAGGGGCGTACGGATATCATGAGAAACACAGGCGATAGTATATTTCAGCTCCTGCTCTGCTTCTCTGGATTTCAGAACGGCCTCCTGATTCAGATCAATGCAGCGGTTGATCTCTCTCCCTAGCTGCGTCACGGCAGGGGTATGGAGAAAGCAGGTCAGCCGCTGATTGCTGCCCTCCTTTAGCTCCATAAGCTGTCTGGAAAACTCCTTTACCTGTCTGCGGTACAGATACAGACGCACCGCCAGGATCAATATGATAATGCCCAAAACTAGGGTCACTGTAATCATCATTCCCTCTGCCTCCTCCGCAGCTTTTTTCTCTCCCAAACACTATTTCTGTCAGCAGATATCCTTTTTCTTCAGCACATGACCGGAAACCAACACGTAGAAAACAGTCCAGATCAATGCTGTTACAATAGCCAGAACTACATTTGGCTCCTGGCTTCCGTCCATGAGAGACATCAGTCCCGATGTTATCCGTACATCCTTTCCGCTGATAAAAAGGGCTGTCATCAGATTATATGCGGGAAGAAACTGTGCGATCTGGAATCCGAAATACCCTGCGAAAAAGTTCAGGATGCCTGCTGCCGCGCCCACCCCGCAGGCAACGGAAAGGATAGCGCTGATCACCGAACTCCTGGTCAGAATGCAGAAAAGAAGATTCTGTGCAGAATGACTTAAAAGGCAAAACCAGCCCACAACCAGCATCAGGATCAGCTTTTTCACATCCCCAATGCTGCTGTGCATTCCCATCATTTTATAGGCCAAAAACGTCAAAAGCACCAGCGCAGCCATATAAAATGCACTGACCACAGCCATGGTAAAAAGCTTGCTTACCACATACTTTCTCCGGTCCGCATGATAAGAAAAAATATTTTTCGCTACACCGGTGGTGAAATCGCCGCAGATAACAAGGGAGCCAAAAACGCCCATCAGCGCTGCCATCAATCCGCCGGAAAAAAGAAGATTTCCGATAAACTCTGTCTGGCTCATATTCTGGAATTCCCGCGCATCCTCCACATCGTCCGCCTCAAACTCCATCCCCAGGTTCATACCTGCAAATTCCAATTCCTTCTTTACCGTAACATCACCGTCTTCCGCTGACACTGCCGCGCTGCCCTGTCCTTCCGGCACAGCATTGATAACCATTTTCATGGTTCCGATACCAATGAGGATGATCAGGAAAATAACGCCCAGGCAAATATAAATCCCCTTATCCCGGAACACACTTCGGAGGTCCATTCTGAAAAGATTAAGCATGACGTCTTCCTCCCTTCTGTCCGGCATTTCCCTGCTGTTTTTCTTCCTGTCCCATCAGCTCGATAAAATATCCCTCCAGATCCTGCTGATGCGCATAAACCGAGTAAACATCCACTCCTGCCTTAGCCATTTCCTGTGTCACAGCAGCGGAATCCGTCTCCTGAAAGATCCGGATCTCGCCATCAGGCCGCACCTCATAATCCGTGATCCCAAGCCTCTGCTCCAGGATCACGGAGGCAGTCTTTGTATTCCCTGTTTTTAAGTACAGGTAGTCCCGGCACCGGGCGTTTAATTCCTCGCTGGTAAGCTCCTGTATCAGGCACCCGTCTTTGATGATTCCGAAGCAGGTCGCCATCTTGGAAAGCTCTCCAAGAATATGAGAGCTGACCAGGATGGTCATTCCCCTTTTTTCATTTAATTCTACCAGATAAGAACGGATTGCGTTCATTCCCTCCGGATCCAGACCGTTGATCGGCTCGTCCAAAAGGAGCAGATCCGGTCCTCCCAAAAGTGCCATGGCAATCCCCAGACGCTGCTTCATACCCATGGAAAATTTCCTGGTACACTTCTTATCTTTCGGGTCAAGGCCCACCTTTGTGAGCAACTCCTGAATCTCTTTTCCCGGATTGATGATCCCCATCATCATGGCTTTCAGCAGCATATTTTCATATGCAGATTTGTCCGGATCAATCCCTGCTGTCTCAATCAGAACGCCCATTCTCCGTCTTACGGTCTCGTCATTTAAAGTTCCTCCGAAGACTGAAATTTCTCCCCCGGTAGGGTTTGCAAGACCGGAAAGCAGCTTCAGCGTGGTGGATTTTCCGGAACCATTCCTGCCGATAAAGCCGTAAATCTCTCCCTTTCTGATGTGCATATTTATCCCGGATACGGCTTCTTTTTTGCCGTAGGTTTTGCACAGATTACGTGTCACGATTACGTTATCCATAATATCCTCCTTTTTGCCCATTTCTGTCTGAAAAGACTTTCTTTGTCCTTTCTGATCATCAGTATGAGGCATAGAGGTTCAAAAATCGCAAAGAAAAGTTAAAGAAAGGTTAAAGCTTTCTCATTCTGCCAGCTTAAAACCCATCCCCCACACAGTGCGGATATAATCGTCCGTACCTGTCTTTTTTAATTTTGCCCGGATGTTGCTGATATGGACATTGATGGTTTTATCCTCCACAAAATAATCCTGCTGCCACACAGCCTCGAAAATCTCCTGCTTTGTATACACCTTTTTAGGGTGGCGCACAAGAAGCTCCACAATGCCGAATTCGTGGAGGGTAAGCTCCACCGCACATCCCTTCGCCGTAAAGGTTCTGCCCTCGGGATCAAGGATCCAATCTCTGTAAGAAAGTGTTTCCTTTACCTCCCGGTGGCTATGCCTTAACTGCACCTGGATTCGCGCCCACAGCTCCTCCAGCTCAAAGGGCTTTGTCAGATAATCGTCAGCACCGCTTCCCAAAAGCTCCACCTTATCCGAAAGAGCCGTTTTTGCAGACAGAATAATGATGGGCACCTGAGATTTTTCCCGTATCCATACCGCCAGCTCCTCCCCGGTCATTCCGGGAAGCATCAGATCCAGCAGCACAAGGTCAAAGCCCTTTTTTGTACTCTCCATTTCAAACAAAAGCTTTGCCTCTGTCCCGGAAAATGCCTGGGTACACAGGCACTCTCTTCCTGTCAGGTATTCCTTTATCAGTCCGTTAATCGTCGTGTCATCTTCTGCGATCAAAATTCTCGTCATTTTTCGCTCTCCATCAGCTTACAAGCGGCACAATACAAGCGGTCCACAAATAGGAAATTGGCATTACCAGTATCATGGACGGTATCATATCCGCAGTGGGAAACATTTTTACTTTTATCATACGGAAGCCCGCGCCTATCATTAAAAATCCCCCGCAGGCTTTGAAATCATTGATCATGGCAGGTGTAGTCAGCGGAAAGATCAGCCCTGCTGCCAGGAAAAGTATGAAAAACAAAATAAACTGGGGAATGGCGATCACGGACACCACAAGGCCCAGACTGCAGGCAAAGATCAGCGCGGTAAAAAGATCCAGGATGGATTTGGTGATCATGATCGTATGGTCCCCGCTCATGCCGGATACAATAGAGCCGTAAATTCCTGTCCCGCTGGCGCAAAAGACTACGATGATGGTCACCAGCGTGCTTGTAAATTCTTCCTCAGACATGGATGTATTTTTGTTTTTTACCACCTTGGAGATCATACGCTGCATCCCGATGCCGCCCTTATTGATCCACTCTCCCAGGTGCATCATCAGACCTATGCCTGTCCCGATAATAACTGCAAAGATAACCGCCGGCATGTTTTCCATAAGGACAATGGAACTGATTCCCATTGCCATGGAGCACAGCCCGAAAATCATCTCAATATTTTCCTTAAATTCCTTACTTAATCTGTCTCCTGCAAACGCACCCGCAACGCCTCCGATCACAATCGCCAGTGCATTCATAATAATTCCTGTTGGCATGATAATCCCTCTCTTCTTTTGCATATCCCATTAAGTTTTCTGAAAAGAGGAACGGCTGCAGCCGTCCCTCCATAATATCTCATTGCTCTGATGCCCGCTATTCTTCTACAGGCAGGCTGCTGATGGCCAGATAAAACTCCGGTTTACTGCGCTTCAAGGACAGCGGCTTGCCCTGGCTGTCTAAGAAGCAATGGCTGGTGCGCCCTGTGCAGCACAAAATACCATCGGACTCCCGTACTACCTCGTATGCAAGGATCAGCCGGACACCATTAAAGGCTTCTACCTTCACCCGGATTTCCACCGTTTCCCCAAAGCGTACCATCTGCCTGTACTCGCTTTCCACAGTCAGTACCGGACTGATGATCCCTTCTTTTTCAAAGGTATCGTAGCCTGCGCCGATCTGCTCCAGCATACTCACCCTTGCCTCCTCAAACCAGCGGATATAGTTGGAATGATGGACGATCTTCATCTGGTCCGTTTCGTAATACTGCACCTTGTGCTTCCATGGTACAATCTTCTGCATTTCCTCACTCCTTTTTCTCAGTTCGTTCTTCTTCTTTGATCTCCCAGTGGAGCAGGAACGTCAATGCAGCACGGAGCGCAATGATACCGGCTACAATTCCGATTTCCTGCCACTCCCGGACGATTACCGTTCGAAGGATCTCGCTTCCCATTTTAAACTCCAGTCCCATAGCAAGTCCCCTTGCCAGATATACGCCTGTGTCCCCGGCATGCCTCAGCCATTTCAAAAATCCGGTGATACCGCTCCAGATAATAATACAAACACCGATAAACTCAAACAAAATAATGGCAATGCTTGCAATATTTTCCAGTATAAACTCCAGGGTCTGCTCTATATGTGTCAGCATTCGTTCTTCCCTCTCTCTCATGTAAATCTGCGGTTTTGACGCCTCCTGGAATCAGCCCCGTTCTATCAAGCATACCATAATGAAAAATTTTAGTCTAGCCCTTTTGCTCTTGAAAATGCGGGAATACAATGCTAAACTTGACGCGTAACACTTTTGAGAGGAAAAAAGAAATGAACCAAAAACAAACACTGATCAAAGCCTTCCGCTGTGCTTTCCCCTATACCATTCCTATTTTTGCCGGGTTCTGGTTTTTAGGAATGACCTACGGCATTTACATGAATGTGTCCGGCTTCTCCTTCTGGTATCCCATGCTGATGAGCCTGACCATTTTTGCCGGTTCTGCGGAATTCATAGCCGTAAACCTGCTGCTGGGAGCCTTTAATCCCATCCAGGCCCTTGCCATGACACTGATGATCAATGCCAGACATTTATTTTACGGCATATCCATGCTGGACAAATTCCGTGGTCTGGGATTGAAAAAAATATATCTGATCTTCGGTATGTGCGACGAAAGCTTTTCCATCAATTATACCGCACTGATCCCGGATGATGTGGACAAAGGCTGGTTTATGACCTTTGTTACCCTTCTGAACCATTTTTACTGGTTCTTCGGTGCAACCCTGGGCGGCATTTTCGGCTCCCTCATCCATTTTAATACAGAGGGGCTGGATTTCGTCATGACCGCCATGTTTGTGGTAATTTTCATGGAGCAATGGTTAAAAGAAGAACGGCACACCAGCTCTCTCGCCGGGCTTGGGATTTCCCTGCTCTGCCTGATCGCTTTTGGCGCGGATAACTTTCTCATCCCCTCCATGCTCGCCATCCTCGCAGTGCTCACCCTGCTTCGGGCACCGCTGGAAAAAGGAGGTGAAACGCCGTGACACTGACCCAACAACTGATCACCATCAGTATGGTAGTGCTGGGAACCATGCTGACCCGCTTTCTGCCCTTTTTGCTTTTTCCTGCTGGAAAGCCCACCCCAAAATACATACAATACCTGGGTAAGGCGCTGCCTCCGGCTGTATTTGGCCTTCTGGTCATCTACTGTCTGAAAAATGTAAGCATTTTTACCGGAAGCCATGCAATCCCAGAGCTTGCCGCCATTGCAGTTGTGATCCTTTTCCATCTATGGAAACGGCAAATGCTTTTGTCCATTGCTGGAGGGACTGTTTTCTACATGCTCCTTGTACAGCTTGTATTTTAAACTTCCCATTCTTTCCGGCTGTGTATATCTCCGTCATATTTTTACAGGGCCTTTCCAAGCCCGCCGGCATAGAGTATAATGAGCTATACAAATCCAATTTTTACGGAGGGATCATTATGTGTACAGCAGCCACTTACAAAACAAAGGACTTTTATTTCGGCAGAACGCTGGATTATGATTTTTCTTATGGGGAAGAGGTTACGGTAACTCCCCGTAATTATCCTCTTTCCTTTCGCCATAGGGAAACAATAGACAAACACTACGCCATCATAGGTATGGCATATATTGCAGCGGATTATCCGCTTTATTATGATGCAGTGAATGAAAAAGGTCTTGGAATGGCGGGACTGAATTTCCCTGGAAATGCCTGTTACAATGAAAAAACGCACAATAAGGACAATATCCCACAATTTGAATTTATTCCCTGGATTCTCTCACAGTGCGAATCGGTAAAAGAGGCGAAAGTTCTTCTAAAAAATCTAAACCTGATCAACACTCCCTTCAGCAAAGAAATGCCCCTGGCCCAGCTCCACTGGATCATCGCGGACCGGGAGGAAGCAATCACAGTGGAGGCAGTCCGGGAGGGTCTTAAGGTATATGATAACCCGGTAGGTGTTCTGACAAACAATCCGCCTTTTGAGCAGCAGATGTTTCATCTGAATAATTATATGAACCTGTCTCCCAAGACTCCCCAAAATCAGTTTTCCACCGCTCTTCCCTTGCACACATACTGCCTTGGCATGGGCGCATTAGGTCTTCCGGGTGACTTGTCCTCCCAGTCCCGTTTTGTGAGGGCTGCCTTTACGAAAATGAACTCGGTTTCCGGCGATTCCGAAGTGGAAAGCGTCAGCCAGTTTTTCCACATTCTTGGCTCTGTAGACCAGACAAGAGGGTGCTGTGAGGCTGGTGACGGAAGGTTTGAAACCACGCTCTACACTTCCTGCTGCAACACGGACAAAGGAATTTATTACTACACGACCTACGGCAATCACCAGATCACTGCCGTGGATATGCACAGGGAAAATCTGGAGTCTGCCGGTCTCATACGGTACCCGCTTATTCAGGACGAGCAGATCCGGCGGCAGAACTAGGCTGCTGACAATTCCGGCAGACACTTTTTCTTTTCACTAGCGTGACCGGCAGTTTTATCGTTCCGCTCTCCTGCTGTCCTGTTTTCAGCTTCAGAAGCATGGCGACGGCATTCTCTGCCCGCAATACCACATCCTGCTTCACAGTGGTAAGCGCAGGATTGCAGTAATGGCACAGAGGACTGTCATCAAAACCTACTACCGAAATATCCTCCGGAATCCTGACGCCCTGCTCCTGCAAAAAATTGATGAGCTCAATCGCATAAAAATCAGATACTGCAAATACTGCGGTATACTCCAGGATTTCTGTTACCTTTTCCCGATAGAAGCCCATCCGCTCTTCTTTTTTAAAAGGAATTTCCATAAAGCTGACAGTGCCCGTCCCCATTCCATCGGCACATCCATCCATTCGTTCAGAATCCACGCAGATAAAATTATCGGAAATACACAGAACCCTGTCATGCCCCATATCCCTCAGATACTTTCCCACCTGGTATCCGCCGTCATAGTTATCCAGAATCAGATTACAGATTCCGTGGGTTTCCTGAAAATATCCGTCATACACCACAAACGGGATGTGCATGGATTCCCGCAGCTTTTTGTAATCCTGTTCGCAAAAGCCCATAATGACCAGCCCCTCCATATTCCACATGGAGGCAAAGCGGACGATCTCATTCCATTCTGCCGTTGTCTTAACCATCATAAAATACCCTGCCCGGTCGATTTCCCTGGACAGGGCATTGATGGCTGCTGAAATGAATCCATCCTCCAAAACGCGCCCTTCGTATTTCTCATGATCATTCACCACAATGCCAATGATCCGGGAATTATTCTGAGCCAGCAGGATACCTGCCATGCTGGGAATGTACGCTCGTTTTTCCAGCAGTTCCTGCACACGGCGCACGGTCTCCTCTGACACCTTGTTTGTCTTTCCATGGATCACATTGGACACCGTTGCGGTGCTTAAGCCTAATTCTTCTGCAATATCTGCGATTCGGATCCTCTCGTTTTTCACAGCTCTTGTCTCCTTTATCCCGTATAACAGAAGTATAATAAAAGACAGCAGCTTTTTCAAAGGTTAAACGCGTAACTACTTACAAAAATATCCGCATTATTTTGTATATTTCGTATTATAAGAGCTTTAACGGATGCCGGATCACAGTCCGCAGTTTTTCTTCTTTTGTCCGTCTTGGATCACTGAGGTAGATCTCATGGTGCAATCTTGTCTCCGAAAAATCCACAGCATACCCTTCTTTTGCGGCAAATTCATTCATCCGCCGGATCGTTTCCGGTTCCTGGTCATAGCTTCCTATGTGCATACACTGAACACATTTTCCATCCTGGTAGGTGAAAAATTCTGCTTTGGAAAAATCGGTTTTCTTTTTCTCGGAAGCTTCCCTTACCGCCCAGTCAAAGTCCTCCTTTTTCACGAAATCCGGCAGACGGATCATCGAAATCCACTGGAAATTTTCTTTGTGGGAGTAATCCACTCCTTCCACACCCTCCTGCCACCAGAGTCCTTCCAACGGCGGTACTACATAGGAGAAATATCCGTCAATTTTGTGTGACCCTTTATAGCTCATTTTAATGGTAAATGCAATGCCGTAAAGTAAATTCATTGCCTTTTTGTACTCACCCTCAGGCTCATTTGGATCGCCCTTTCCCCGGACAGCTACGTAATTCATTTCCGGAATCTCAATGATTCCCGGCTGTTTTGGCGGCAGATAAAATTCCTTATATTCCTTCTTATAATCAAATGCCATTGAAACAAACGCTCCTTCCATATTTTTACTTTTTTGTCTTCAGCCCCTTCTTTGGCTTCTTAGGCTTTGGCATGGGCAGCTCTTTGCAGGTTGCTGCAACAAATTCTGTAAGAAACTCCCTGTTGTCAACATCTTCTATCAAAAAATACGGCTTCGCCCCTTCGTAAGGCGTAACCAGTTTTAAATCTGGTGCCAGTTCTTTCCCTGCTTCTGTAATTTTCACGAAAAACTGGTCATCACAGATCAGCGCAAATATTTTTCCGTCACAGTACATTCCATACTCCCCAAACATCTTCCGGTAAGTAATGTTTCCAGCCCCAGAAAGCTGGTCAGCAATGTATTGTACAAATTCCGGTCTGCTTGCCATCGCACAGCACCTCCCTTTCTTTTTTCAGCTATAGTTTTTCCCCATCTTTTCGATGATTTCTTTTATTTCTGCTCTCAGTTCCTCCGGTTCCAGCAAACGCGCGCGCTCCCCAAAGGTCAAAAGCCAGGTGAGCAGGTTTTCTTTATCCGTATAATCTGCATGGAACAGAAGCCTTCCATCCTCCAGCTCCTCAAAGCAGTTCCTTCCGAATTCCTCCACCAGCCTCCATTTGCATTCCGCCTCAAAGACCGCCTTCACCTGAATGCCGCCGGGAAAAATCTTTTCATTGCTCAGATCCGGCATAGGCACCTGGCGCTTTTCGAAACACTTCTCATGAAGCTGCAGCTCCTCCATCCGGTTCAGCTTAAACAGCCGGAAATCCTTCCGCCTGTCACACCATCCCCATACATACCAGTTCGACCATTGAAAGATCAGATAATACGGCTCGATTGCCCTTCTTGATTCCCCTTTTGGAGAAAAATAAAAAAATCCCAGCATTCTCCTGTTCTCAATGGCATCCCGTATGATCTGGATTTTCGGTGCAAGGGAAGCCTTATACCAGGAAGACAGATTGATCAGTATGCTCTGGTCACCTGCCATAAAATCAGAGGAGCCTGCTGACAGCTTCTCCATAAGCTGTCCGTAACGGTTTGTCCCGTTCACACTGTCCAGGCTTCTGAGCCCAGCCAGAATATCCTGCATCTCTGACGTTGTAAAAACAGTCCTGTCCACCTTATAATTTTCCATAATGGAAATCCCGCCGTGTGTCCCCTGCCTGGTCACCACCGGAATCCCGGCTTTGCACAGATCCTCAATGTCCCGGTTAATGGTCCTTCTGGAAACCTCAAACTTCTCTGCCAGGAAGGATGCTGTTACCATGTCCTTCTGCAGCAAAATGGATAAAATCCCTATCAGTCGATCGATCTTCATATGCCCTCCTTTGGAAACAGTATAACACCATAAACAGGACAACTGTATGTCATATTTGCAAAATTTTCCAAGCTTCCGTTTAAAACAAAGTGGAGTACTTTCCTTTGAAATAAAAAATGCCGGGCAATATGCTTTCACTACTGCCCGGTCACTAAAAACTGAAATATGCAATTTTCTATTTTGACAAGCCATCCGACTTAAAAACCTACTGCATCAGATCGTATTTTATTACATCCATACAGACACTTCCGTCTACAAAGAACGAAATTTCATCCGCCTCCTGATGAGTGTACATAGTCGCGCTCATAACCTGCTCTCCGTCATTCACAAATACTTCCACGCTGAAGCGGTCCAGAATCAACCTCAGCTTCAGTTCTCCGTTGCTGCTGTTTACAAGACTGCGCCGCTGATGAATGATCGCTCTTCTTGATCCGGAAAACTTTCTGTCCACTTTCAGGATAGACTCCCTGGGGCGGAAGCTAAGTGCTGTATAATACTGCTCATCCTGTGCGAAGCGCACTGCAAACTTCTGGTAAAGCTCCTGTCCCTCTTCCGGATGTAGCCTGATTTCCATGTCAATCATTCTTCCCTTAACGCCATCCAGGCTAATCGTTCCGGTAAATGTAATATTCTGGAAGGCTACTTTTTTGCATCGCATTTCTTCCAGCTCCCGGATTGGCCTCTGATACAGTCTGTTGTTTTTTACGGACAATTCCCGCGGAATACTCATTTGTCCAAACCATGGTTCTTCCGGTGACCGAAGGTTGCAGGCATCCCAGTTCTGCATCCAGCCAATCATGATTCTCCGTCCATCCGGAGCAAGTACCGTTTGAGGCGCATAAAAATCTATGCCATAGTCAATAGACTGATCATACTCTTCTGTAAAAGTATCCGTTTTCTCGTCAAATGCTCCGATCAGGCAGAGCGTTCCGTTTCCATTATGATACTCAAAGCCCTGGGGCAGCATATCCTGAGGGCTGGTAAGGAGCACCCATTTTCCATCCAGTTGAAAGAAGTCCGGGCATTCCCACATCTTTCCAAAACGGTTTCTGTTGGAGATTAATATTTTTCTGAAATTCCATTGAAATCCATCCGGGCTGTTAAAGAGCAGAATCTGACCGCTTCCGTCTGCAGGACGGTTTCCTACCACACAGCAATAGGTTCCGTCTTCCTTCTGCCACATCTTTGGATCACGAAAGTCAAACCTGCTGCATCCCTCCGGCAGATTTTTCACACCAAGCACAGGATTTTTTTCATACTTTTTATAATCCACACCATCTCCAACAGCAAGGCATTGTGTCTGGACTTCCCGAATCATATCGTCCCCCTGATGCTCCTTCACCACTCCGGTATACATCAGAAGATGTCTGCCATCCGGCAATGTAATTGCACTTCCAGAAAAGCACCCATCTCTGTCATAAAACTCATCCGGTGCCAGTGCTGCCGGAAGATATTCCCAATATAAAAGGTCCTCGCTCACCGCATGACCCCAGTGCATGGGGCCCCATTTAGACTCATACGGATGATATTGGTAAAACATGTGATATTTTCCTTTATAGTATGAAAAACCATTGGGATCATTCATCCAGCCTGTCCGTGCAGATAAATGAAAATTCGGCCGTTCCTCTTCTTGAATCAATTTTTCAGAAGCCTCTTCATATTTTCGTGCTTCGCGCAGTGTCTGACTTGTCATATAGAAATCTCCTACAATTTATTATTTTGGTTCAGGCACACCGTTTCAGATGATGTGCCTGAAAAAGCTCTGGTTATTCGGACGCTTTCGCCTCCATATAACGGTCATACGCCCCTTGATAAACATTCAGCAATTCTTCCATACCGCACTTTTCTTTCAGCTTTGTAATATAGCTCTCCCACTGGGCATCTGTGGGGCCGCCTTCCTTCAGCCAAAGTCCTTCCTGTTCCGATACGGTATTTTCAAAATCTGTTTTATAGCGGTCAATGATATCCAGCTCGTCCTCCGTGTATACGCAATCCACAGGATACGTAACCATACTGTCCACATATGGCATCCAGAAATCGTTCAAATCTGTCAGACGTTCAATCGCACGGTCTTCCATTTTAAATGTGGTGCTGTAATAGTCGCTGAGGATCAGCTTTGGACCATATACCTCATATTCACCCTTTAATTCCCCGGCTGTCTTCCCGAATTTTTCTTTTGCTTCATCATCGGAAATACTGTTCCATACTCCATTTTCATCCTGGTCCACAAAATATGTACCAATCGGACCGTACTGAAGCTGCATTACATTTTCAGGCGCATACCACTGGTCAAAGAATTTCAGCAGATTTGCCGGGCTTTTGCATGCACTGGTAATACTTAAGTTACCGCTGTTGGTAGCACCGCCGGTACGCACTGTTACATTATGTGTTCCATCAGGTCCATCCAAAATCGGAAGAAATACATAATCGTCTGCATACTCTCCCATCAGTTCCTCAATATACCACCATGTCGATACGCCTACATATCCCTGAGAACACTTGGAAATCAACTGGGTATCACTCTGACTGAACATTTCCACATCCATCAGCCCTTCCTCATACCAGTCATGGAAATAAGTCAGCGCTTCACGGTATTTATCAGAAGCACAGATAAATTCAACCTTTCCGTCCGGATTCAGCACCAGGTCATTGATCACATCATTGGGCCAGTTGGTAAATCCGAAGCCTGCATAAAAAATATTCTGTCCCCAGCACCACTGATCAAAACCTGTGCTCATGGGAATTGTACTTCCCTTATCATTTCCATAATAGGCAGCGCTCATGTCATTTTCCTGGAATGCCACAAGAGCTTCGTGCAGTTCATCAAGAGTCGTCGGAACTTCCAGTCCCAGTTCATCCAGCCACGCCTTATTGATCATGCTGAACTGTGGAATCGTATAAATACTGTAGTCCTCTTCTGCCCCGATACCTGCTGTTCCCATTTTTTCTCCTGCCGGAAGTCCGTAAATACATCCGTCGCTCATGGTAATAGCACTTCTGATATCCGGATTTTCTTCCAGGATCTTTGTCAGATTCGGCATATACTCTTCCGTCAGATACGGTGTCAGATCAATAAAAGCACCGTCACTTCCGTAGGTGGTAATATCATAGTTACTAAAGCCCACCGCAAGAAAAGCATCCGGAAGCTGTCTTCCCGCGATACGGATATTTACCTGCTCACTCAGGGAATCGCTCATAACATTCCAGTCAATTTTTATACCGGCTTTTTCCTGCATCTGATTCAGAACTTCGTTATTGTCATAGCCTTTACTCAATGCACTGATCGCGCCCATAACTGTAAATTCTGTCTGAGATGTATCTGTATTTGCAACACCCGGTTCCATAATATATTGCTCCTGTTTACCGCATGCAGTTACAGAAATCATAAGACCGGCCGCTAATATACATGAAACTACTCTTTTCCACATCTTCACTCTTCTCATCTCCTTCTCTCTGAATCTCATCAGCCTTTTACCGCACCTGCCATGAAGCCTTTTTCAAAATATTTCTGCACAAACGGATAAATCACAAGCATCGGTGCTGCCGCTACGATAATAGATGAAAACTTGATCATCTCTGTCAGCTTATTCAGCTCGGCATAGCCTCCGGAAATCATACTTGCCTGACTTGCACTTGCTGAACTCTTGATCAGAATATTTCTAAGTACCAACGGCAGCGGAGCATTTTCCTGTCCCGGCAGATAGATCAACGCGGTAAACCAGTCGTTCCAGTAAGCAACCATACTGAATACAACCATAACTGCCATAATAGAACGACTCAGAGGAACAATGATTTTGATAAATGTAGTCCATTTGGAAGCTCCGTCTATTTCAGCCGCTTCCACCATTTCTTTCGGAATACTGTGTTCAAAGAAATTACGTACAATAATCATATTTCCCACTGCAACTCCTCCGGGAATGACCAACGCCCACATGCTGTCGATCAAACCGGTATCTCTGACGATCAAATATGTAGGTATCAGCCCTCCGCCGAAATACATGGTAATAATGAAGAAAATACTAAGGAATTTTCTTCCCGGCAAATCCTTAATACTCAGCGGATAAGCGGTCAAATACACCATCACGACCGAAAAAATAGTTCCGACTACGGTATACTTTATGCTGTTCAGATAACCGGTAATAATGCTGCTGTCCGCAAACACCGCCTTATAGCCATCCAGAGTGAATTCACTCGGTAACAGAAATGTCTTTCCCGCATACACATCATATGGATTGGAAACGGAAGCAATCAGCACATAATAAAGCGGATATGCTACTAAAAGCGCAACAATAAGGCAAATCGCTACCAGAACGATATCGCTGGCTTTATCTGATAAGCCCCGCAGTTGTCCTGCCTGTTTTTTCTTTCCCATACCGCACCTCCTATACAAAGCTTACATCTTCAGAAAGTTTACTGGTTATCTTGTTCACAACGATCAGCAGGATAACATTGACTACGGTATTAAACAGCCCGACTGCCGTTGAATAACTGTATTTTGCATGTTCAATACCCTGCTGGTAAACGTACACCGCGATCACATCACTGGTTGCCTTGTTCAAGTCCGTCTGCATCAGGAATACCTTTTCGAAACCTACATTCATAAGATTACCTGCGCTCATAATCAGCATCAGCACGATCTGCGGTACCAGCTCCGGCAAATCGATGAACCGGATGCGCTGGAACATGGATGCCCCATCTATTTTTGCTGCTTCATAATGAGAGGTATCAATGTTTGCCAGAGTAGCCATATATACGATGATCCCCCAGCCCGCATCCTGCCAGATACCGGATGCGATATAAATGGTTCTGAAAGCTGCAGCTTCCGAAAGAAAATCAATGTTGGTTCCTGCGAGCAGATTGATCAGACCTCCTGACGGGCTTAAAAAGATACGAAGCATTCCGCATACAACCATAACAGAAATAAAGTGCGGCGCGTACAGAACTGTCTGTATGGTTCTTTTAAACTTATTAAACCTCAATTGATTTATCAGCAATGCCAGGATAATGGGGATTGGAAAGCTCCAAAGCAAGCTGTAAAAGCTCAGCAATATTGTATTTTTTATCATTCGTACACAGTTCGGTGAGCTGAAGAAACGTATAAACCATTTAAGTCCTACCCATTCGCTTTCCCACATACCGCGGACAGATTTGTAATCCCTGAATGCAATCTGAATACCATACATTGGTATGTACTTGTAGATAATCGTCAGTATAACAGGTATCAGAAGCATCAGATACAACTGCCAGTAGGCCCGCATACGTTTTAATACGGGCTTTTCTCCGGTATTTTTTCTTTGGACTGCTGTTTTTAACCTACCCATGTAATCTCTCCTTCCTTTTTCATGCCGAAAATAATGATATATCTCCGGCAGTTTTGGTTCAGCAGTTGACTGGCCACGATCACCTGCCCCAGCGTTTTCCATCATGATTTCAATGAAACGTTATTTCATCGCTTCACTAAAAATAGCACCTTTTAATTTCCCCGTCAAGTATTTATTTGCTCACTTTTTGTAAATCATTACATTTTTATTTGATTTTCACAATTTAAAAATAGCACTTTTGTATATCTTATCTACATGTAACGTTTCATGAAATTTTATCAAAAATCACTTTACAAACGCATTCAAAAGAACTATAATAGTTTTCATGAAATAAAAGAGAGGTATTCATTATGAGAAAGAAAAAGTCCGCTCCCACAATGAAAGACGTTGCTTTTGAGGCTGGTGTCGCACTGGGCACCGTATCTAAGGTCATCAACGGTCAGCCCGTAGGCGAGTCCTATCGGATCCGCGTGGAAGAGGCGATCAAGAAACTGAATTATCATGTCAACAGCTATGCCCAGGGCCTGAAGGCGAGCAAAACCTACACAGTCGCTTTGCTCATACCAAATACATTTCACCCCTATTTTGCCAAGTTAGCATACCAAATCAACCATTCCCTTTTAAAGAGGAAATACAGGATGCTGCTTTGCTCTACCGATTACGACCATGGTGCAGAGCAAGAGTACATTACCATGGTCCAGCAAAATAAAGTAGACGGAATCATCGGACTGACTTATAATCCTGATCTGCATATTGAAGACAACATTCCCTTTGTTTCCATAGATCGTTCCATGGGAGCTCACATCCCCTGCGTTGCCTCCGATAATTTTTCCGGCGGACAGATTGCAGCGGAAAAGCTGGCAGACCTGGGTTGTAAAAATGTTGCGTTTCTGCGAATAGGCTCTTCCCTCACCAACGAACCCAACAAACGCCGGGCTGGCTTTGAAAACGGTTGTCTGGCAAGAAACCTGCATTACAGTTCAAAAATTCTGGAGGATGGCGCTTCTATCAATGAATTCGAAGTTTATCTGACAGAACATATGCACAACGGAAAGCTTGATTTTGACGGTCTATTCTGCGTTACAGACCGTATGGCCTATGACGTAATAAAAATGTTGAAAAAACTGAATGTGAGAGTTCCTGAAGATGTGCAGGTAATTGGATTTGACGGTCTCCAGGCTTTCGGAGATGGCGATTATATCTGTTCTACCATTGTACAGCCTGTAGAGGAGATTGCAGAAATGTGTGTAGAACTTCTGCTTCAGGAGAATTTGAGCACCAAGCCTCCGCTGGTCTGCCTGCCTGTTTCCTATGCGTATGGCGGCACAACAAAAGAATCTCAGGAAGGAAAGAGTCCCCTGTTATGAGAAGGGAATTGGCAGCTCTGTCCCATATGAAACCAATGACGATACTGTTATAGACCTTTATGATGGACAGCTAATTGCAATGACTATAAAACTAACCAAAGGAATTTTTTTCAGAAAGGAAAAGACATGTATCCTGCAACTCCAATTGCCGAAAACCATATCCGCATCACCCGTACACTTTTCCGGGAGGCCATGCACACTACAGAAAGTAAATCATACAGAAAAACAATTCAAAAGCTGGCATTGATTTTGCTTGTACTTTATGCTGCTGCCGTCTGGCTGTTTCATATGAGCGGCTCTGTATTTTTTCTTCTGGGAGAGTCTGTATTTTTGGCAGCTCTGCTTTTCTGGCTGTTTGTTATGCTGCCCGGCACCCGGATGCGCAGCAAATATAAGGCTATGACGCCTGTCGGAAGTGCTGTCCCGGAAAGAACCATTAAATTTTATGAAACCCACCTGACTGTCGCTGCCAATACAGGTGAAGAAACGGTTATCTCCTATAAGGATGTGATCGGTTTCCACCAGACCAGAAATTTATATATCCTTAGCTGCCAGCATAACAGATGTATCCTGCTTGACAAAGCCGGGTTTGTTACAGGTGATTTTCATTCCATAGAAACGCTGCTTCTTTAAAAAATGACCGAACAATATAGGATGCCGGACGCTCTCATTTTTGGCTCATATCACCCTCGTTTATATCGCGGTCATATAGAAACTGATCTGCTACGCGAAGCTTTTTATTTAAAGTTTCTTTTTTATTTACCAAAATAACACAAGTATACTTGAAGTCAATAGGAAAATGTGAAAAAATGCGCCTTGACATTTTTGATGATTTTGGGTATCATTTTTATATAACGTGTAGCGTGACTGCGTAATCCCAGTTCTTTGCTACACGTTTATTTTTTGTTGGAGGTGATATTATAAAAGAGTGGAAATACTGTAAACGTTCTGCGTCAGCCTTTGAAGCCGCTGATGAGGAGACGCAGACATCTGTAGTTTGAAGTGTGCAGCCAGGAGGCATAAGTCCAGCTATCCTGACCGCACACTTTTTTTGTAATATTGGAGACAAAACAATTGGAGGTAAAACAAAATGAATTCAAAATCCAACTCTTTTCTGGAAACAGAAAAAATAGGCAAATTGATGCGGAAATACTCAATTCCCTGCATCATTTCTCTTCTGGTCGCTGCATTGTATAACATTGTAGATCAGATTTTCATCGCAAATGCGGATTATCTTGGCTCTTACGGCAATGCTGCCAACACGGTTGTGTTCCCCCTGACCGTTGTCGCCCTCTCTATTGCCGTAATGATCGGTGACGGCTGCTGTGCTTTTGTCAGCATCAGCCTTGGGGCAGGAAAAAAGGAGGATGCACATAAGAGCATCGGAAATTCCATATTGCTCTGCATCATCAGCAGTGTCATACTTACTGCAATTTATCTGATATTTATGGAAACGATTTTGACCTTCTTTGGCGGAAAAGTAAATCCGGAAACTTATTCCTGTGCAAAGGAATACTTCTTCTGGATTTCCCTTGGTATTCCGTTCTATATGTTCGGTCAGGCAATGAATCCCATCATCCGTTCTGACGGCAGTCCCAAATTTGCCATGTTTGCAACTGTCGCAGGCGCCATCACGAATATCATCCTTGACCCTGTTTTCATTTTTCCAATGAAAATGGGCATGAAGGGCGCTGCTATCGCAACGGTAATGGGCCAGATCCTTACTGCTGCGCTCTCCGTCTGGTATTTGTTCCATATGAAAGCTGTTAAGCTGGAAAAAGGCAGCTTTGGCTTATGGCCGCACCTGATGAAAAGTTTTCTGGTTCTTGGAATTACCAGCTTCCTGTCACAGATCTCCCTTGTCATCTCCATGGCAGCGGTTCAAAACATGTGTACCAAATACGGCGCTATGGATCCGGTATTCGGTCAGCCGGAATATGCCCAGATCCCTTTGGCAGTCCTGGGCATTGTTATGAAATTTTTCCAGATCGCCATTTCCATTTCCGTCGGTTTGGCAGCCGGCTGTATCCCTGTTGTTGGTTATAACATTGGTGCCAAACGCAAAGACAGGGCTAAGACGCTTTTTACTTATCTGCTTGCTGCGGAGGCGGCAGTTGGTGCGGTTGCTCTTCTGATCGTTGAGCTGTTTCCTGCTCAGTTGATCGGGATTTTTGGCGCAGCAAACGAAAGTGCATATTATACGGATTTTGCAGTCAAGAGTTTCCGCATTTATCTTTGCATGATGATCCTTGCTACCGTAAACAAGGGCACCTTTATCTACCTGCAGGCTTTGGGAAAGGCAGTGGAATCCACCCTGATCTCACTTACCCGTGAAATTATCCTTGGTGTATTCCTTCCGATCATTCTTCCAATCTTCTTTGGATTGGATGGTTTGCTGTATTCTTTCCCAACAGCCGATATCCTTACATTTATTTTTGCAGCTTTTATTATCCAAAGAACTTATAAAGAACTCAGCACTGAGCACAGTGTTGTAAGATAAAGGAGGTATATGAAATGAGCAACAGAATTATCACCATCAGCCGTGAATTCGGCAGCGGCGGTCGCACCATTGGCAGAAGAACCGCAGAAAAGCTTGGGATTCCCTGCTACGATGCCGAGCTGATCTACAAAATCGCAAAAGAGAGTGGATTTTCAGCACAATATATCAAAGAAGAAGGGGAAGGGGCAGCCGGAGGATGGCTTTCTCCGATTCTGTCCGACCGTGCTATGGGGCCCACCAATCAGGATAAATTATGGCTGATCCAGCGAAAGCTCATCCTGGAACTGGCGGAAAAAAGCTCCTGTGTCATCGTAGGCAGATGCGCTGACTTCATTTTAAAAGGCAAGGCAGACTGCTTAAACGTATTTATTCACGCCAGCATGGAGTATCGTGCAGATCGAATTGTAAAGGAATACGGCGAAAGAGAAGAAGCGCCTGAACGCCGCCTGAAGGAAAAAGATAAACGCCGTGCTGCTTATCACCGCTTCTACACGGATATGAAATGGGGTCGCGCCCAAAACTACCATCTGTGTCTGAACAGCGGAGCGCTTGGAATTGATAAATGTGTTGAAATCCTTACGGATTTATATTAAACCATTCCTTTTCTATAGCATAAAAGGGCCGGCAGCTATCGGAACTCCATACGATTTTACGTATCTATTCCGGCTGCCGGCTGTACCGCTAAATGCTTCTGAAACCTGAAAGGGCGCTTTTTCTTTATATTGCTCCCAGCAACCCATATATCATAGTTCCTGCCACCCCGCTGCCTAAGATGATGGTTATGGCATTTGCCTTAAATCTTCTTAACAAAAACAGCGCTGCGGCAAAAATCCCCAATTCCACGATCCGTATATCGCCTACAGAGGCTTCGTATATTTCCGCCTGGAACAAGCCCAGCATAAGAATGGATGCTCCTGCTGAAGCAATCAGCGCTACAACGGCAGGACGCATAGCCCCAAGAACTACCTGTACGCCGCTAACGGAACGATATTTGTAATAAAAATGTGCAAGCGTAAGACATATACAAAATGACGGGATGATACATCCGATCGTGCACAGCAATACCCCGGGAATTCCCGCAATCCGCATTCCCACGAAAGTAGCCGAATTAATGGAAATCGGCCCTGGGGTCATCTCTGCCACTGTGATCAGATCCGAAAACTCCTCCAGAGTCATCAGACCATGAATGTTTACAATCTGCTCCTGGATCAGTGGAATCGCTGCATAGCCCCCGCCTACACTAAATAAACCAACCTGAATAAAAGCAAAAAATAATTTCAATAATAACATTTACGCCGCCATACCTTTCTTTTTTCTCATTGTAACCGCCAGGTCTGCAAGTCCGATTCCAAGACATGTCAGGATCACAAGCATTGCACTGACATCCAAAAGATACGTTGCGATAAATGCTGCCAGCATCATCCCGATATACAAAGGTCTTTTTGTTTTTAGTACATTTCCAGCCAGATTCATCACCACATCGAAGATAACCGCAGCTACCCCCGCCCGCATCACCTGCAATGCCGTGGCAATATAGGGATTGGTGCGAAACTGTTCATAAAACAGGGAAATAATGGAAATAATGACCATCGGCGGAAGTATGGTTCCCAGTATTGCGGTCAGAGAGCCCACAACGCCGGCTATCCGATAGCCGATAATGACAGAGGCATTTACAGGGAGAGGCCCTGGAGCTGACTGTGTAATGGCTGTCACATCAAGCATTTCATTTTCTTCAAGCCACTTTAGTTCTTCTACATACCTCTTTTTCATCAGGGAAACGATCACAAATCCTCCGCCAAAGGTACAGGCGCTTAATACAAACATGGATTTGAACAAGGTCCATAATTTATCGTGCTCTTTTTCCATAACTGCCTCCGTGAGTTTATTTTTCCTTTCAAAAAAACTTATCACGGATATTATTGTCATTGTCCTGCGTTTTATTCTTATCTGATGTTTCTCATAGATTCCTATTTCAGTCTGTCATATTCACTATCCGAGACAGGCTCACACCATTCATTTTCCGTTTTCTCGCCCGGAACCTCGATGGCAAGATGAGAAAACCAGCTATCCGGCGCTGCTCCGTGCCAATGCTTCACCTCCGCAGGTATATTCACGACATCACCGGGATGCAGCTCGCGCGGCTCTTTTCCCCATTCCTGATAATAACCGCGTCCGGCGGTAACCAGAAGAATCTGTCCTCCTCCGGTTTTGGCATGATGAATGTGCCAGTTATTACGGCAGCCCGGCTCAAAGGTTACATTGCCGATCACTACCTGCTCCAGAGAGAGCATATTCAGATAACTCTGTCCAACAAAATATTTCGCAAAAGCTGTATTCTCTCCTCCACGCGGGAAAATATCTTTAAATTCGCTCATATTCAATCCTCCTGTTTATTTTTCTCATATTGCTATGGTTCATTCCTATCCAGATCAGTCCCGTCAATGCTTGCATTTAAAAAGCATACCGGAAGCCTCCCGATATGCTCATTATATAACTCATTTTTTATTATGTCGAATACCTGTTTTCTATCCTTCTGTCATGCCTAAAAAGCATTTCATGTGCTCCAAAAAACGCACTGTCGCCGCTGAAAAAGGCTGCTGCCTTTTCCATGCAAGAATAGAAGTGGCAGTTAATTCCGGATACAGCGGCAACATACATACTTCCGAACACTCCAGAAATGGCAGAGCCCCCTCAACAATAAGGGCATAGCCAACCCCGGCACGTACCAGAAGGGCAGCATTTGTGCTTAAATTACTCACTCCTGTCATCTTCAGCTTCTCATAGTAATTCCCAAACCAGTTTGCCACCTCATTATGTACCTTTTGTCTGCTTGGCATGATCACCGGAATGTCTGCTAAATCTTCAGCAGTCACATACTCCCGTTTTGCCAGAGGAACACCAGACGGCATGACCGCAGCCCACCGTTCCTTTATCGGCATACGAATGTATTCGTAACGCTCTGTCTCCGCAGGCTCCAATAAAAGTCCAATATCTGTCAATCCCTCATCCATCCGGCTCTTGATCTGATCTGCATTGGCCGTATAAACATCAAAGACAACCCGTGGATATTTTCCATGAAAATCAGCAATTGCCTCAGTCAAAAGCTTTACAGACGCCAGCTCTCCGCATCCGATCGATATGGTTCCTTCAATCTGTTCCTCCTGCGCCGATAATTCCTCCTCCGTCTTTTCTACCAGTTCAAGAATTTCCTCCGCTCTGCGCCGCAGCAGAAGCCCCTCATTTGTCAGGGTCAGTGGCCTGCTGCCCCGAAGGAACAGTTTCACGCCGATTTCCTCCTCCAACAATGCCATCTGACGGCTTAATGTCGGCTGAGTAATATGCAGTATTTTCGCAGCATTTGTAATGTTCTGCTCCTTTGCAACAGTCAAAAAATAATGTAATAATCTTGTCTCAATCATAATTTTTTCTCTTATCAATGCCCTCAAGATTTATCTATCCGTTATTCTATCCTCCGGTGTATTTTCTCGATCAAAGAGGCTTGCGGGCAACCAGGATCATTCTCATACTATCTCCGGTTAAGGGCTGGAAATGTTCACCAAATGACTGTTCCAGGACCAGCCCGGCCTCCTGTACCTCCAGCGCATTTTCCAGCATATTGGCATACATACGATATCCCAAAGCAACCGCTGTATTTCGGAATGTACTGGTCTTACCTGGGACAGGATAGATACGCCAGCCGAATTGTGAATTACAATGAATACTTGCGTTCATAATACGGACGCCATGAAGAAAAGAAGTGTTGAGATATTTGAAAAAGCAGCGGGTTTGTCAACCAGCCTAAAATAAGGTTGGCAAACGGTTGACAAAGCCCACATTTTTCGTCTTCTTAATACCTTAAAACCCGCTTATTTACGGGAAAGCTCACAAATTGTTTCGATTGTCTTTTCGTTGAGCAACCGAATTTCATATCCCTCTTGTCCATCATAATAAACAGGAAACTTGAAGTTGATCTGCTGAATAATGCGTTCGTTCGTTTTCCGATCCGGGTATAACTCTATGCTCTCAATAAAATCCTTGATAAACTCCTTCTTCTCCAGGTCTGTCATTTTATAGTATATTATATCAAAGTGTTCCAGGATTTTATAGACTTCTTTTGCCGTTAAATGCTCACTATACGCATTATGGATTTTTTCATTGATATCAGTAATCATATCCTCTATATCACTGATCTTATCATAAAGCGTATCCAAACGGTCTTGCATATCCTGATACTTCCGGTCATAATGCTTATCACTTACATCCAGCTTGTCAAGCATATCCATCAGTTTCTTCTTCGCACCTGTCAGCTGACGGAGCTGCTGCCTCAACTGTTCTCTTTCTTCCTCTAAAGCACTGACATCTATTTTCTGTTCCAGTCTATGTTTAATAAACTCTCCAAAACTTTCATTATTTATCATATCGAGGATAACTTCTTCTACTTGCTGGTTAAGCTCATTCTGGTTCAAAGAAAATTTGTAGTTACAAAAATGTTCTTCATCCATTTTCTTCCGATGCAGACATCTGTAATAAAAATCATCTTTGTATTCACCGGTCTTTTTGTTTTTCCGGCGGCGGACGGTTCCCGCCATTCCCGTGCCACAAAGTGGGCACTTAATAATACCAGACAAAATATGCTCATGCTCCAGACTATGTGTTTTATTCCATTTCACACCATTCTCTTTTCTCTTTTGTTGTGCTTCTTCCCACAGGTTCTCATTTATAATTGCCTCGTGTTTTCCGTCTGCAAGAAGATAACCGTCCACCTTGACACGATGATACTGATCTCTGGTCCCTTTCACTTTTTGTGTTTTACTTTTACCATATGCTATTTTCCGGTATACACGGGATTATCAAGAATATTCACTAAAAGTCCACGGGTAAAATAGTTAAGCTCAAAATCCCTTCCCTTTCGTTTTTCATAACCGTGCTGGTTCAGATAATTGCAGATCGTATCAATCCCCATATCTTCATTGACATATTTTTCATATATGATTCTTACGATCTCTGCCTCATCTGGTTCAATAACAAGAGTATCCTCTTTGCTGTCAATGCTATATCCAAATGGTGCAAGACCACCATTCCATTTTCCTTCCCTGGCTTTTTGCTTTCTTCCCTCCATTGTCTGAACCAGAATATTTTCTCTTTCAATTTCAGCCACAGCGGAGAGTACCGTAATCGTCAGCTTTTCCGAATCCTTAGACGAATCAATTCCATCCTCAACACAGATCAGGTTCACACCAAAATCCTGAATATATTGTAATGAGTTCAAAACGTCTGCTGCATTACGGCCAAATCTTGACAGTTTAAACACAAGGATATAATCTACCCCATCCCGATCATCCGCCACATCCTGAAGCATTTGAGAAAATTCCGGTCTCCCCGTAATATTCTTACCGGATTTTCCCGCATCGCAATATTCACGGACAACCTCCATGTGCTGAAAATCAGCATACTTAGTCAAACGGTCTTTTTGCGCCTCTAAGCTGTAGCCCTCTACCTGCATTGCGGTAGAAACCCGCATATATAAATAACATTTTTTCTTCTTATCCTTCATCGTTCACATTCTCACTTTCCATTATTTCCACAGAGGTATCTATCATTTTAAAATGCTTCAATGCTTCCAGCAGCATTTTTTCTTTATTCTTCGGACACTGGGGAACTCTTTTCTTTGGATCTGCCGCCAGGTTGTAATTCTTCCCCATATCCAAACCATATTTCCGTTTTATTTGAGCAATATAAAGGGTATGTATGTTCGCTCCATAAGTGTCTTTGATGTATTTCTTGATCTCCGCATAGGTTGCTTTCGCTTCCGCTGCAGTCAGCTCGGTTTTAGTACAATCCAACGTGAAACGAATATCGCTTTCCGTATTGCCTTCCGGTATCAGACCATCTTCCCCATATGAGATTGAAAAACGAAACGAAATGCTTTTCAGTATTCTGCCATCTGTTTTTTCTTCTGGAAATACCTCTATCCTTTCAATAAACAGCCGGTACATCTGCCTCCGTTCTTCGCATGACATCTTCTCATATAGTTTTTCAAAATTGTCAAGCATAGCTTCGATATTATCAGCTGCCCTGACACCTCTGTTTACCGCTTCAATTTTCCCAACGACTATCGAAATCTTTTTTTCAACCTCATCTACTTTATCATAGCTGTCATCAAGGGCGGATTGGATTTTTTCGTATCTTTTATCATAATCTTCGTCAAACACATCTAAATTGTCCAGTTCCGTTCCCAACTTCCTTTTCTGCATTTCTAATCCACGCAGTTTTTTCCGAAGCTGTTTTAAATTCCTTTCCAATTTTTCGACATCTGACTTTTCACTGCTTGAAGCAATAACCGCTCTTTTAAATTCCGGCATCCCGCTCAACTTCCGTATTATCTCAAACACTGCGCCATCCAGTTTCTCCTGGTTATAGGTATGACGGAATGGACACGTCCGCCCATTTGCTTTCCGGGAATTTTGCAGGCATAATAATGGATTGTTTTATAATAGCCCCCTTTGTTCTTATTGACACGCTTATTCTTTGTCGCTATCATCCCGGCTCCACACACCGGACACTTTACAAGTCCGGATAGTAAACTGATACGTTCTGGCTCATCAACCTTTTCATTTACTTTCGATAGGCTTTCCCGCTTCTTTTGAACCTCTCTCCATTCATCCTCCGTAACGATTGGTTCATGGACTCCTTGAACAGTGATAACCTTGTCCAAATCCTTTTTAATCAGTTTGCCATCCCGCCCCTTTTTATTTGTCCTTCGATTATATAGGAGTTTGCCACAATAGAAGGGATTATCAAGCACACATGTCACAAAATCAAATGTGAATGGCCTGTCCTTATCAGAATCATTCCTTCCTCTCACATAACCATTATCGTTAAGATAGGATACAACAGAAGTAGCAGACATATTCTCTTTCAAATACAAGTCATAAATCAGACGGACAATTTTTGTTTCATCATCTGCCAGCACAAGCTCTTTATTCTGATTACGATAGCCATATGGTATTGCTCCTCCTGCCCATTTCCCATCCATGACTTTCTGCATCTTTCCTGCCATAAACTGGACTACAATATTTTCCCGTTCTATCTCTGCCACAGCAGAAAGAATTGCAAGGGTAAGCCTGCCTCCTTGTGTCGAACTATCAATCGCATCATTAACACTTATCAGATCAATACCGTAATCCATAAGCAGCTGCAACGATTTCAAGATATCTGCGGCATTTCTTCCGAATCTGGATAATTTAAAAACAAGAACATAGGAAATGCTGTCTTTCTGGCAAATGATGTCCTCCATCATCTGCTGAAATGCCGGACGTCCTTTTATATCTTTTCCAGATTTTCCAGCGTCACAATATTCGTCAGCAATTTCCAACTCCCTGTATTTTGCATATTCATATAGGCTCTTGCTCTGCGCCTCCAGGCTGAATCCATCTGTCTGCGCCACTGTCGATACTCTCGTATACAAATAACATTTTTTCTTTTTATCCTGCTGTGTCATAAAATGGTTGCTCATCTCATTACTGTATATCTGTTTTTCATATTGTATTACTCTTTTACCTATCTTTCAACAAAAAAATAGCCGACTCACTTATATTGTGGTCGGCGTTTCGCTGTTTGTTTCATGTTCTTTTTCTTCTTTCTGTATTTCTTCCAGGACTTCTTTTCCGTATTTCTCTATCATCTTTACAATAAATGCTGCACACTTCTCCTTGTTCTGCCTGCTTATCCTTTCCAGCTGGACGTTCCTATTTTCTTTTGGCATCCTTCAATCTTCCTTCCCTTAATTTGAAAGGAAGAAAACATTCCTTTCACTAACCCCTTCCCCCAGAAGCCGGAAAACAAGCTGTCACAGAATTTTGTATTGGGGAATTTTCAACTGAAATAGTCGAGCACACGTTCCCATTCCTGTTCTGTCAAACAAAGTTTTTCCGATTCGCACTTATCTGTTATAAAGCGCCGACAGCCTGGATACTCTGCATCTACGATCCCCAGTTTTAATAAACTTTCCACCACCTCCTTCGCTCCTTTTCTTCCAAGGTTCCTGCACTGGATATTCCAATCCTCTCTTAACATCAGACGAAGCAGCTCTTGAACCGTATCAATACCATGCCGCTTTAAACAGTTGTATGGTCTTATGGGTAACTGCAAAATCTCTATATCCTGTTCTAAAATCTTATCTTCCACTGCAAGCAGCCTGCTCCTTTTCTTTTCCATCGCCATACGGACATTCTCTAAAATAGATGCCTCATGCGCCGCAAACCCTTCCGTGATATAAGCCGCTATCGCCGGACGGCTAAGTTTCCGTAACGCCCATCTCACGATCTGCTGTATCCGGCTTCCGGTCAATGCAAATCCCATACCGATTTGGGAATAACTCATTCCTTTTACATAGCGGCATTCCAGAACAACCTGCTCCCGTTCCGTCAGCTGTTCCAGAGTATATTCCAGTCCTTTCATTTGATCGTCTGATAAAATCTGTCCCACCGGAATATCTCTCAATAAATTCAATGGATAATCTGCCCGCATTATCATTCTCCTCCAATCTGCTTTTCTGCTTCACAAACATATTTCATTCACTTATCCCTTCTGCCGGCGGCTGAAAATCAAGCTGTCATATTAAGTTTTGTGTGCGGCTTGTTTTTGCTTTTTTCCCGATAGGGATATATGAGAGGGAAATTCTTTTCTAGGGCAAGATTCGCCTATGTTATACAAAAACCCATTTCATGGATTTTCGCATACCTGGCATATCTTGATGGGGATTCCGGCTCCCCATTCCCTCGGTGGACGCATAATGAAAATTGTGATGTTTGGCTTCCACAAAAAGTTGTGGTCGCAGCGTCATACAGCGTATGCCGGATATGCTGGCGCATAGAAAAAAGGAGAATTTATGGCAAGACCAAAGAAAGAAAAAGAACTGGCCCGTTCCCATCTGATTGCTTTCCGTCTCACAGATGTAGAGTATGACCTTGTAACGAAGATGGCGCAGGAAGCCGGTCTAAGTGCATCCGCTTATATCCGGAAACTATTGCTTGAGGGAAATGTGAATATTACGTATGAAGTTGTTGCCGATGTACCGGAACTACAAAAGCTGACCGCAGAGTTTGGAAAGATCGGAAGTAACCTAAATCAGATTGCACGGTATTTCCACATGGGCGGCATTCGCTCAAAGGCAATGCAGGATGAAATACATGAATGTATCTCTCAGATTTTTGATATGAGAAAAGAGATTGCAGAAATGGCAGGTGATTATCATGGCAGTGTTGAAACATATCGCAAGCAAAAACGCTGATTACAGTCAGATCATTGACTATATGCTGTTCCAGCATGATGAATTTACCATGAAGCCCATCCTGGACGAAAACGGGCGCATGATATTAAGGGAAGAATATTACATAGACGGCATTAGCTGTGAGCCTATGCTCTTTGACAAAGAGTGCGAAAAGCTAAATGCCCAGTATCACAAAAACCAGCACTATGCTGACATCAAATCCCATCATTATATTTTAAGCTTTGACCCGAAGGATAAAGACGATCATGGCCTGACCGGAGAACAGGCACAAGCCCTGGGAATAGAATATGCAAAAAAGAATTTTCCTGGTCATCAGGCTCTCGTCTGTACGCATATGGACGGTCACAATGGAAGCGGAAATATCCACGTCCATATTATTATTAACTCTCTCCGCAAACTGGATGTTGAACAACAACCATTCATGGAGCGTCCCTGTGACAGCCGTGCCGGTTACAAGCACCATTTAACGAATGATTATCTGAAACACCTGCAGCAATCGGTCATGGATATGTGCCACAGGGAAAATCTTTATCAGGTTGATCTACTCTCCCCATCAAAAAATAAAATCACCCAAAAAGAATACTGGGCAGCCCGCAGAGGGCAGGAAAATTTGGATAAGCGCAACGAACAGATTATAGCCGATGGCATGAAGCCACGCCGGACAACCTTTCAGACGCAGAAACAATTTTTACGGGATGCCATAAAAGACATCGCTTCCCAATCAAAAAATCTGGAAGATTTCAAAAACGGGCTGAGGGAAAAATATCATATCACGCTTACAGACCGCAGGGGACGTTTCAGTTATCTCCACCCTGATCGTGACCGGAATATCACTGACCGGGCACTGGGGACACATTACTACAAAGATTACCTCATGGAATTGTTTGAACAAAACCAGAATCGTTTTGAGGAGACACCGGACATTTCAGAAACAGAACATTTGCCGGGACCTCCTGCCAATCCGCAAGAAAAGAAACACAGCTTTTTTGAATACAATCCTGATTATGATTATTCTACCGATCCGGTTGCTATCCTATTTATTAAGTCCGATTTACGGCTGGTTGTTGACCTCCAGAACAATGTGAAGGCGCAGCAAAGTCATGCCTATGCACAGAAAGTAAAAATCTCTAACTTACAGCAAATGGCGAAAACCATTGCCTATGTGCAGGAGCACCACTATGACACTAGTGAAAATTTACAAATGACTTTTAATGATATTTCTGAAAAGTGCAAAGAAGCCAGGAAAGCAGTCAAGGCTACCGAAACATGTTTAAAAAACCTCAATCAACAGATTCATTATACTGGGCAGTATCTTACCAACAAACCGGTTTTTGCACAAATGCTGAAATCCAGAAATAAGAAAAAATTCCGCCAGGAACATCAAACGGAAATCGAGCTTTACGAAGCCGCAGTTAAATTTTTAAAAGAGGAAAATGCTGATGGGAAAATTCCATCCATGAAGTCGCTAAAAGAGAAAAAAGAAAAGCTAACCATCCAGAGGTCAGCTCAATATGACACCTATCATTATTTCAAGGAATACCAGAAAGAGCTGCGGACGGTCTGCTCCAATGTGGACAGCATCCTCGGACAGCCTCACATTCCAGAAACTTACCGCAGCCAGGATCATACCATTTCTTAATTTCAAAAGCCGACCATCGCTCAAATTTTGAGCTTTGATCGGCTTGTTGATGATTTGTTAAATTCTTTTAATAAGAATACCCTTTTCTGATTCAGAAACCCCCATAGCTGTCATTGCCTGCTCTGCCGTCCAACCTAAATTCTTCATTAGATTACGAAGTGTTTTAAGCAGCTGTTCAGCAGCGGCCTCTTTTCTCATATCTTCCATAGCCTTGCACATAGCTTCCACTCCTTTCGCATCTTCCTTAAAATAGCGTACTCGATCAGCTAAAATTTTATAATGCATATCTTTCGCATCCGTGCAGGAAAAATCATGCATCAGTTTACCAAGTTCCGTTTCATCTTTTATTTGGGAATTTACATATACGATATGCGCTTCATCCCCAAATACCACACCAGTTTCTTTAATTGTCCGGTCTATGTGATAAATAGGCAGTCCCGCTTTCAGTACATCATTCTCTGTAATAAAAATAACATACGTCTCTGCGAGATTTTCATAATCATCCCCCGGCTCCGTTACATTTGCATCCAGCAGACTGCTGTTATATCTTGCCCGCTTAATGCTGGCTCCCTTATCACTTCTTTGGATTTCAATATTATACACCCGTCCGCTTCCATCAATCGCTATAATGTCCAGCCGAATAGAACGTCCCTGCAGATTCTTTACGTCATGCTGTGCGTGTACCTTCTGGACATTCAAATCTTTTCTGTTCAAAATGATCTGCAGTAAAAACTGCGCACATGCTTTATCCTCAAAGACCTTGCTCATAAAATCATCATCCAGAAGCCGGAATCCCCGCAGTCTCTGCAAATCCTCTGCATGTTTTCTCTCAAAATCCAATTCAGCCATATCCTCACCGGCCTTTCTCTTATCTAAACCCGAATAACAGAAAAACCATTTCTGTTATTCTTATCATACCACAGAAAAAGTGGCTTTACAATCAGCACGATTTTTCTGATTGTGAATTTTTCATAAAGCTTCTATTTGTTTATAATCCTGTTTCTGCCCTTCCTTTAAAGCTATTATCTGGACAGAATCAATGTAGTGTGTAGCATAGGCTTTTTCAATATCTGCTTTTCCACTTTTGCTAAACCGCAGCGGATAGACCGGCTTATGCCCCTGCCCGTTTTTCTTTTTTACACCCCATCTCTTATAATAGCAGAATGACGGCTTCAATCCGTTTTTACTAGCATAAGAGCGTATCTGCTTTATAAGAAAAGACAGCTGACGAAGATTACAGTTACAGACAGCCTCCAGATAGGGAATTTTCCCAAATCTCCACTCTTCATATTTCTGTCTTTGCAGGACTCCAACATCCATCAAAACATCCACGGGCGCGGCATATCCTCTTTTCTGGCACTGCTGGTAGATAGAATTATGTACTTTCCCAATCAGTTCCCCATCTTTCACTTCTTTCATCCTCCATTTCTTATACGGCTATTATAAGCCATAATGATTCGAAAAGATACACAAAAAGAAAGATACCAATGCTGGCATTGGCCTGGTATCTCTCCTATACTATTTCCGGTTCCGCTCTATATCTGCTCCCATAACCTGCTCCGGCTGCCGTTTCCCACTTCGGATTGCAATCTCTTTCTGTTTGCGGTGCAGCTTCTCCAAAACGGAAGTCCTGCCCTTTCCTGTCTGCTTTGATTGCTTTACACTGGAAATATTATTCATCCTGCCGTCAATCATGTTATAGTTTTGTTCTTCTGTCATTTCCGCACTCCGGAGATATTCCCCGTTTTCATAATATTTCTGCCATTGCTCCATCTGTGGTTTCTCCGGCACCGGCAGGGGCTTTTCCTGCGGATACAGGAAATTCCTAAGCTTCTGGATGGTGTTTTCATCAAACCCTTTGCTTTCATCCGTAACTACCTTACCGTCCTCCGATACAACTACATAGGGAACATCATCCTTATACACATCATTCTGCAAAAGGAAAAACTGCCTTCCGTCAACGATGATTTCATCCGCAGCAATCCAGTTTCCCTTTGTTCCCTCAACTTTAAAATCATCTGTCTCCATGGAAATCAGCGCACTGGAAGAATTAAGACGGATGAAGCCGGCAAGAACAATGAGCCGGTCTTTATCTACATAATAGGAAGTAATGACTCCTTCCTTATTATAGACCAGCACATCACTCACACTGATTGCATAATGCCCTTTGAATTTTCTGGGTGGCTTATCTCTAAACCTTTACACTACTTACAGGAAAGCATAGGAGGTGAACTGTATGGGTGAAGTTGATCCAAAACTTGGCGAACTGATTAAAAAAACCAGAATTGAATGAAAACTGACGCAGGAGCAGACAGCAGAGCTGGTCGGATGTAATACACAGTATTACAAAAATCTGGAAAATGGCTGTGGAATGCCAAGCGTTCCGATGTTCTGTCGTATTATGAGAGCACTCAATATCTCCGCCGATGATTACATATACCCCAATAAAAACCGCAGCCTTCCTGTTTATCAGTCTCTGATCCATCTGCTAAGCCAATGTAACAAGCACCAGTCATCGGTATTGCTTGCTACTGCCGAAGCTCTTTTAAGAAACGACAATACAGAGTAGGATAACGAATGGATATAAAAGATTTGTGATTAAAATGTAGGATAATATAGAATTGGCGGCATTCTCCCAGGAACACCGTCAATAAGATGTGGTAAAAGAAATGACCCATTCTGTGAATTGAATGAGTCATTTTCTATATGCCGGATTAGATTTTCAATTTTTTCACTTGTCCGAATCACCCCAAGGCCCTGCAGCACCTGGAAAGCGTCAAGCATTCCTTGCAGATACGCTTCCTGCTGTTCCTCAAAGGCTACTCTTTCTGCCTGCTCCATGTACTTTTCCAGAAAATCCTTATCAGAGACAGACATCCGCTCTTTCAACTCCTCGTACCCAGTACAAAGATTCCTCAATCCTTCTTTTTCCCGTTTACAGCCAGCAAGGTGTACCAGAGTTTCCCTGTTTACATCCTCACACCTCAAATTCTGCAGAAAAAGAACCAGTTTTTCCATAACCTCGTTTTCCATTTCAAAATCCTCCTTTGTCCTAAATGGCAGTTCTGTTTATAAAATAAGCAGAGACTGCATATTTCATACATCCCTGCTCATCCTATCTTCTCATTAAATTTGTAACCTACACCCCAGACCGTTTGAATGTAAATCGGGTTTGACTGATCTGTTTCAATTTTTTTACGGATTTTATTGATATAAGCAGTAATATTCCGGTCATCCGCCACGTAATACTCTCCCCATATCCTATCATAAATCTGCTCTTTACTAAACACCTGTCCTTTATTTCTAGCAAGAAATTCCAGAATATCAAATTCCTTGCTTGTCATGGAAACCTCCTGCGTATTCAAAAATACCTGACGCTTTGACGGAATAATCCTTAACTCACCATAAGACATATCTTTCGTCCTATATGTGGCCCTGTTAATGCTATAACCGTACTGAACAGCCAGTTTCATTAGTTCATCACAAAAGCCCTCCTGGACTTTTTCCATCATAATAAATAGTACATCCACTTTTGCTTTTCCTTCCTGCTGCTTCATAAAACCTGGCGGAGTCAAAACGCCCCTGCTTTATCTTTTACCAATGTATTCAAAATACCTCATCGTAAAATTCCAAATGTGTAATCCACTGAATTAAAAATTTGTATTGAATACCATAAATTAGGAGTGAAACCAGTAGGACAAGAATTCCTTGTTGCTGCTGGTTTTTCTCGTTATCTGCCATTATAAAACACCGGGTTATGAACGAGTTATGGATGAGTTATGAATGGTATATAATTTTAAAAACTTTTCGACAAAATGCGACTATTATGTATTTTGTGCTGTAATCTATCCTCCATGGAAAGCCTCTATTTCCTGGAGGATAGATGTGATTGCTTCAATCCTCATGAAATTTAACACATTTTGCAGTTCTGCCTTTATTTATCACTTCTCTTATTTTCTGAAAACTTTCCTCGCTGATGCAATGTTCCATCATACAAGCATCTGCTTCAGCCTGCACCGGATTAACCCCAACCTCTATCAAATGCATTGTAAAAAACTGATGCTTCTCATAGATATTTTCTGCCACCTCTTTTCCTTGAACAGTCAAATGGAGAAATCCATCCCCATCTATTGAAAGGAAACCGCCTTCCCGCAAAACTTTTACAGCATGACTGATGCTTGGCTTAGAGAATCCCATGTAACGTGCAAGATCAACAGATCGTACCTCACCTTTCTCTTTTTGAATGATGAGAATAGCTTTCAGATAATCTTCTGAAGATTTTCCTAATTTCAGCTCAGACCACCTCCTGCTGGGATATAGAAATTCCATTTGCTAAAATACGGTTTATCTTTATTGCAAAAATCGCTGTGATGATTGTTGTGAAAAAGTCTGCCATAGGCTGTACCCATATCACACCGGTTAAGCCAAACAGGCGGGGCAATATAAAAACCAGAGGGAAAAAGAAGATACCCTGTCTGCTCAAGCTGAGTACACTTCCCACTAAACTTTTACCAATAGCAAGATACAGTGTCGCATACACCATTTGAAAGCCAAAAGTAATAAACAATATTGCATTTAGCCTGAGTGCCTTTCCTGCTAGATCAATCATTTCTGCATCTGTTCCAAAAAGTGAAACAATCGGGTTTGCAAATACAACAAGTATAATGGCTGCAATTACTCCAAATACCGTTGACCAGGCCAGACAGAGCTTAATAGACTTTTGCAATCTGTCAAATTTCTTTGCACCATAGTTATATCCCGCAAACGGTTGGAATCCTTTCAGAAATCCAAAAACAACATAGGTTACAACCGTCATAATACGGGTAACAGCTCCCATAGCTGCTACTGCATAATCGCCATACGGTTTGGATGCGGTATTGATACTTCCCATAGATGCACTTGCAAGAAGCTGGAACAGAAGTACGGGAATGCCTATTTTCAAAACTTCTGCATAGATGGTCTTTGAAGGTGCTATATTTTTAACTGAGAATCTCAAAACACCTTTTTTCTTTACGATGTATCCGATATAAAGTGCCATATTGATGCACAACGAGATAACCGTTGCGATAGCTGCTCCCTCAATGCCCAAATCCATTTCATAAATCATAATAGGATCTAAAATCACATTCGCAATACTTCCCGTAAGCATAGCAATCATTGTAAATTTTGTAGCTCCCTGGGCAGTAAGCAGGTTATTCATCATAACGGTAAAAACATTGATAATCGAACCAGTTACATAGATTTTTGCATAGGCTCTTGCATAAGGCAAAATCGTTTCGGTTGAACCTAATGTCGTAAGTACCGGATCAAGGAAAATCATAATGCCAATGATGATAATTGCACCCACAAGAAGTCCCGAAAAAAGTGATGTAGAGGCTGTTTTATTTGCCTCTTCGTTATCGCCCTTTCCGAGCAGTCTTGATATGTATGAAGAAGCTCCTGCCCCAAACATCATGCCCAGACCTATGATGATTTGCACGATTGGAAACACAACAGATACAGCTCCCATTTGGCTCATGCCCAGACCACCCACGAAATACGCATCAATAGCGTTGTACAGTGCAGAAATCAGCATACCAACCATCGTCGGTATCCCTAATTTAAGCAGTGCGGAAGTAACTCCTGCTTCTTCCAATAAATAGATACGATTTGACTTTTCTGCCATTTGAATGTCCTCCTTAAAGTTAAAATAATGTGTATCTTCTTGATTTGTTTTTACAAATCAAGAAGCAGCGCATATCCGCTCTGCGAATATGCTTTATTATCGGTGCAGGCTGAAAGGCTCACGCCGTATAATACCTTTGATTATGGTATGGAATCTTGGACTTTCAGCCTCAAGCCTATCCACAATGTCTTTGCAGATTTCTTCCTCTCTTTTTTGCAGTTCGGCAGGATAAACCATATCGAAAACCACATTGATAAAAGGGCCAGTTTCAATTAGTCGAAAATTATCAATTTTAATTTCTTCACTATACTTTTTCATCACAGAATATATTTGTTCTGTAAGATCATTCGTTAATGCTTCGTCCTCCAGAAGATAATCAATCTGTATGAAACAATCACAATGAAATTTTTGATATAGTTCATAAGCGATCTGATTTACTGAGATGTAAAGCTGTTCGCTGTCTTTTTTGCATCCCGCAACACGCATAGAAACCACAAAGTATCCAAATCCATAATCGTGCAGCATCAGATTATGAACGGCAACGATTTCTGGATGTAATTTAACCATCTGCAAAATGTCATCCTTTATATCCGCATCTGCAGCTTTTCCCATGATGCGCCCTAATACTCCCCACAAACTTTTCACACCTGCAAAAGTAATGAATACAGACACCAATACACCACAATAACCATCAATCTCAAAATGAGTGAAATGAGAAACAATAGTAGAAACCAAAACTGCAGTAGTAGCAATCGAGTCGCTGATACAATCCGCGGCAGTTGCTTTCAAAGTTTCTGAGTCGGTAATCTTTCCAAACTGCTTATTGTAGTAGTACATGTAAACCTTAACCAGAATAGACAGTACCAGCACAATCACTGCGGCAGCACGTCCATGCCCGAAAGGATGTGTACTTCCCCCGCCGTATCTTGCAATCTTAAAACCAAGAAGTGACACCAGATTGGTACCTGCGTCTGACAGGTTATTAAATCCATCTGCTGAAATAGCAACTGAATGGCTTAAAAGACCAATCGTAATTTTCGCTGTACATAAAAATAGATTTAACAGGATGCCGACAACGCTTGATAAAGTGGCATAGGCTTTCTTTACACTTGGATTTGAAACATCATCCTTATTCTTGATAAATATTCGTATAAATAGTGACATCATTCGTCTTTCCTCCTTTAATTTTGAACAAAAGTTCAATTTTGTTCAATAAAAAATGGGAACCGGTCTAAAGACCGATTCCCGACAAATACATTTTTGACAACTTTTGTAATATCATAACTGCCCATTCCTTTCCCTGGTAATGATACATAATCTGCATCAGACCATCTACAAAATTATTTGCAATAATATGGATAAAAACTGTGTCCGCAGTTTTATCATTTCGATGTTTTACTAAATGATCTTCTATATCTTGAACAAAGCGCTCCTTTTCATTCTCATACACTGTACCATTGCTTTTGTCAATCAGGATAATAAATTCCTGTCGATGATCAAAAAGATTCAGCAAGCACTCAATCTCCGCTTTGCTCAATCCGTAGATTTCCGTATCCATATGCTTGCTCTTATTTTCTCCACCAGCGGTCAATACCCTCTCCCAATCATACAAAACCGGACGAAGAACAGCATCAAAAAGAGTTTCCTTATTCTTGTAATACGAATAAATAAGACCAGTAGGAATCTTCGCTTTCTCCGCAATATTTCGCATAGCAGCCGATTTATAACCCTTATCATAAAACTCTTCTAAAGCAGCCTTTAAAATCTTTTCCCTTATTTCTTCCTTCAATACCTGTGCCATTTTTCTCTCCAATTTTGAACTTGTGTTCAATTATACCGTGTCATTTTTGTTTTGTCAAGTCCTATTGCGAGGTATAAAAACGGAGGCCAGTCATTCCTTGTGGTTCAACCGCCTCCGCATTTCATTTTATTTCACAAACCGATACTTACTCCCACTCTTATTGTCTAACCTGTTATTCCACAAATTTATATCCTCTCCTGATAACCGTCTGGATCATATCCGGGTTCTTCAATTTCCTTCTAAGCTGGCAAATCACGTTATAGACCACACGCTCACATCCGGCCACATTCTCCTTCCCAACGGCATCATAAATCTGTTCAGGAGAAAGCACCCAACCGGGATACTTTTTTCTCATCCCACAAACCTATACCCACTCCCCACTACAGTCTCTATATACCCATCTCCAATCTTCCGCCTGATCTGGCTTATTACATTCGTCACCGCCGCCCCGCAATGCTCTGACGGAGCTTTCCAGACCGCCTCGTAGATCATAGATTGAGAGAGAACCCAGGATGGGTGCTGTGCTAAATGGAGCAGTGTGAAGAACTCATGGTGCGTTAGGGGAATGGGAATGCCATTGTGGTAGACGGTCTGTTCGTTGATGCGGATTTCCAGATTGGGGAAGGTGAGGATGTCGGAACTATGGGTAGTTTCCTGGGATTCCGCACCCGGCAGTGAAACCAGGACAGTTTCTGAAACACTCCCGGAGGGTGTAATCTTCCTCATTACTATTTCTATCATTCCAACCAATATCACCACCTGACTCATTTAATATTCAATAATTAAAGTCTTCTGTCTGCCGTCTGAATAAGTATAAGTGAACCTTAGCAAAAAATATATTACACGTGGTATCCACTTTGCATATCTGCCTCTGCGGTTTATGCATAGGGTGTTGATAATGAAATAAAGAATAACACTCTCTGCCATCGTATTCAAGCTACCGTCCCGATAAAAAATTTTCAACCAATATTCCATTCACCCTAGTAAGCATACAAAATACAAACGTTACAACTTCAAAAGTCTGCTTATATTATCGCCAAGCACCATATTAGCAATTTCTCTGGTCGGACTCACAAATTCAATTAATTGACGATATAAGAATGGTTCACCATAAGGTGCATCCGATATGACCAAAAATAACAGGAACATTTGGAAACTGTTCACATAGTTCCATCAGAAGTTTTATACCGGACATCGTAACAGGGTTAAACGTATGTATCCATAACGGAAAATTTTCATAATCACTGACTGCTTCAAAAATGACTTGAAGTTGCCGGATTTGCTCATCTGATCCTGGTGTAAATTCTCCTACCCCTTTAAAATCGCTTTGAATTACATATTGAAAAATCCACTCTTTTGTTTCTTCCTTTGATAAGCCCAATGGTACAGCTCCAAACCCTAAAAACCGATCAGGATATTTTTTAATATGATCTTTTTGTTCTATAAGATTATTGATTAACCGTTGTTTGTTTGCTTCTTTACTATTTTCACCTGCCAATACTTTATATAACGCTGCCATTTCTGCTTTCAATCCATCTAAACCTATTGTTCTCTCTGGATGCGGTGCTGACGGAAATAATATTGCTTTATCTACTCCTGCTTGATTTAATTTTTCGATTTGCGTCTCAACTGGCAACATAACATGTTCGTGACTATCAATAATCATTTTTAAATCCTCCTCGCCAAATTAGATTCTGCTTTATGGTGTTAGAGGATGTCCCAGAGTGCCTATTGTAAAAGTGGCTCTAGGGCACCTTCATGGTATAAAATATTTTTGAAACTCATACGAATAACTTATTCACTAACAAGTATTTTTACAATTTCTGAAATGTACATTATATGGTAGTCCTTATCCGGATACCATTTTGCATCATTTTCTTTTTCAAGAAAATTTACAGGAGGCATCGTGTCTCGATACAGTTTTTTACAAACAAAAATCATTTTGGCCTCTTGGAATGCTGTCGTTCCATCAATAAAATAGGGTGTTAATCCAGCCTTTGAAACTTTATCGCAATCCCGTCCAGAAAGAGTCCCACATATGTTAAGAGCTTTTTTATATTCAGGTTTGAAAAAGGAAAGCGTGAATAACTCATTAGCGTCAATAAATTCCCTTGTATAACGCTGAGGTCGGACGTAGGTAGTCACAGTGTTTTTGTTCCAATACACACCTACTCCGCCCCAACTGGCAGTCATAGTATTAAATTTCTTTTCATCGCCTGCCGTAATGAGCAGCCAATCTGATCCAATTGTGCTAAAAGGGTTAAATTGCAAATCTTTCACATTAATTTCTTTAAAGTTCATAGCATTAATCTCCTTTGCATAAATAATCATTATTTTTTAGTCATAACCGGCTTAAAAATACCACTGATTGAAAAGAATAGTATTGATATAAGATAAATGAATGCTGTAAAGATCGCTACTCCTTTGAAACCAGCAGCACTACTAAACAAAGCACCACCTATGATTCCTCCTAACGTAGTCCCTGCATACATGGCTGCATTAAAAAGAGAGGATGCGGTTCCACGGGCAGTCGTTGTAAAGTTTTGTAGTAATGCCATGAGAATAGGAAAAGTACATCCATTTATCAAAAAAATAAAAAACAATATAATTTCTGCGAATATTAGGTTTGGGGCAAATGGCAGAACTATATATAAAGCTGCTAAGCAAGGAATAGAAATCAACAAGGTTTTGGAGTCCCCCAAAATTTTGACAATACGATTTCCATAAAGGGAGCCAATAGTATTCCCTAACCCTATTGCTATCATAGCGGTTCCAACACCACTAAGCATCAATTCAAAATCTTTTGTAAACCAAGTTCCAATAAAGGTGAAAGATGTAAACGTACCGATTTGAAAAATAAAATAGGCAAATAAGTATTTAATTATATCCGGCGTCCTCAGTAATCCAGAATAAGTTTTTATTAATGAAATATGGCCATGTGTGTTATCTTCCATTGTTTTTATGCTTGGGAACATAGCTGCTATCAATAATAATAGTACTAATGCAAAAATTGCTATTACAAAAAATGGAGTGTGCCAGGTTAGAGTGGCCAGATAACTTCCGATAGGAATACCTACTAATTGGGAAATTGACAATCCCGCACTTGCGTACCCCATTGCCTTGACAACATCTTTTGGTGGAACCAGGACAGGAATGGACGCCCATACCTGAGGTGTAACAAAAGAAGCACTAACGCCTGCCAGAAAGCGGCAGAGCAGCATAGCAGAAAATGTTGGTGCAAGGCCACATAAAAAAGTAGACACTGAAAATGCGATTAATCCGTAGATCATAACTCTTTTTCAGTCAAGTCTGTCCGATATCGGACCGGAAATAAGGGCAAACAAGGCATAACCTAGTGCATAGGCACTTACCATCCATCCTGAGATACTGGTGGGAATCTGATAAGTTTCAGATAAAGTCGGTAAAAGCGGTGATACCAAAAAGGTGTCTGTCCCGATTAAAAACATGATCAAGAACAGAAGAATAAAAGTTTTCTTCATAAGTCGCCTCCAAAATATTGTAGTTTTAGAATTATGGAACTAATAGAGCAAAAATAATCTTGATACTTTACCTCCTTGCTGGACTATAAAGTATCAAGAAAATTTGGCAGATACTTCTCAAATGTTTCTTCACGCAGTGATACATAGATATTAAGAGATTCTTTACGGGTTCTGGTCAGGCCGGCCTCCCTAAGCGTTCTAAAGTGATAAGAAGCTGTTGATTTAGGAATGTTAATACGCTCCCCTATTTCCCCGCAATTCATTTCACCTCCCTTATCTCTTAATATTTTTATAATCTCAAGCCTGGTCTTATCAGATAATGCGCGAAAGATTTTGGTTAAAACTTCATATTGATTTTGCTCTAAATTTTTTTCCATGGCTCTAGTATACATTCTACTTCGATAAAAATCAAGCAGAAATTCATAAGTTTTAAAAATATGGAACAATGGTCTATATTAAAGTTTTATTCATCAAAATTCTTCTTGCATAATAAAAGCCAGTAGGTAGACGCCTCTACCCTCTGGCTTTTCTACATCGAGGGCTATCTAAACCATGAGAACCGATTTTCAATGTAGCATTTCAACCGCCACTGTTTACAGGTTTTCGTAGGAAACCAACTGGCTCATCGGGATGTGTTGTGTATCGAAACGATTAATGTCGGCTTCTTTCGCATCGGAATAGACAATAACCAGAATGTTGACCAGATCGGCTGGGTTTGCTTCTCCTCGGCAAACTGGATTTGTCAGTACCTTCCTGTGTAAACATTTTTTGCTTCAGATGTCCACTTCTTAACAAACTCTGTCTTTGCGTCAGTATAAGCATCCCGATTATGTTCAAACAACTTCCACAATTGCAATTTCATCCTTTCATATTCCTTGGCTATTTGTGTATGTTCATTCAAATAATCTCTAAAATACAATTCATCATTATCTCCAGCATAGCGGAGGTGTACATGAAAAACTTTATCAGCAAATCCGTCTTTCATATATCCACGATTAAACGATATTCTATCCGCTTCTGTTGACATACGAATAAACCCGTTCTTTTCAATTACCTTTGCAGTATTCTCAATATCGGAATCCTTTGATACTTCAATCAGTACATCAACAATATCTTTTGCCCATATCCCAGATATTGCAGTACTCCCAATATGACTAATTCTCTCAATCGGGTACTTAGACAATGTGATTTTTAGAAAATTTTCAATTTCATCATAATATATATTCCACTTATCATTATGTTCAACCAAGAATATAGGAAACAGTTCCCATAATTCTTCTAAAGACATTTCCGATAGTTCTTTTCCCATTTCCAACTTTCCTCACATCGATTGAACCAAATCGCTGCGCGATGACCTACCAAGGCTGTGGCGTAGCGATTTGGCTCAGTTTGTCTCTTTTATCCAGTATAACATACAAGTATGAACTTTTCTATCTGCTATTACATCCTGATACTAAACAACACTTCAATCATCATGAGACTGAAAAATCCGCCATTTCTACCCAAATGCACCCTATCGTTTTTTGAGTAGGGGTAATCGTTAAATTTGCACCCTCAACGCTCAAAGGGTGCATTGTATCAATTTATGGTACGCAAGCCATATTGCGTAAGCAAATTGATACAATTCCAAAATCGGAGCTATCGTTTTTTGAGTATACGAAAACGCCCATGGTTAGGGCGTTTTCTGTAATGTCGGATGCACCCTCGTAGGTGCTGTTATCGTTTTTCGAGTAGGGATTGTATCTTTTTCGTGAGCCTTGAGGGTATAATTTAACGATACTATCGTTTTCTGAGTAGGAATCGTTAAATTTGCACCCTTGGGTTTGAAAATGCACCCTATCGTTTTTTGAGTAGATATTGTTCCTTTTTTGCGACTGCCTATATAAAAATTTAACGATAGCGCCTTTTCATGTCTGCTATCGTTAAATTTGAGCCTTTTACCTGAAAATTTCCCTATTGTTAAATTATCAACCTGACAGGATATTCAAAAAGAAACCGTCAATTGCATTTTGAACCGTTCCTCTCCGTACACTGCATGCGGAACATCCTTAGGCATAATGAGCGTTTCTCCCTCATTAAGAATAAATATTTTGCCCCCTACGGTGAATTTCCCTATGCCTTCCAGCACAGTTACCATCGCATCCCCACCGGATGCATGGGTGGAAATTTCTTCTCCTTTATCGAAGGAAAACAGCGTTATCTCCTATACCATCATAAACGGCTGGAGAGGCAGCCCTCACCCCCTGATGCAAATTCCTTAAATATTCTGTTTCAGGCAGTTCTTAATATCATCCTCCGCATTACTGATCAGCCGCAAATCAAAAGTGTCCACCAGATACTGCAGCACATTCGGACTCAAAAATGCCGGCAGGGTTGGACCCAGATAAATACCTTTTATTCCCAGACTCAGTAGCGCCAGCAAATCAGCAACTGCCTTTTGCTCATACCAGGATAAGATCAATGACAGCGGCAGCCCATTTACATCGGTATCAAAAGCATCTGCCAGGGCTGTCGCAATCTGTATTGCAGAATATACATCATTGCACTGCCCGACATCCAGAAGCCTGGGCAAGCCCGCTACTTCTCCAAATTCCAGTTTATTAAATCTGTATTTTCCACATGCCAGCGTTAAAATCATGCAGTCTTCCGGAACCAGCTTTGCAAACTCTGTATAATAATTTCGTCCGGGTCTTGCTCCGTCACAACCGCCAATCAGAAAGAAATGCCTGATTTTTCCCGCCTTTACAGCCTCCACGATTTTTTCAGCATAACTTAATGCGGCATGATGCCCAAATCCAACCAATATCTCCTGCGGCTCCTGATCTTCCGGATAACCGCCCAGTTCTATTGCCTGTTGAATGATTTCACTAAAATCCTTGTCCCCGTTTTCTTTTCTGCCGATGTGCTTTACTCCTTCCCATCCTACCACATTCGTGCTGTAGATCCGGTCTTTATAACTCTCCCTTGGCCGCATCAGGCAGTTCGTGGTCATCAAAATACATCCCGGAAGGTTGTCAAACTGCTTTTGCTGATCCTGCCATGCCCCTCCGAAATTTCCCACAAGATGAGGATATTTTTTTAATCCCTCATACCCATGACATGGCAGCATTTCTCCATGCGTATAAATATTGACTCCTTTCCCCTTTGTCTGTTCCAGCAGCATTTCCAGATCCTTGAGATCATGACCTGAAACAATAATAAAAGGCCCCTTCTTCATATGGATATTGACCTTGTGCGGAGCTGGATTTCCGTAAACCTCCGTATTTGCTTCATCCAGTTTTTTCATGACCGCAATTGCCATTTCTCCGGTACGCATGGTCATCCGGATCAGTTCTTCTACTGTAAGGCTATCGTCTGTGAGAGCCTCCAATGCCTGAATATAAAAATCATCTACCTGGTCACTGTAATAGCCCAGTTCTCTCGCCTGATGCCCGTATGCGCTGATACCTTTTAGTCCGTATAAAATCGTTTGCCTCAAAGAACGAATATCCGGATCTAAGGATTTATCATACATAATTCCTGCCAGATGCGCATCCTTTAACATCTCCGTCTTTGTTTCCGGAAGATCATAAGAAGCATGGGCAGTATGATTTTTAATCTCCCCTGCCCTTTCCCTTAAATTTTCTTTGATTTCCTGTGATTTTCTCAGCAATTTCACATGTTCCTTAGCATCAAAATTGACATTTGTAAGCGTGGTGAAAAGAATGTTTTCAATAAAACTTATCACGCTTTTTTCAATCTCCTGTCCAGCTGCCGCCAGTGATTTTCCAAAACAGCTGATCCCTTTGATCTGAAAAATCAATAAATCCTGCAGATTGGCAATTTCCGGTGTTTTTCCACAAACGCCTAACTTTGTACAGCCCTTTCCATTCGCTGTCTGTTCACACTGATAACAAAACATCTCATAACCTAAATCCATGTTATTGCTCATATACTGACCTTCCTTATCATTCATTTTTGTGATATAGTATTAGCCAGCATAAAAAAAATATACTTATCACAGGAAAAACTTCCCATATAGCAACTCTCTCTTCTGCCCGGGCTTTATCTCTTGTAGAACAGCCCATACACGCAACATAATTTCGCTCCGCCAGAAATAAAACATCCCCCGTATTATAAAACAGTAGTGTTTATAGACTTTCCCCAAGGTCTGTATGCTATACTACTGTGTTATATGGCTCAACACACCATTCTGAAGCATCCCCATTCCATGTAACACCGGCTTTTGTTACGTCTACCCATGCGGCTTGCTAAAACTTTTGTGATGCCCAGATGCGTCTTTTTTGTAAATAGTGGGCAAACTATAAACATTGTTGACGTTATCAACGCCGATTGCTATAATTTTCTCAATATATGTTTATTAATTTTTCGCAGCAAATTAAGGAGGTATGATTATGGATTTTTATAAACGGGCGCTGGCACTGCGTGAAGAAACTATCTCTCACCGCCGTTGGCTGCACCGCAACGCAGAAGTGGGCCTTCATATGCCAAAAGGACAAGCCTATATTATGGATCAGTTGAGAGGACATGGATTGGCTCCACATCCCTGCGGGCATGGAGTGACTGCGGAGTTGGGCAAGGAAGGGGGCAGAACAATCCTGCTCCGAGCGGATATGGATGCACTGCCTATGCCGGAGGAAAGCGGCGAACCCTTTTCCTGTCCAACCGGCACAGAGGCTCATACCTGCGGCCATGATTTCCATGCAGCCATGCTGCTGACAGCGGCAAAGATGCTGAAAGAAAATGAATCCATGCTGGCTGGCAGGGTCCGGTTTATGTTCCAGCCTGCGGAAGAAACCTTTGAGGGTGCGAAAGATATGCTGGCGCATGGGATACTGGAGGGTGTGGATGCAGCTCTAGCCTATCATGTCGGTTCTGGCAGGATGCCTGTGGGCTTATTCATGTACAACAGCGGCGGAACCATGATGTACTCTGTGGATGGTTTCCGAATCACAATCCATGGACGGGGTGCTCACGGCGCATATCCGCACAGTTCCATCGATCCAATCAATATCGGTGTTCATATGTACCTTGCCTTTGAATCGTTGATTGCGCGGGAAGCAGATCCCAGCAAATCCTGTGTGCTAACCATCGGCAATTTTTCCGCAGGTTCAGCACCCAACATCATCCCGGATACTGCCGTCCTCCAAGGAACCTTGCGCACCAATGACAGTGCCAGCCGCGAGAAACTGCTTCGGCGGCTGAAGGAGGTTGTTCACAAGACTGCGGAGGTATTTGGAGGATCGGCAGAGATTGAGATGATTTCTGAGGTGCCGCCGTTAGTATGTGATCCTGATATGACGAACGAAATAGTGGACTATATGAAAGAACTGCCAATCCCTGGTCTGACTCCTGTTCCTGACACATCAGCCAGTGCTTCTGAGGACTTTGCGAATATTGCAGAGAGAGTCCCCAGCGTATACATGTATCTTTCGGCAGGATATATGGATGAACGGGGAGATGCTCCTGCACACAATCCGAAAGTTCGGTTCAATGAGGATGTTTGTCCAATCGGCTCCGCTTGTTTGGCGCACTGTGCAGTCCGCTGGCTGGAAGAACACCAATAAATAAGATAAGGACATCCTGTTGAAGACTGGTATTTTTCCGAATATCCTGAATATGCGACCGAGATGAATATTCTTGCGGCTCGAAATCTCGAATCTGGAAATTTGGAAATCAGAGTTCCAGTACTCGGAAATCGCCTTTTTGTGCTTGATTACGTGTTCGTTTCTATGAGAATATTCGTCAAGGCCTTGCCGCATCTGCGGTACGCAGCAGCCTTTACGAATATTCTCGTAGAAATTATAATTCAGTATGCACAAATGTGAATCTAAAAAGTGATTTCCATATCACCAGACTTCACAATAGTCGGGGCAACGTATTACCATATGCAGATACTCATTTTTTATAGAAATTGAATGTTTCTTTGACACAAATAAGATCTAAATAACATCTTCCTCATCGAATTTTGCTAAAATCACATCCTTCATTACGTTCAAAAGATAAATACCTTGTCCCCTGCAAGGACAGCTTTCCACAATCTCCCTCCGCTAACATACCATACTCTGAGCTGTTAACAGAAAACTCCATCCGGTCTCCACTTTCAACCTGAAATGTCACATAGTACCACGTAGAAGAAGATGTACTATATCCATGCACTCCCGTCGCATCACCAGCATTTGCATGACTGTGGTGCGTAACCTCTGTTCGTTTGGATACAATCACTGCCGATACAGACAAATGCGGAGACTGATTATTTTTATTCCACGTACTGATTCCTTTCACAGCCGTTACAATAAAGGTTCCAATGACGATTACAAATACTATAGTAAACATGATTTCAAATGCACCGAAACCCATGTCAAATCCGCCATAACCAAATCTCATTTCAGTTCCTCCCTATTTGTATCTGGAAACCATACACATTTATTAGTTTCAAAAATTATCCTCTCAAAATCTCCACAGTTCTCTGATCCCGTTCCCCATGGAAGAACTTGTCCAATACCTTCTGGAATACTTCACATTCCGGTTTTGCCAGAGCAAATAAGGTCATGGAAGATTTCAGTTTCAAGTTATCCGGCCGGCCCATCACTTCGTCCGCATCATTGGATTTTATCTCCAGAAGTGCCTGAGATATTTCAATCAGATTCGTTCCAAGCGTGTAATCTTCCATATATGCTTTCGCTTCTTCCATATTCTTAATAGCATAATACCGGGCAGTCTCACTGTAGCCAAGCCCCGCTATCTGCGGAAAAATAAACCACATCCAATGGCTGCGCTTCTTCCCGGATTTTATCTCCTGCAAGGCAGTTTGATAATAAGTCTGCTGTGCGATTAAAAATCGCTCTAAATTGTTATCCATTCTCTGTTGCCTCCTCTGTTTGCCATTATTCTACCACAGGTCAGGCTTTTTTCCTACCACAAACAAAAAAAGCCCGGAGCCGGACGGTTTCACACACACCGCGCCGAACTCCGGGCTGCCTGGTTTTAATTTATATTAAGAGGTGCCGTTATCCCTCGATGGCAATATATTTCTTTTCTTCAACCTCCGGCTTCCTTGTTTCTGCCTTCGGAATGCTCAGTTTCAATACCCCGCTTTCATATTTCGCATGAATATCTTCCTGCTTTACATCCTCCCCGACATAGAAAGACCGGCTCATGCTGCCTGCATAACGCTCCCGGCGGACAAATCTGCCTGTTTTCTTTTCCTTCTCGTCCTTGTCAAGCCCCTTCGCCGCGCTGATTACCAGATAGCCATCTTTCAGCTCCAGGGAAAGTTCGTCTTTCTTAAAGCCTGGCAGATCAATGTCCACCTCATAGTGGTCGTCATGTTCCTGCACATCGGTCTTCATCATATTCGCCGCATGGCGTCCATACAGTTTCCGCTCCGCTTTACGCATCGCCTTATCGTCAAAGGACGGGAAATCAAAAAAGTCATCAAAGAAATCGTCAAATAAGTTCTCTCCAAAAATACTAGGTGTCATCATAAGTCATCGCTCCTTTTCCTAATTAAAAACATCTTGTTAATTGGAACTGGGGATGATTGGGAAGAAACCGGAACCCTTTTCTGGTTCCTTTCTTTCCTTCTCCTTTGTTCTATCTGTGTTATAACACTTTTATTAGCGCTCGTCAAGAGTGAGTGCTAATAATTTTTGTGAATTTTCTGTGAACTGTTATTCACACGTATGTAATTAACCCAAAAACTATCTGCTTTTATATCCATGCTTTTTCCCACCTATTTCGCATACCGCACTTCTATTTCATAATCTCCCTCGTCATACTCCACCTGCAGTTCATAATCCCCGATCTGCACACTTCCGTCATCCACAGCGTAAAACTTCTGTCCTTCTGCGTCAAAGATCACGAATTCTTCTACCAGCTGGTTTTCAACTGTTTCTAACATCTCCCGGATACAGTCATCACAAAATAACGATTTCATTCTCTGGACGCTGACAATCCCTCGTCCCCTCTGCACTGTCACAGTTCCTTCCTTATTCTCCGGAGTTTTTGTGATATGCAGACTTGTCTGGCTTACCTCATCATATCCAAAGCTCATGCTCATGTAACCATATTCGCCAGCGTCCGGATTCGCCCCTTTTTCAAATAAATCTAGGTCATACAGTTCTCCCGTATTGGTACACACAAGGTACACCTGTGACGGGAACCCTTCTCCGCATGTCCGGCAGATGTCTGCCGTATTGGGAATATAACGGATATAGTTCTCTATTTCCTGCCCATATTCAGAAAACACCAGATCATGCCGTATGGTCTTTGCAATCTCCTCATATTCATCCTTCGTGGCAGAACCCATATATGTGGCTACCATTTCCATAAGTTCTTCCATATCTTCGCTGTTCTGGCGGCTCACCCGGATGTTACTGAACGCAATCGAAAAACTGCAAAGGGCGACCACGGACATGCAGACCATAAAAGCTCCATACCACAGTTCCCTTTTATCCGACTGGCTCAAATGCTTCACATAAGGATCATACTCATCATCCCTCCAGAATTTCCTCCATTTTGCCTTTATCCATTGGCACAACCTTTTCATACTCCACACCTTATCACTTTCTTCACTCTTATCACTCTTTCTTTTGTTTTCACTACTCTTACAATATAAAGTGCTATCACTTACCTGTCAAGTGACTGTATATTTCACATCCAATTTCGATTACCATTTACCTATACTAAAATTGGAGGACAGGGAATATGGCAACCAATAAAAGAGTATTTACTTTACGTTTGTCAGATGAAGTATTCGATAAAATCGGCATTCTGGCTACCAGCGAACACCGCTCCTTAACCAACTATATTGAATACATACTGATCAAACATTTAGAAGATGTGGAAAAAGAGCATGGAGAAATTAAAATGGAAGAATAAAGACTGCCATCTGTGTCTACTTTTTCACTTTTTGATGTAAAGTGCTATCACTTAGCTGTCTAGTGAACGTATAAATTTACCGCATATTGGTATACCATAAATTCATACCCGGAACGGAGGGCAAGGGAAATGGCAACCAACAAGCGTGTATTTACTCTGCGTCTGTCGGACGAAGTGTTTGACAAAATCGGGATTCTTGCTACAGATGAACACCGCTCTATGACGAATTACATTGAATATGTACTGATCCAGCATCTGGAGCAGATAGAAAAAGAACGCGGGGAGATCAAGACAGACCAGATACAATAACAAAATTAAGATAACCAGGTCAGTTTGATATACCTGGTTATTTTTATTGAAAAAAAACTGGCAGTTACTTCATAGTTGCAACTGCCGGTTTTTTCACGTTTCAAAACTATATCCGTACCCACCAACGGTCTTTATGTTGTATTTATTCATTTCCCATTTTTCTGAGTATCTGGCTAATCAACTGCCACCTTCTCCAGCCCCTTTCCACATTTTCATATGGACACATATTCCTTTATCGATAATAATAAACAAGACGGCATTTCAATTTATAGTTCAGCTATTTGAAATTTTATAAAATAATAATGTCACCGCATTAAGCTCTATGGTGTGTTCTATATAAAGAGGTAAAGATGATGAGAGCAGAAACATTATTTACTGAGCATATGGATCTTCTTTATCGAATGGCGCTATTCATGCTATCAAATACCCATGACGCTGAAGATGCCGTTCAGGAAACCTATGTGAGATATTTATTAAAAAAACCAAAGTTGAAAGATGAAGAGCATGCAAAAGCGTGGTTAATGCGCGTCTGCATCAATATATGCAAAAACCAAATCCGATACTGGAAACGTCATCCTTCTTCCCCTATTAGTGAAACGGATATATCTGAAACCACTTTAGGTGAACAGGAAATTTTGAGGGAGATTTCCTTATTACCCACAAAATATAAATCCGTTATCATTTTACATTCCATAGAAGGTTATTCGGTAAAGGAAATTTCAAACATATTAAAAATATCTGATGCTGCGGTAAAAAAACGGCTACAGCGGGCTCGTGAGCAATTAAAATTAAAAATAGGAGAATGACAATGAATGAATTGAAAACTGAAATCATGCTAAGTGAAAAGAAAAAAGTCCAGATTATTGAAAATGCACACCAAATTGCCAAGCAAAGGAAGAAGGCATTAAAATTGCGTTATTGCAGTGCTGTTTTTTTATTGCTTATCATTGGAATAACAGGATTTTTTGCGAATGGGCATTACGGGATAATGGATGAGTATCCGATTAAAGTATATGCCCAGGATCTATCCGGAGCCAGCGAGATTGACTTAATACCGGATAAAACATTTACGCTTGAAAAAATACAAACGCCTTTAGGTGAAGGATATTCTCTCTATATATCGGCAAACGACGGTTATTATTGTGAAACCATCTGTAATGACTCAGACGATGGCTTAGAACAGATTTTTTCAGACGAAGATTATATATACTGGATTCCTGATTATTGGAAAAATAAGGATATGAGGATTTACGATGCAGAAGGAAATATATTAGATCCGCAGGATTTGTTTTCAGTTTCAGATCAAACAGCAACCATTACTTATTGTGTATATAATGAACGTGACAGCTTGCAATTTCAGATGACCGTTTCACTCCGTGAAATAGATGGGGTAGGAAAGGGAGAAATTCTTAGCTTGGTAAGTTATCCAGAACTGAAAACAGAATAAACTGTGCTATACATTAACAAAAATAAGCCCCGGAACCAGCATCTCCACACTGAATTCCGGGGCATCCCTCTTTTCCTATATTCTTGTCTCAACCTCCGCGCCATTCCGAAAGGCAAACACCACCCTCCCGTCATGGTACACTGTTGCATAATCCACCAGGCTGTGGAACAGCTTCACTTCGAATTCCAGCGGCAGTTCCTCCAGTTCACTCAGTTCAAACAGGAACCCGCTGAAAATGTCAAACTTGATTTCCCGGCTCTCCCGGTCTTTTTTCAGGCTGTCCATCCGGCTCTCTAAAGCTGCGTACTTATTCACATATCCCTCATACTTCCTGCGGTAATCGTTCTGATCCAGTTTCCGGGTTGCGTTTTCCACAATCAGCTTCTGGATCAGCCCGGTGACTACCTCCATCTCGCTACTGACGGATTCCAGTTCCTTCTCAATGGTGCTGCAATCCCCAAGTACATCCATCACTGCACGGCAGTCATCCATGACCGTCTCCCGGTTTTCCAGTAGCCGCCCCAGCGCCTCCAGAAATAACTCCTGTATCCGCTGTTCGTACAGATGCGGCGTAGTACACTTGCTCTCTCCCTTAAACTTGGCGTTGCACTGCCAGATGGTGCGTTTATACTTGCTGTTAGAGTGCCAGACCTTGGAACCGAAGAATTCCCCGCAGTCTCCGCATTTCAGCTTTGCAGAAAACGTTCCGCAGCAGTTATGGCTCCGCCCCATGTTCCTCCTGCGTTCCATCTCCAGCTGTACCATCTGCCACTCTGCAGGTGCGATGATGGCGTCATGGCTGCCTTCCACATAATACTGCGGAACCTCGCCCTCATTCACTTTCCGCTTCTTGGAAAGGAAGTCCACCGTATAGCACTTCTGGAGCCTGGCATCGCCCTTGTACTTTTCATTGGTCAGTATGTTCTCAATCGTCCGGTGCTGCCACCGCTGTTTCCCGGTCGGTGTGGGGACCTTCTTTTCCATCAGGTACTTTGCAATGGCGTAAGGCGTCTTTCCCTGCATGAACATCCGGTAAATAAGCCTTACAATTTCTGCCTCCTCCGGCACGATCTCCATCTGCCCGTCCTCCCCTTTCTGGTAGCCGAGGAAAGAGCTGTAGGCGATGCTGACTTTGCCGTCTGCAAACCGCTTTCTCTGGCCCCAGGTCACATTCTCTGAAATGGACCGGGATTCTTCCTGCGCCAGGGAGGACATGATGGTGATCAGCAGTTCCCCTTTGGAGTCCAGAGTGTAAATGTTTTCTTTCTGGAAGTACACCTCCACGCCCTTTTCCTTTAGTTTCCGCACCGTGGTAAGGCTGTCCACCGTGTTCCTTGCAAACCGGGATACCGACTTGGTGACGATCAAATCGATCTTTCCGTCCAGCGCATCCTGTATCATCTGGTTAAAGCCGTCCCGGTGCTTGGTGCCGGTTGCGCTGATACCCTCATCGGTATACACGCCGACAAACTCCCATTCCGGGTTATTTTTAATGTAGTTAGTGTAATAATCCACCTGCGCCTCGTAGCTGGTCTGCTGCTCCTCACTGTCCGTGCTGACACGGGCATATCCGGCGGTCTTTTTCTGGACCACGGCATCTTTCCTTATTCCGGTGTGGAAATTCCTGGTTGCCGGGATCACTGTCACATTAGCCATCGTTCTGCGCCCCCTTTCCTGTTTCCTTTGCCCGCATTTCTTTCATCAGGCGGCTCACCGTCTGCCTGTGCCCCTCTGATGCTTCCCGGTCATTCCAATATGCTTTCATCTGCTCACTCTGCCGTCTGCGCTGCTCCTCCGGGAACTCGCGGTCTTTCCAGTATTCCTTCATCCGCTCACTTTGCTGCCTGCGCTGTTCCTCTGTCCGTTTCCTGCCAGAATTTTTCCGGCTGATCTGCCTCTTCTGCTCCTCTGTGCAGACATGCACGGTTTCATGCTCCCGCCACTGTTTAACGGTTTCCTTGCCATTCTTGAAACAGAATACCAGGGTGCGGTCTTTCTCTGCCCGGATAACCGTTATTTTATCCCTGACGGCATCCTCAGTAACTTCCCCACTGAGTATCTCTGCGGTAAGCCGTATCAGTTCTTCCTCCGGGATGATCTCTGCGTCACAATGTTTCAGCCCCTCTTTTCTCCGGGTCCTGCAGGTCCATGTCCGGTAACTTTGTGTACCTGACCTCACATAATTTTTCCCGCAGCAGCCGCACCGGACCATGCCAGTGAAGGGATATGTCTCACACTTTTTTCCTTCCGGGCTTTTATATCTCTCCGCTCTGCGTTTGATCTCTTCCTGCACCTGGTTGAAGGTATCCATGTCAATGATCGCCTCATGGGTGCCTTCCGCAAGGTACATCGGTTTTTCACCCTGGTTGATGATGCACTTTTTCGTGATGTGGTTCTCACGGTAGGTCCTCTGCTGGAGAAGGTTTCCGGTATAGGTGTAATTACGGAGCAGCTTTAAGATCGGGCTCCTGTTCCACTGATTCCCCAGCCTCGTCTTGATTCCCATGGCATTCAGCCGGTCCCGGATAGCGGTTGCCCCAAGCCCCTCCAGATACCAGTCAAAAATCATCCGCACGGTTTGTGCTTCTTCCGGCACGATCTCAAAGCGCCCGTTCACGTTGCGGTAACCAAGAAGCGTACTGCTCCATGGCTTCCCTTCCTCAAAATTCTTCTTGATGCGCCATTTCTGGTTCTCGCTTGCCGACCGGCTCTCCTCCTGTGCATAGGATGCCAGGATGGTCAGCATGAACTCCCCGTCTGTGCTCATGGAATGGATGTTCTGCTCTTCAAAGTAAACATCTACGCCCATCAGCTTCAGCTCCCGCACCGTCTCCAGCAGCGTTACCGTATTTCTGGCAAACCGGGAAATCGACTTGGTCAGTATCAAGTCAATCTTCCCCGCACGGCAGTCGGAAAGCAGCCGCACAAAATTTTCCCTGGTGTCCTTGGTTCCGGTTTTTGCCTCATCCGCATAGACCCCGGCATATTCCCATTCCCCATGGCTCTGGATCAGCTCACTGTAATAACTGACCTGCGCCGCCAGCGAATGGAGCATGGCGTCCTTTCCGGATGACACACGGCAGTAAGCCGCCACGTTTTTCTTTTTTGGAATCTCCGGTACGTTAAAAGCCACCCGTGTCACTTTTCTGCCCATGTTATCCCTCCTTGTATCAATTTCCGCCATCTTTGGCGTACCATATTCATCACTCTAAAGCGGAGATATATCAAGCGGTTTCCGCGAAAATACTATCCAAAGATAAGCCGTGGCGTCTGGCAATGATTGTGTATGCTTTCCTCCGGTCTGCTGCCGTAAGATGCCCGCCCGAATACAGGCTGTCAATCAGGGAAAGGGACACCCGGTAGACCATCAGGTTATCCGCTGAATACTTTTCCTGCGAGTTTTTTTCTGTGGTTTCCGTAACATTTCCTGCTGCAGAACTTCCTTCTCTGATTCCCATAGCTCTCAAACTCCTTTCCGCAAAACTGGCACACCAGCGTGTAATATGCCTCTTTTTTGATCTCCGACTGGTGGCTGTTCCACCATTGGTTACGGCATTTATCTGAACAGAACTTCTTCTCCTTCCGCCCTTCCTTCTGCACCACTGGTTTCCCACACTGCGGGCAGACACGGGAGGTGTCTGCTTCCGGGTGCCGGCGCAGATAAGATTTTACTGTGTTCAATGGCAAGTTTAGCGTTTCCGCGATTTCCGCCGCGCCCTTGCCCTGCTGTCTCAAATCATTCAGTTTTATAATATCCTGGTTCTTCATCATACCCCTCCACTACAAAAGCCCATGTAAAAATGATGCCCGCTAAGGAAATCTTCCTCAGTGGGCACCGTTTTTATTACTTTTTACTTATACCTTCTGTGCATGGTCCAGCGAAATCCAGCCATCACGGTTCTTCTGGTACGCTTTCAAAAGCCCCCACTTGGATGCGCCGGGGCCGTCCGCTTCCTCTACAATCGTAAAGATACCCTTTCCCGTGTACTTCCCGGTCTTGGCCTTATCGATGCCGGGGCCTTTGCGAATACGCAGGTCAGAGGCTGACACCTTCACCAGATACGGCTGAAAGGCAGCCTGTTTTCCGGTATAGATATTCCTGCCGGATTCATCGAACACGGAATACCCCGCATTCTCATCTGCACACTTCTTCGCATTGGCAAGGCTGTGGAATGCGCCTTTCTGGGATGCTGCGTCTGCCCAGGTTTTACGCACACGGTACCAGACTTCCGCAGTTCCGGCATTTGCCACGTCATACTGTGTCAGCTTCCACTTCTCAATGATGGAGCAGAGGTTCTCCACATAGGTCGGGGAAGTTGCATATCCGCCATCCTTGATGATCTGCACCGCTTTCTTATAGTCCGTGCAGCCTTTCAAGCCATCATAACGCAGTTTCGCACCATTCTTCGCTCCCAAAAGATACGCGGAATGGTCTGCAATGGATTTCTCCACGGACGGATATTTGCGGAAATCTGCCGTTACCGTCATATATGCACCATTCTCGTATTCCTGTGTTTTCTTGGTGTAGATGGAAGTGCCGTCCCAGGTGGAACCACTCCAGGTATTCCCGGACAGGGACTTCTTCATGCCAAAGCAGTTGTTGGCGTTCTGTGCCAGTTCACTCTTCCCGTATCCGCTCTCCAGAATAAACTGTGCCAGGGATACCGATGCCAGAATACCGCTTGTCTTCTGGTCTGCGGTAAACAGCGGCCCCACCTTGGCGATCACATCTGCCTCAGAGAGATTTTTAAGGGCAGACGCCTGCAGGCCGGAAGTTCCAGTGCTGCTGCCAGAACTGCCAGAGCCATTCATCTTCGCCTTTACTGCTTTGCGGAATCCATCCATGGTGTAGCCCATGCCGAGTCCATTCCACAGATGCTCCGGGTCTCCGTGGTTAGAAGCAATGCCCCGGCTGTGCCCCTCCCTGTGGCTGATGATGACGCCATCAGCGGTCGGGTTTAAGTTGTACTGCTTACAAAGCATAGCAAACAGTTCCACCGCCGCCTCATACGTTCTCTTTGCCACAGCCTTTGCCGTTGCTTTATCCGAGCAGGTAAAGTTACTGCCCGATGTGTACTTGATGCACGCCGGTTCGCACATTTCCACTCCGATATGGGTATTGTTTCCGCTTCCCTTACTGCCGGAACCACAGTGCCAGCCACGATGATTCCATGGAAGCGTCTGATACACCGTGCCGTCGTTGCCGTCAATAAAACCATGCACACAGGCATTGTTATAAGACGGGCTGTTCCACGAATTGATAAACACCGATGCCTTGGGCTGCGGGCATCCTACGGAATGGAGCATCAGCCCCTTGACCGTGATCTTTCTCCCTGCCGTATAACAGGGGTTTTTAGTCAAAATACTCTGTACTAATTTCATAATCCTGTCCTCTCTTTCCAAAGGAAAAAGCACCGGAAACCCGATGCTTACTCTCCCTCTTTCCCATCTTTCAACTGTTCCAATACATCCTTTAACTTCTGCGGCACGGGTAGCCCAAGGACCGATGCGTTCTCCAGGATGCTGATCCCTTCATTGGATAAATAAAAGAAAATCACCGCCGTACGGATGACGCTCCCGTTTTGAATGACATAGGCATCCACGATATGCCCCACCGCCACCAGTGCGAAGATAACCACTTTCTTAAAAATCCCGTGGAAACCCACCTCGCTGGACAGCTTCTTATTCAGAACCGCAGCCATGACGCCCGTCAGGTAGTCCACCACCACGAACACAATCAGGGCGTACAGGAATCCGTCAAAACCTCCCATGACAGCGCCCACCGCCCCTCCAAGTGCCGCGAATGCGTACTGTGCCGCTTCAATAAAATTTTTCATGCTCCGTTCCTCTCTTTCTTTGATTTTTGTATTGAAAAAGGCAGCCGTCCCGAAGGATGAACTGCCTGTTTTCCACATTCGTTTTATTTTTTTATATTAAGCCGTCCGTTTCCACATATAGCAGACGATATACGGCTGAAGGTTTGAATGCGCCCCACCGCCTCCCGTATTGGCATTCGTGCCTTTCGCGGTAAGTGTATGGGTATGCGCGCCCGCGCTGTTTGTTGGGGATGTTCCCCCTGCGCCGGACACTCCCGCGCTGTGGACAGTATACGTGCTTGAGCCTGATGCACCATCCCCGTCACGACCGACATTGTGGGTATGCGCCCCTTTGCTGCTTGTAGTAGCGGAACTTCCGGTAAACGTATGGGTATGTGCAGGCATCTGTGCAGTTGTCAGTGTAACCGTTGCCGCACCACCGGTCTTTTCCACTGTATTGAAATTCCCGTCTGCGGTATTGATACCCACAGGTACCCGCCCTGCGCCCCAGGCTACCCATGTGTCGCCCCGCAAAATAAAGTTCCTGTCTCTTGCACAAAAACAGCGAATTATTATATCAGTTCCATAATGATGTCTC